>NZ_CP029684.2:1331515-1664394 GCF_004102045.2 Oenococcus sicerae | reverse complement strand
GTCCATATCGCACGAAAAAAAATGGGTCGTTGTCTGGCACAAGAACAACCAGTTCCCGGCGCGGATCTGGTTGTCGGCGTGCCAAATTCATCCCTGTCTGCAGCTCAAGGCTTTGCTGAAGAGGCAGGATTGCCCAATGAAATGGGACTTGTTAAAAATCAATATATCGCCCGAACCTTCATTCAGCCAAATCAAGATAAGCGCGAACGAGCTGTACGTATGAAACTATCGGCTGTCAAAGAAGTGGTAGCTGGAAAATCAATTGTTTTGGTTGATGATTCGATCGTGCGCGGGACGACCTCGATGTACATTATTCGCATGCTCAAAGATGCCGGTGCCAAAGCTGTTCACGTTCGTATCGCGTCACCGGCCTTTAAATATCCGTCTTTTTATGGTGTTGATATGCAAACGACTACAGAATTAATGGCGGCTAATCACAGTCTGGCAGAAATGACGAGCATGATTCAAGCTGATTCTTTAGCCTTTTTATCTGTTGAAGGCCTGGTCCGTTCGATCAACTTAAAAACGCCTTACACAGGCAGTGGTTTGACAACGGCGTATTTCGACGGCCATTATCCTTCACCGGTCTACGATTACGAGGCATCATTGAGCGATAAAGTTGCAGCCGGACTCGTGACTTTTGATGCAGAACCGATGGCCGCAATGCCGGAAATTATTTCTGTCAAGAAGGGTGTTTAACATGGCTGATGCTTACACAAAAGCTGGTGTTGATATCACAGCCGGTGATCAAGCTGTCCAGAAAATGTCCAATGCAGTTAAATCAACTTATACGGACGGTGTTTTGGCTGGTATCGGCGGTTTTGCTTCGATTTTTCAATTGCCGCAAGGATATCAAGAACCTGTTTTGATTGCTGGCAGTGATGGTGTTGGTTCAAAATTATTATTAGCTCAAGCCGCAGATCAGCATAAAACGATCGGCCAGGATCTAGTGGCTATGATCGTGAATGATATTTTGGCACAGGGGGCAAAACCTTTGTTTATGCTTGATTACATGGGCATTGACAAAGTTGCACCTGATAAAGTGGCCCAGATCGTTTCTGGTATTGCGATGGCTAGCCGTGCTTCAAAAATGGCTTTAATTGGCGGCGAAACAGCTGAATTACCGGATATGTATCGCAAAGATGAGTATGATTTGGCTGGGTTTGCCGTTGGTATCGCTGAAAAAAATCAGATCCTGGATGGCAGTCGCGTCAAAACAGGTGATGTTTTACTTGGACTAGCCTCTAGTGGTCTGCATTCAAATGGCTTTAGTCTCGTGCGCAAATTATTATTGACAGACGCTCATAAGACTTGGCAGGATCTCGATGACGATCTGCAAAAAGAATTATTAACGGCCACGCGCATTTACGTTAGATCCTTATTACCGCTGCTGCCGACTGGTCAGATCCATGGTCTTGCACATATTACGGGCGGTGGTTTGCTAGAGAATCTGCCGCGTATGTTTAACAAACAGCTGGCTGCAGTGATCAATTGGCAGAGTTGGCCGATCCCAGCAATTTTTCAAAGACTTCAGCAGACTGGTCAGCTTTCAAAACAAGACATGCTGTGCACCTTTAACCTAGGCATCGGTATGCTGACTGCGGTCAGTCCTGATCAAGCTCAAGCAGTCAAGGCTCAGCTGCAAAAATCTGGTGAAAGGGTCTATATTGTCGGTCAGATCATAGATCGATCAAATGATGGTCCGGCAGTTGACTTTCATGGAGAAGCACCTTGGTAGCAGACAGGTCCGACCAAATTAAATTAGCCGTTTTCGCTTCGGGAAACGGCACTAATTTCACAGCCTTAGTCGATTACGTCCAAGAAAATCTGCCACAGGTCAGCATCGTGCGATTGATCGTTGATCATCGCGACGCTTATGTGATCGAACGTGCCCGCAAGGCTCAAATTCCGACAACTTATATCAATTATGTGAAAGCCGGCAGCAAGCACGAAGCTGAAGCACAGATCATGGCACAATTAACAAGCGATCAAGTTCAAGGGATCTTGCTGGCCGGCTTTATGCGGATCATCGGTGCCGATCTGCTGGCAGCTTTTCCAAATAAAATTATCAATATTCATCCGGCTTTATTACCGAGTTTTCCAGGCCAGCATGGCATTGAAGACGCCTTTGATTATGGTGTTAAAGTGACTGGTGTCACGATTCATTACATCAATAGCCAAATTGATTCCGGCAGGATCATTGCCCAACAGCCGGTCCGAATCGAAGAGGATGATGACCTTGCAAGTTTGGCAGCTAAAATACATGCAGTTGAACATCGGCTATATCCGCAAACACTAAAATATTTGGTTGAAAAAGGAGTATTCACAGTATGAAAAGAGCATTGCTAAGTGTTTCTAATAAAGATGGCTTGATTGAATTTGCCCAAGGTTTAATTGAACATGACTATGAAATCATTTCGACTGGCGGGACGCTCCAAACCTTAATAAAAGCTGGCATCAAGGCAACTGCAGTTGAAAACATTACGGGTTTTCCAGAAATTTTGGATGGCCGTGTCAAGACACTACATCCGAATATTCATGCTGCTTTATTAGCTAAACGGGATGATCCTGAACATATGGCAACACTGCGAACTCACGACATTACACCGATCGATTTAGTCGCTGTCAATCTTTACCCCTTTAAAGAGACGATCGAAAAAGCCGACGTGACCTATGATCAAGCGATCGAAAACATTGATATCGGTGGTCCATCGATGCTGCGCTCGGCTGCTAAAAATGCAAAAGATGTGATCGTTGTGGTTGATCCGCATGATTACGCGGCGGTATTGACTGCGATCAATGATCAGACTGTGACGGCCGAGTTCCGCCACCATCTACAAGCTAAGACTTTCCGCCATACGGCTGCTTATGATACTTTGATCGCGAACTATCTGTCTGACGAGTCTTATCCAGAAAAATTAACCGTCAGTTACGAAAAGGATTTTGACCTGCGCTATGGTGAAAATCCACATCAAACAGCGGCTGTTTATGCAGACCAGCTGCCGAAAGATTATTCGATTCTGCGTGCAGAGATCCTTCATGGCAAACGGCTAAGCTACAACAATATCAAAGATGCTGATGCGGCTTTGCGTACGATCGTTGAATTTCAAACAGCGCCGACCGTTGTCACTTTAAAACATATGAATCCAGCCGGTATCGGTCAAGCCAGCACAATTGAAAAAGCTTGGGACAAGGCCTTTGCAGCTGATGATATCTCGATTTTCGGCGGCATCGTGGTTTTGAATCGAGAAGTCGACCGGGCCACCGCTGAAAAAATGCACGCGATCTTCCTTGAAATTATTATTGCACCGAGCTTTACGGACGAAGCTTACACGGTTTTGGCCAAGAAAAAGAATTTGCGTTTGTTGAAACTGCCAATGGCCGATCAATTGCCAAAAGAACTGGAGATCACGTCGGTATTGGGCGGCGCAGTCGTTCAGCAAATGGATACTGTGGTCGAAGAAGCTGATGACTTCGAATGTGTTTCTGAAATTAAGCCGACAGCTGAGCAGATCAAGTCCTTGGTCTTTGCTCAAAAAGCTGTTAAACATGTTAAGTCTAACGCGATTTTAGTTGCAGCCGATGGACAGACTTTGGGTATTGGTGCCGGTCAGCCGAACCGCATTGATTCAGTCAAGATCGCGATCAAACACGCCCAATCTAAGCCGGCGTTTTCACAAGCAGTTTTGGCTTCTGACGCTTTTTTCCCAATGGATGATTCGGTAAAATTTGCAGCTGATCAGGGCATTCGAGCTATCGTTGAGCCTGGTGGATCAATCAAGGATAAGGATTCGATCGCCATGGCCAACAAACTCGGTGTGGCCCTAGTCTTTTCTCATAATCGTCATTTCAGGCACTAAAGGAGGATTTAAATGGCTAAAGTCTTAATCATCGGAGCCGGTGCCCGCGAGCATGCCTTGGCGAAGACCTTTGTGAAAAGTCCGCAAGTTGAGCAGGTATATGTGGCACCGGGAAACGACGGCATGATCTCAGCGGGTATTCAAACAGTTGCGATCGCAGTTGACCAGTTGACGGAATTGGCGGCCTTTGCCCAAAAGAAAAAAATTGATCTCACTTTTGTCGGCAGCGAAGAACCGCTCGTGCTAGGGGTGGTCGACGTATTTAAGCAGGCTGGCTTACGCATTTTCGGACCCAGCAAGCAAGCAGCTCGATTGGAAGGCTCCAAGACCTTTGCGAAAAATATTTTAAAAGAAGCGAAGGTGAAGACGGCCGATTTTGATAGTGTAAATTCTTTAGCACAAGCCCAAGCTATTTTGGCCAAACATGATCTGCCAGTCGTTTTTAAGCTGGATGGTCTGGCGGCCGGCAAAGGCGTCACGATCATTTCTGACCGTCAAGCAGCTAAAGATTATTTAGTCAATTTATATGCCAAGTTTCCCCATGAAGATTTAGTTATCGAAGAATTTATGCAGGGGATCGAGTTTTCCTTTTTCAGCTTGATCGGTGAAAATGGTGCGGCTGTTCATCTACCGCCTGCTCAAGACCATAAGCGGCGCTTCGATCATGATAAGGGTCCGAATACGGGTGGCATGGGTGCTTACAGTCCTGTCGCAGAAGTATCGGAGATGACGATTCATGAGACGATCAAAAAGATTGTCGAGCCTAGTTTGAAGGCGATGTGCGATCAAGGCTGTCCTTTTATCGGCGTCCTATATACGGGTCTGATGCTAACAAAAAGTGGTCCGAAAGTTGTTGAATTCAATGTCCGCTTTGGTGATCCGGAGACGCAAGCTATCCTGCCGCAGCTGCAGGGAGATTTTTACCAGCTGATTTTGGATTTGTTAGATGGCAAACAGCCGCTGGTCAACTGGCAGACAACTGATGTTTTTTTGGCAGTGGTCTTGTCGGCGCCGGGCTATCCGGCTGATGTTAAAAAAGGTTTTTTGACGCCGCTGTCTGCCCAATTGCCTGCGGCGATCGACATTGATTATGCCGCCGTGACAAAATCAGCGTCCGCTTTTCTTTCTAATGGCGGGCGGGTCGCAACGCTGGTGACTCACGCTAAAACAGCAGCTGCTGCACAAAAACAGCTTTATCATTATTTGGATCAGGCGGCTTTAGCCCTTGATTATCGCCATGATATCGGCTATCAATTAGTTGATTTTGAACGCCAGACCCAGGGCAAATGACGTTTTTTAACAAATCCTTGCATTCTAACTTATTTCTGGTAAGATAAGAACAACCAAGCAGGTATATCGTCGGACAATGGCTGACAGTCTCTACCCAGCACCAATGCTGGACTATCTGCGGATGTCTTTTTTGGCGTCTGCAGCTGACTTTGAGTTTTTCTGCGGATGCCTTTTTGTATTAAAAAAATGCGGGGATAATATGACAGATTTTTCAAAGAAATATGCAAAACTCGGTTTGACTTTTGATGACGTCTTACTGGTACCGTTAAAATCAGAAGTAACGCCCGATCAAGTTCAATTGGGTACTGATCTAACGCCGACTTTGCACTTAAATATTCCAATTTTAAGTGCTGCCATGGATACAGTGACTGAAGGTCGTTTGGCAACACAGCTGGCTTTAAATGGCGGACTGGGAGTCATTCATAAGAACATGCTGATCGCTGATCAGGCTAAAGAAGTTGCCAGGGTCAAGACCGCTGATATTGATGCGGATAAGTATCCCAATGCCGCAACTGATCAAAATGGCAGGCTGATCGCAGCAGCTGGTGTTGGCGTGACAAATGATACGCTGGAACGTGTTAAAGCTTTGGTAGATGCTGGTGCTGATGCGATTATTGTTGACTCGGCACACGGACATTCCGAAGGTGTTTTAAGAAAAATTCGCCAGATCCGTGAACTTTATCCGACCTTGAATATTATCGGTGGTAATATCGCGACGCCTCAAGGTACCCAGGCCCTTTACGATGCCGGTGCTGATGTTGCTAAAGTCGGTATCGGTCCTGGATCCATCTGTACCACACGTGTTGTTGCCGGTGTCGGTGTCCCGCAAATTACAGCCATTACGGACGCGGCAGAAGTGGCCGAAAAAAATGGTAAAACGATCATCGCTGATGGTGGTTTGAAATGGTCTGGTGATATTGTCAAAGCGATCGCTGCTGGCGGTAATGCTGTCATGCTGGGTTCGATGCTGGCCGGAACAGCCGAAGCTCCTGGCCAAGTGATCGTTGGCGAAGATGGCAAAAAATATAAGTCTTATCGCGGTATGGGTTCGATGGCAGCCATGCAAAATGGCTCCAAGGATCGTTATTTCCAAGGTGAAGTCAAAGAAGTCAACAAACTGGTTCCTGAGGGCATTGAAGCTGTGACGCCTTATAAAGGCAAGGTTGATGATGTCATTTTTGAAGACCTCGGCGGCTTGCGTTCCGGTATGGGCTATACAGGTTCAGCTACGATCAATGATTTGATCGAGCGTGGCCAATTTGTCAGAATCACGAATGCCGGATTGGTTGAATCTCATCCCCACGATGTCCATATTACAAAACAGGCACCAAATTACGTCCGTATTTGAGAATGTTCGTGTTCTAATCACATATAGTAATTCACGTCGGGAGTATCGACGTGTTTTTTATTAATATCTAGAACTGTAGGAGAATTCATGGCTGGAATTGTCGTAGTTGGGTCTCAATGGGGAGACGAAGGAAAGGGTAAAGTAGTCGACTTGTTATGTCAGACGGCAGATGCTGTTGTCAGATATCAAGGCGGTGATAATGCCGGACACACGGTTTACCATAAGAATGAAAAGTTTGAGCTTTCTTCTTTGCCGGTCGCAATTATTAATCCGAATCATTTAGCGATCATTGGCAATGGTGAAGTTGTTAATCCGAAGGCACTTTTAGCAGAAATGGCAATGCTGGCAGCACGCGGGATCGATCTTTCGGGTCTGCGGATCTCGGATCGTGCGCACGTGATCATGCCTTATCATATTGCTTTAGACGGTCTTGCTGAAGAAGCAAGCGGCGGCCGCATTGGCACGACTAAAAAAGGTATCGGTCCTACTTACGCTGATAAAGTTAATCGCCAAGGCATTCGAATGGTTGATCTGATCGACCCAGAAGCCTTCAAAGCAGTTTTAAAAGAATTTTTACCCTTTAAGAATAAAGAAATTACGAAATTATATGGTGGTCAGGCTTTTGATTTTCAGACGATTTACGATGAATATTCTGAATATGGCAAACAGCTAGCAGCCTATGTCACGGATACGACTGATTTAATGGCCAAGTTATCCGCACAAGACAAAAAAATCATTTTTGAAGGCGCACAAGGCGTCATGCTTGATATTGACCACGGTACTTATCCTTATGTGACTTCTTCAAATCCAGTTGCTGCTGGTGCAGCCGTTGGCAGCGGCACAGGTCCCAATAAAATCAATCAGGTGATCGGTGTGGTGAAAGCTTATACCTCAAGAGTCGGTGAGGGACCATTTCCGACTGAACTGAAAAATGGCATTGGTAATCATATTCGTGAAATTGGTCATGAATATGGTGTTATCACAAAACGGCCGCGGCGCATCGGCTGGTTGGATACAGTCGCTTTGCGTCATGCAGTTCAAGTTGCCGGTATCACGCAATTAGCAGTCAATTCACTCGATGTTTTGAGCGGCCTTGACGAAGTTAAAATTGCGACCTCTTATGAAGTGAATGGTGAAAAACTTGATCATTTTCCAGCTAGTCTGCGTCTTTTGGAAAAAGCAACGCCTGTTTACGAGACGATGCCGGGCTGGTCTGAAGACATTACGGCCGCAGAAAAATTGTCAGACCTGCCAGCTAGTGTTCAAAATTATTTGAAACGAATCGAAGAACTGCTGCAATTACCGTTATTGGCTTTCGCTGTCGGCCCGCATGCCGAACAGACTCATTTACTGAAAGATATTTGGTCAACTAATAGAGAGGCACTGCATACAATATGATTGATCGTTATTCGAATCCGGAAATGGCTGCTGTTTGGGAATTAGAAAACCAATATCAGACTTGGCTAGCAGTTGAGATCGCTGTTGATCAAGCTTGGGCTGATTATGGCAAAATTCCGCAAGCTGATGTTGACGCTATCAAAGCCAAAGCTGCTTTTAATGTTGATCGCATTGCTGAAATCGAATCGAAAACGCACCACGATGTCGTGGCTTTTACGCGTGATGTATCAGAATCGCTTGGACCGGAAAAACGTTGGATCCATTTTGGTCTGACTTCGACCGATGTTGTTGATACGGCTCAAGGTCTGCGTTTTAAACAAGCCGATGCGATCATTAAACAGGATCTGCAGGCTTACT
Organism: Oenococcus sicerae; assembly: GCF_004102045.2. Classification (GTDB taxonomy): domain Bacteria; phylum Bacillota; class Bacilli; order Lactobacillales; family Lactobacillaceae; genus Oenococcus; species Oenococcus sicerae. The sequence continues at coordinate 1,656,141 of NZ_CP029684.2, read as the reverse complement.
TGGCACAAATTAAAAGTATGGCCCTAAAATACAAGCAGACGGTCATGATGGGCCGGACACATGGTGTCCATGCTGAACCGACGACTTTTGGTCTGGTTGTTGCTCGTTATTATCAAGAGACCAAGCGCAATATCAGCCGCTTTGATCGTGTGGCTGCAGCTGTCGAGACGGGTAAACTGTCCGGTGCTGTCGGTACTTTTGCCAATGTGCCGATGGAAGTCGAAGAAGATGCCATGGCACAATTAAAGCTGACAGCACAGCCGATCGGATCACAGGTACTGCCACGCGATCTGCATGCAGATTATATTAATTGTATTGCCTTGATCGCCACAGGTATCGAAAATTTTGCAACGGAAATTCGCGGTCTGCAGCGTTCGGAAATTCATGAAGTAGAGGAAAATTTTGCGGCTGGACAAAAGGGTTCTTCAGCGATGCCGCATAAAAGAAATCCGATCGGTTCAGAGAACATGACTGGCCTAGCACGGGTGATCCGCGGCCATATGGAGACAGCTATGGAAAATATCACCCTTTGGCATGAAAGGGATATTTCGCACTCATCAGCCGAACGAATTATTTTGCCTGATACGACGATTTTGATCGATTATATGTTGCAGCGTTTCACAAAAATCTTAAGCGAATTAGCTGTTTTCCCAAAGACGATGGAACAGAATATGCATAAGACTTACGGTCTGATCTATTCGCAGCGTCTGCTTTTGAAATTGATCGACAAGGGTCTCAGCCGGGAAACAGCTTACGATACTGTACAACCTCTGACGGCGCGTTCTTGGGATCAACACGTGATGTTCAAACAATTGGTCGAAGCTGATAGCATGATCACGTCGAAATTGACACAGACTGAAATCGATGATGCCTTTGATTATCACTATCATTTGAGAAATGTTGATAAAATATTCAAGAGAATTGGATTGGAGCAAGCATGAATGCACTAGTGAGTCATCCTGCGATCAAAGGTGTTTTGGCAACAGAAACGGATATCTCGGCTGTTGTCCAACGGATCGCCGATCAGTTAGACGCGAAGTTTGCTGATTCACCGCGACCCTTATTTATTTCTGTGTTAAAGGGTGCGGCAATTTTTACGACTGATTTGCTGCGCAAAATGTCTTTGGATGTTGATTTGGATTATATCGATGTCAAATCCTATAATCATGCCCAGTCAACAGGCAATATCCGTGTCACGCATGATGTTGATACGGATCTGACCGATCGAGATGTTGTCATCGTTGATGAGATCGTCGATACGGGCCGGACGATGAAATGGCTCAGTGATTATTTCAAGTTAAAAGGTGCTAAGTCGGTGACCTTAGTCGCTTTAACCGACAAAAGGGCGGCTCGGATCGTTGACGTGGCAATTGATTATGCTGGCATTCAAGTGCCGAATGAGTTTTTGGTTGGTTACGGGATGGATTACAATGGCTATTTTCGCAATCTGCCTGTGATCGCCGTGATCGATACAGAGAAATTGGATACGATTAAATAAATGACAGATCTAGTTGAACAATATGATAAAGTTTTGGTCCTTGATTACGGCAGTCAATATAATCAATTGATCACCCGCCGCATTCGTGAATTTGGTGTTTTTTCTGAATTGAAATCACGCAAAATGACGATTGCTGAAATTAAAGCCTACGCGCCAAAAGCGATTATTTTATCTGGTGGACCCAAATCCGTCTATGCTGATGATGCTTTTACGATCGATCCGGAAATTTTTAAACTGCAGATCCCGATCTTAGGCGTCTGCTACGGTATGCAATTGATCGCTTATAAATTGCCGGGTGGTCAAGTGGCGGCTAATAATGGCAATGGTGAATTTGGTCAGGCTAAGCTGCATTTTAGTCAACAGCCTTCATTATTATTAGCGGGTACACCCGATCCTCAGACTGTTTTGATGAGTCATGGCGATTCCGTGGCCAAAATACCCGACGGTTTTGTTCTGGCAGCCAGCACGGACAAGACTGCGATCGCGGCCATCGCGAATGATCAGGCTAAAATCTATGGTGTTCAATTTCATGCCGAGACGACCTTGTCTGAATATGGCAATGATATTTTAAAAAATTTCGTCTTCAAGATCGCCGGCTGTCAAGCAAATTGGCAGATGAAGGATTTTATCGACCTGCAAATTGATAAAATTCGCGCCGAGGTTGGTGACAAGAAAGTGCTGTTGGGCTTATCCGGTGGTGTTGATTCGTCAGTCGTTGCTGTTTTATTACATAAAGCCATCGGCAAACAGTTGACTTGTATTTTTGTTGATCATGGGCTGCTTCGTAAAAATGAAGCCGAGATGGTCATGGCCTCTTTGGCCGGTAAGTTTGGTCTGAATATTATTAAAATTGATGCACAGCGGCGTTTTTTGTCTAAATTAGCGCATGTGACTGAGCCTGAGAAAAAACGCAAGATTATCGGCAAGGAATTTATCGAGACCTTTAATGACGAAGCCAAAAAGTTGAAAGGGATTGAATTTTTAGCTCAGGGCACTCTGTACACGGATGTGATTGAATCCGGCACTGATACGGCCCAGACGATCAAATCTCATCATAATGTCGGCGGCCTGCCTAAAGACATGCACTTTAAATTGATCGAGCCTTTGCGCACGTTATTTAAGGACGAAGCCCGTGAATTGGGCGAAGAGCTGGATATGCCGCATGCCTTAGTCTGGCGTCAGCCATTCCCGGGTCCAGGATTAGCTATTCGTATTTTGGGTGAAATTACCGAAGAAAAACTGGCGATTGTCCGTGATTCTGATGCGATTTTACGTGACGAGATTGCTAAAGCCGGCCTAGAAGACAACATCTGGCAGTATTTCACGATCCTGACCGGCCTGCGTTCTGTCGGCGTCATGGGCGACGGCCGTACTTACGACTGGACGATTGCCATTCGCGCCATCACGTCAATTGACGGCATGACGGCTGATTTTGCCAAACTGCCATGGGACTTATTAGGCAAAATCTCTGAACGCATCGTCAACGAAGTCGGCCACATCAACCGCGTTGTCTACGACATCACGAGCAAGCCCCCCGCAACAATCGAGTGGGAATAATAAGTTATTAAAAGAAACTTTTTATTTAAAGGCTTTCTAAGCTCTTTTTGACAATGAAGTGCTAACAAAAAGCTAACAAGCAACTGAAAGGGATAGCTCTTAGCTAATATTTGTCAAAATAAAAACTTCTGACTATAAGCTAGAAGTTTTTTTGTACTATTGAGTGAATAAAAAAACACCATGACAGGTGGTGTTCCTTGATATTGAATATTTGACTACTCATTCTTTGGTAATAGTATTGGCCAGCAATTAATTTCTCAGCAAAATACATCGCAGCAGAGTCTACGAAGTGGATTTGGCGGGCCTGGGGGCGGGAATTCAAACCAAGCTGGTCCGAATAGTAATACTGCTGGTTCAGGAAGTCCAAGCAATTCAAGAGCTTTCGGTGGTCAAATGCGTCAATTTGGTACAACTCTCACTGGAAACTCTCAATTAAATAAACTCTCAACTCACGTTACCGTTGGGACTTTGCTTGAACTTGGCGCTTTCGGTTTGGTTATCGTTGCTATAGCCACATTATTAGGAGCGATTCCTATTATCAGTCTCAAACCAAAAAGGATTCTAATTTCAGAATGAAGGAAAAACCATGACATTAACTGTTCAAAAATTAACACATTATTTCAACCATCCAGATGATTACCTATACAAAAATGTCAGTCTGAAATTCAATCCTTCCACGCTATATGCAATTGTCGGGGAATCAGGATCCGGCAAAACAACCTTTGTCAGTTTTCTAGCAGGATTGGATTCGCCTGCCTCTGGTCTGATTAGCTACAATGGCAAAGACATTCGTAAAATCGGTTTAACTAAATATCGAAATCAAGACGTTACGGTCGTTTTTCAGGCCTATAATTTGATGAATTATATGACCGCTTTAGAAAATGTTGTTTCAGCTCTATCAATCACGAAATCAAAACATGCTGGTAATCGACAGTACGCGATTGATTTATTAGCTTCTGTTGGTATTGAAGGAGAGCTGGCAACAAAAAACGTGCAAAAACTATCAGGTGGCCAACAACAACATGTGGCGATTGCACGCGCCTTAGCTGTCGATGCGCCAATCGTAGTAGCTGATGAACCAACCGGTAATTTAGACGAGCAGAACACAAAAGAGATTACTGAAATTTTCCAGCGCGTTGCCCATCAATCAAAAAAGACTGTCATCATGATTACTCACGACCAGAAAGTGGCTGACATGGCAGATGTGAAGATTATGCTAGAAAATCGGCAATTTACTGTTAAAAATTCACCCGATAAGGTCTCAGATGACAAACCTTCAGCAGTTTCGATAAACTAAAAACATTTTTATAAAAGTAAATGTGGAGGTGACCTGAGCAACAAAAGGCCATTTTCCTACCATTTTTGCCATTTGGCTGTTCATAATCGTGTCTCTTAACTTAATTCTGATTTTTCATAGTGTGTTGAGAATCTCTCGATTGCGTAAATGTAGATTCATGATAATATGTAAGCAGATATATATATAGCCTAGGAGGAACCATGAATCAAGATACTTTCAATTTTACTAGAGAAATCAAAGTTGGATCAGATAAAGATTTTAAAAAGATTTCTAACCGGGTTTCCGGAAATTTGACAAAAGAAAGAAGCCAGCAAATAAAGAAGGCCAGTGATAGGCTTCATGGCATTGGGCGTTTTAGTTTTGCCGCAAAATGATTTGAAAGACAGTCTTGAATTTAACGTTATTAATTTGTTAAATTTTAAAGACCCCAGTGATTCCCTGGGGTCTTTTTCTTGTGGCAATACTGAAATTGATTCCTTTCTGAAAACAAAGGCTCGCACTTGGTCAATTGTTTCAAATACTTTTCTTCTCGTGAATAAACAGACAGATGATATTGTTGCTTTTTACACTCTTAGTAATGGAATTACCAAATTAACTAAAAAATATAAAAAGAAACACGAATTTAAATTTTCTGAAATTACGGACTACCCGTCGATTAATATTGTTTATTTCGCCGTTACTGAGAGTTTTCAAAACAAGGGTTTTGGTAAAGAACTAATGCTCTCTTTGCTCGGAAACATATACGATCATCGTTTGGAATTTGGCGGTCTCTCATTCGTTACTGTTGAAAGCCTGGCTGAATCTCAGAGCTTTTATAGAAAAAATTTTGCCTTTGATAATGAAGAATCTCAAAATACTTCTGGGAATTGTGCACTTGCACTCACTTTAAAAGAGATTGGGCAATTACTGTCAAATGCAAATCAATGAATTGAAATTGATATCTGATCCAGAAATAAAGGGCTGATTAGTTTTGAATTAGTATCATTTTAGAAGCTGGTCACATGACTGGTTTTTATTTTGGAGATTTTATGGATAAATCACAACGAGAGAATTTCAAGCTGCACTTTGAAAACGTACGGTTAAAAATAAAATGGCACAATTTTAGATTCAACAATTTTCAGAGGAAATTTTGAGTATTCATCTAGATTTTGTAGCATGGAGCCGCTGTTAATTGTGAACAAACTGTCAAGAATGGTGAAAAAACTTGGTGCATGTGCTTGACAACATGTTGCGTTTTTGAAAGATAAGCACCCAAAGTTAAAAGAATTTTTTGAAACTCATAAGCACCTTCATCGCGTAATAGTGGAGCCATTTATCAATAGGCAGGTCTCAAAATGTTCGGCTTTTTTCCTTACAGCATCATCATGGCGATTACTCCTGGTCCCAAATATTTGATGGCTTTACAAGAAAGCAGGCAGCGCGGTTTTCGCGGCTCAATGCCATTTTTATACGGTCTGTTTGTCAGCTTTTTTATTTTGGATTTTCTTGCTTTCTTTTTTACTGATTTTTTAAAACCTATCTCTACTACAGCGATCTTGCTAATGAAAATAATTGGTTCCTTGTATCTGATTTATTTGATCATGGATCTTTTCAGAACCAAGAGTGATACGCATGGAAACAGAAAATAGCGTCATCCAACAGACAATTTTGGGCAGGCATGCTTTTAAATCTGACAAACGTCAAAGTGATTCTTTATTTTTTGATTGACTATATTTCCTTTTTAATCCCTCTTTTTCAGAACCACGCTTTCTAATTATTGTTTTCGGTATTGTGATGTGCTTGATTACGACTACACGAGATTTTTATTCAATTACTAAAAACTCACTTTTATTCAATTGAAATCATTAGAATTATAGTGTCTACAGGATTTTAGGAGCTGCCAATTGAGTACGGTATTTAGTAATTTGGATAGAGAGACAAGATCTCTTTGGGCTAAGAAAAAGACTTCTGATGGGCAACAACAATGGCTGCCTTTAATTGCCCATTTGACTGATACGGCCATGGTGATTAATTTACTCTATAATCACTGGCTCAGTGAAAATCAACGGAGAATTCTAGCGAAAGATAGTAGTGAGGAAAATGCCCGAAAATTGGCTAAATTCGTGGCTTTTATTCACGATATTGGTAAGGCAACACCTGCTTTTCAGTTAAAGCCATCCTATGATGGCAACCGATCTTTAGACCATGAATTGTTAGAACAACTTATTTCGGCGGGATTTGCAGGCATGGATACAATCAAATTATCATCTCCTGGAAAGAGTCCTCACGCTAAGGCAGGAGAAGCGATTCTTGAAAGTTTTGGGGTTCCAGATACTGTTGGTGCTATTGTTGGAGGACACCACGGAAGACCATTATCTTTCAGTCCAGCTGATGAAATTCAAACATATACGGCAAACTATTGGCAGAGCGATAAAGATAAATTAGTACAGGACCGTTGGAAGCGGGTCCAATCGCAGATTCTCAACTATAGTTTGCGGTCTGCTGGTTTTGATGAAGTGAGTGATATTCCCAGTCTCGATCAGACACAAGCTGTAATTCTTGAGGGACTTTTGATTATGTCTGACTGGCTCTCTTCTAGTGAGTATTTGGATAACGATGTAGATAAACCGCTTTTTCCATTGATTGCACTCGATCAGCCACTTGAGTCTATTGATGAAAGTGTACGGGTTGAAAGAGCGTGGAATACTTGGCAAGTTAATGACGAGTGGCAGCCAAAAAAAATATCAATGGCAACAGATGCATACCAACAACGGTGGGGTTTTTCAGCTCGCCCAGTCCAGCGGTCTGTGACCAAAGCTATTAGCGACATGGAGGATCCGGGAATTGTCGTCGTTGAAGCTCCAATGGGTTTAGGCAAGACCGAGATTGCATTAGTTGCTGCTGAACAATTAGCTTATAAATCAGGTAGTAACGGACTTTTTTTTGGATTACCAACACAAGCAACATCCAATGCAATGTTTGAACGAGTTAATACATGGTTGAATTTTCTATCACAAACAGTAGAATCGACTTTATCGATTAAACTAATGCACGGTAAAGCTCAATTTAACGAAGATTTTCAGTCTATTCCCAATGCAGCTAACGTGGATAGTGATTCATCGGTTGTTGTAAATAGTTGGTTTAGTGGCAAAAAGTCAATTCTGGATGAGTTCAGCGTTGGTACAATCGATAACCTGCTTCTTATGGCTTTGAAACAGAAGCATCTTGCACTAAAACATCTGGGTTTTAGTAAAAAAGTTGTTGTGATTGATGAAGTACATGCATATGACACGTATATGAACCAGTATCTTGATCGTGCGATTGAATGGCTTGGAGCCTATCATGTGCCTACTGTCATTCTTTCGGCGACTTTGCCTAAAGATAAACGGAACCAGTTAGTGGCAAAATATTTTCACGGTAAATACGGTAAAAGTATCAAGAGATTGGGGGATTTTAGTTCGCTTATGGCTGGCTGGGAAAAGAACGAGGCATACCCGCTAGTGACAATTCTCGATGGCAAGGAATTAAAGCAAGTGTCGGATTTTCCGGGAATGACAGATCAATTACCCCAACGAATTCAAGTTCAAAGAGTGATCGATGATGATGACAAATTAATTGCTCATATTCTAGCTTCGATTGAAGGCGGCGGGGTAGCTGGCGTCATAGTAAACACGGTCAAGCGTGCTCAAATGCTTGCGAAAAAGATACCAGATAATGTGAGAATATTGGTCCTACATTCCGCTTTTTTGGCTCCAGAGCGGGTTAAACTTGAACGGGAGCTGCAATCTACAATTGGGAAAAATGGTGATCGTCCATTGAAAATGGTTGTAATAGGCACGCAGGTGCTGGAACAATCTTTAGATATTGATTTTGATATCTTGTATACAGATATTGCCCCAATGGATCTATTGCTCCAAAGGGCTGGGCGTTTACACAGACATCAACGTGCTAGACCAAGCCAGTTGGAAAACCCAACGATGGTTTTGATGGGCGCTCAATCATTGGGCAAATACAGTGACGCTAACAAGGCAGTTTATGGGCAATATTTATTATTAAAGACGGATTATTATTTACCCAATACGTTGAGATTACCGACCGATATTTCACATTTGGTTCAACTGGTCTACGATTTTGAAAAGGATCCATCTTCTATTGATGGCATGAAGGAGGCTAAAACAGATTTTGAAACTCAAATGAAAAAAGAGAAAGCCAAGGCTAGTGTTTTTCAAATTAGTCCACCCAATTTAAAGAACACTGCCACGATTCATGGGTGGCTGGATCGTGCTCAAATGGGCGTAGATACCAATGACCAACAAGCAGCTGCAGCAGTTAGAGATATCAATGAGACTTTGGAAATTATTTTGGTCCAGGACACAAAGACTGGATTTTATCTATTAGATGGTACCAAGTTGGAGGAATCAATGTTAGCTGATCAGGCGAAAATGATTGCTCAGCAAGTGGTGCGGCTACCGACCGTTTTTTCCTACAAGATTGAAAAAACTATTACTGAATTGGAGAAAATAACTGCTAAACTTTTTCCTATGTGGCAGGATAACAAATGGCTAAGGGGCTCGCTTGTATTGCCCCTTGACCAAGATTTGTCATGTGTTCTATTGAATTACAGACTTACCTATTCACAAAAATATGGATTAAGTTATTTAGAAGAGGAGAGCAAGAAATGAGTAAAAGGCACTTTAACCTTGTTGCTGAACCCTGGATAAAAGTTATTTATGATAGTCATGGATCTATGACAGAGGTGTCTTTAATTGATCTATTTAAAAATGCTTATCAGTTCAAGCAGCTCGCTGGCGAAACACGCTCACAGGATTTTGCAGTATTGCGTCTGTTGCTTGCAATTCTAGAGACAGTATATTCGCGTTTTGATGCAGAAAATCAAGCGTATGACTGGTTGCAAACAGATGATCTCATGCAAGTGAGAGCTGAAGTCGATGATTATAATTCAGATGATTTACTTGAAACTTGGAAAAAATTATACCAACAAGGAGGTTTTTCAGATGTCGTTGTGACTTACCTTGAAAAATATAAAAATAGCTTTGACTTTTTTGGAGATAATCCCTTTTATCAAGTTACTCAAGAACAGTATGATGGCCTAGTCCCAGCCGATAAACGTGTATCCACCGGTAAGGGTACGGTTTCTGTTAAACAAATTAATCGCAGTATCTCAGAAAGTGCTAATTCGCCTGCGCTATTTGCACCGAAGACAGAAGCATCTAAGGACCAAATTGCTTTACCTGAACTGATTCGTTGGATCATCACCTATCAAAATTTCACAGGTGCGACTGATAAGACTAAAATTTTGACACCTAATAATTTTTCTATAGGGGCAGGTTGGCTGTATCGACTAAATCCTGTCTTTGCAAATGGCCAAAATCTTTTTGAGGCCCTGATGTTAAATCTCGTTTTAATCAATAAGACAAGTCAGAACATTTATCAAGTGCAGAAACCTGTTTGGGAATATGCGAATTCAATCACTTACATCGAGGAAAGAAAAAAAGAATTTGTACCCGATAATGTGGCTGCACTTTATACTAGCTGGTCAAGAGCACTGTATCTTGATTGGTTGAACAATGATCAGCCGATAATTTTCAGTGCCGGCATACCTATGTTTGACCCTAATAATGCATTTATTGAACCCTTCACGGTATGGCGGTTTGATAATAAGAAAAAACCTGCTATCTATCGACCCGCCACAAAAAGTAATAGGTCGCTCTCACGAGCGATGTGGCGCAATTTTGGCGATTATATTGATATTTATCAAGATGGTAATTCCGGAAAACAACCTGGGATTGTTGATTGGCTACATCTTTTGAAAGAAAGAGGCTTGATTGCGCGAAATACACAACTGCAATTATCATCTGATACTTTGATTAGTGATGGCAATGCGACGTCTCAGTCTCCAGCAGCAGAAATTTCTGATACTATGTCTATTAACGCGGATGTGTTGTTTGATCTTGATGGGAGCCAATATTGGCCAAGAAGAATTGAAGATGCGGTTGATTTGGCACAGTTAGTAGAAAGAGATTATTGGCAATTTATTAAAACTATAAGTAAAATTCGTGGTTTTAGTAGTTCCAATGACACTAATTTTGTAAATCAAGAAACGGCCAAGTATTACGAACAGCTAAACTTGCCATTCAAAAAATGGCTTGCTGATTTGACAGTTGAGGATGATCGAGATCAAAAAGTCAATGTATGGAAGCAGCAACTCAAATTAATCGTGTCATCTTGTGTTCAGGTGTTCATGCAATCAGTCTCATCTAGGGATATTCGAGGCGTAGTTGATGAGAAGAGTTCTGCAATACTAAATGTGTTTACAGCGTACAATCAATTGAATCGTAATGTGAATAGAGATTTGAATTAGAAAAGAGCGAAAAAAATGGCTTATCAAATAAAGAATACAACCATTAGAATTATTCAAGAACTTTACAACAACGAAAATTCAAATAAAGCTGTATTAGCCAGCTTACGTGGGGCAGCAAATCTAACTAGTTTGCGAGCAGTTTTAGTATGGCCAATTTTGCTGGCCAACATGGATTCTGAATATCTAAGCAAGGATGGTTCTCCAACACATGCAGAAATAGCCGTATTTGTGTCTGCACGGTTATTTGCAATTCATCAACAAGGAAAAACACATTTGGTGTACGGTAATGCAAGTTCAAAACCAGTGCCAGAGGGTTTACCCGTTTTTACTGCATTATCTGAAATGAGGAATCATCAATTGGCGAATGTTGCGTTGGACCGGCGTGTTGGCCAACTGCTCGCTACGACGAATTTAGCAAGCGTCATTAATTCGTTAACCCATTTGATCAGCATCATTAAGGCGAGGAATGGTGATGCTAGAATTGACTATGCGGCACTCGCTGAAGACCTATATTGGTTTCAAGCAAACTTCGAACAAGCTAATCAAGTTCGTTTGCGTTGGGGACAGGCATATTACCATTCAACAATTCAACAATCTGAAAGGACAGAGAAAAATGACTAATGAAAATATTTATCTAGATATTCATGTTTTACAAACAGTTCCATCTTCCAATATTAACCGTGACGATACCGGCTCGCCAAAGACTGCGTTTTACGGTGGTGTGACTCGTTCACGCGTTTCTTCACAAAGCTGGAAGCGAGCAATGCGGGTATTCTTTAACAGCGAAGGCACCGAAACTTCAGGTCTACGCACGAAAGACGTCGTGAAACTCCTCTCTCAAAGCATTCGGCGTTTGGATACAGGAATCAAGGATGAGGACGCTATTGCCAAATCAATTGGTGTATTAACCGCTTGCAAAATAAAAATTGACAAAGATAACCAAACAGGCGCACTCCTCCTGATTAGTCGGGGACAGATTCAGAAAATCGCACAATATGTTTTGGACCATGAAACATATGATAAAAAGGTTTTGAAAGAAATTTTCAATGGTGAGCAATCACTTGATTTAGCCCTTTTTGGGCGTATGGTAGCCGACAACCCTGAATTAAATGTTGAAGGATCTGCACAAGTGGCTCATGCATTATCCACTCATGAAGTCGTTCCAGAATTTGACTATTTCACAGCCCTTGACGATTTGCAGCCCGATGATAATGCTGGTGCTTCTATGTTGGGTACGATTGAATACAATTCCTCTACTCTTTATCGCTATGCTAATTTGAATTTTCGAGAATTGGAACAAAATTTAGGATCAGACGTTGCAATAAAAGGCGCCTTACAATATGTCAAAAGCTTCTTGTTGTCGATGCCTACAGGGAAACAGAATACTTTTGCCAATAAAACTCTGCCTAGTTATGTCATGGTGACAATTCGTAATGACACACCCGTTAATCTGGTTTCAGCATTTGAAAACCCAGTTAAGTCTAACGATGGCTATGTTGACACTTCTATTCAGCGCTTAGAAAGCGAGTATGAATCGACCTTACAGTTTGTATCCAAACCACTAGCCACGGTTGTTCTTAGCAAGTTCGATACACAGTTTGGTGAGAAAGTGACCAATCTTAACGTATTGCTCGATGCTGTGTCTGACAATATAGCTAAGGTGGCACGCAATGAAAACGATAACGATTAAATTGGCAGGCCCGTTACAATCTTATGGTGATGAGGCACATTTTTCTCGAAGAACCACAAGTGATTATCCGTCTAAAAGTGCCGTTATTGGTTTTATCGCTGCAGCGTTTGGCTATCGTCGAGATGACGAAAGGATTGCTGCGTTGAATTCACTAAGCTTTGCGGTTCGAATTGATCAGCCGGGAATAAAAATGACTGAATTTCAAACAGTAGAGTGGAAAAAAGATACTCGAAAGTTAACTTATCGTGATTTGTTACAAGATGCTATTTTCATTGTTGCTTTGGGTAGTGATGAGAATTCGCTTATTAGCAAGATTAAGAACGCGCTTCATCATCCTCAATTTCAGCTCTATTTAGGTCGTCGCTCCAATGTTCCTGCTGGCATACTTAAAATTGAAGAATTTTCTGACGTCGATCCCGTTGCAGCGCTACATCAGCTTGATTGGCAAGCATCTGATTGGTACAAAAAAAGGCACAGGCGAGTAGAAACGTTTAATGCTGAAATATTTGCTGATTCTGATTTGCTTTCTGGCAAATATAGTCAATTGACTAAAGACGAAGTTGAATCATATAGTCAAGAGGACCGCAGGTTTAGATTTCGTTCAGTGAGCCACGGTACTATTGGTTTACCAAATGTCTTTTATCAAGAAAAACATTTTGAAACAAATCATGATATTTTTAAATTTTTGTAGAAGGAGTTTCTCATGTTTCTATCTAGAGTAGAAATTGACACAAAGAATCGTCGCAAGATAAAAGAACTGACACATCTTGGCGCTTATCATAATTGGGTAGAACAAAGCTTCCCGGACGAATTTCGGAATCCCATTCGTTTACGTCATTTGTGGCGACTAGATGAGTTAGGCGACAAACAATATTTATTGATTTTAAGCAAGAATCGACCGAATATTGAAGGAATGGAACGGTATGGCATTCCCGGAAGTGCCCAAATAAAGCTCTACGATAAATTTTTGGCGCAATTAGAAACAGGCCAACAGGTTCAATTTCGATTAACAGCGAATCCCACTTATGCCGCCTACCAAGCGGGAGAACGCGGACGCATTTATCCACATGTGACTATTACACAACAATTGGAATGGTTAATTGGTCGGTCTGAACTGTCAGGCTTTCATATTCCTCAGTTGGTACTGCAGGGCGAAACTAATTCGATAACGACTCGTGCTTTCGATATTATCAGTCGAGATCATCCAATTTTGAAAAAGAAAAATTCAAAAAATATCAGGGTTAGTCGCGTTACTTTTGAAGGAAAGTTGGAAATTCAGAATTTAACCAATTTTAAAAACGCTTTGCTTGAGGGAATTGGACGTGAAAAAGCATATGGAATGGGTCTAATGACTGTTATTCCAGAGAGGTAATTATGGAAGCACATGCAGGAGCAAAAAAACCAGAGTTATCTGAATTAAGTAGAATTAGAGACCGAGTGAGTTTTCTTTACCTTGATCATGCCAAAATTAATCGACAAGATAGTGCGATTGTGGTTACAGATAGCAGAGGAATAGTTTCCATTCCTTCGGCAATGATTAGTGTGCTAATGCTTGGTCCTGGTGTGGATGTAACTCATCGTGCAATGGAACTCATTGGGGATTCGGGGATGAGCATTGTTTGGGTAGGAGAACGAGGTGTGCGGCAATATGCACATGGTCGTGCTCTGACGCACTCATCTACTTTATTAGAGGCACAGGCCAAACTTGTATCTAATGTGCGAGCTCGGGTTGCCGTAGCTAGAAAAATGTATCAGATGCGTTTTCCCGATGAAAATGTGTCAGCATTATCAATGCAGGAACTTCGAGGTAAGGAGGGGGTTCGTGTTCGGAAAATTTATCGAGAATTATCGCGAAGAACAAAAGTTCCCTGGACTGGTCGTCAATACAATCCAGAGGATTTTGATTCTGGATCAGCAATAAACAAGGCTTTAACAGCAGCACATGCCGCTTTATATGGCCTAAGCTATAGTGTGATCGTTGCATTAGGTGCCTCGCCGGGACTAGGTTTTGTTCATACTGGACACGATTTGGCATTTGTTTATGATTTTGCTGATTTATACAAGGCGGAAGTGACTATTCCTATTGCTTTTAAGGTGGTCGCTAAATATGGTGAAAATGCAGATGATATATCTCAAAAAACAAGGCTCGCCGTACGTGATGCTTTTGTCGATGGAAGATTATTGATTCGAATGGTAGCTGATCTGAAAACATTGCTTGGAGACAGTGAACCGAATTCTAAAACTGATATTGTGAATCTTTGGGATGACAAACTCGGGCTACAGAAATTCGGTGTGTCATATCGTGAATTTGAAAGAGCCGATCAATCATGATAGTAGTCGCTTTAACAAAAGTACCACCTTCATTGCGAGGAGATCTTACAAAGTGGTGCCAGGAGATTCAGACTGGTATTTTTGTGGGGAAAGCTAGTGCACGAGTTCGCGACAAACTTTGGGAACGGATTATACGTGATATTGGTAATGGACAAGCAACCATGGTCTTTAACACTCAAAATGAATTCGGATATCAATTCAGAACTTCTCGGGCAGACCGACAGGTTACTGATTTTGATGGAATCCCATTTCTAATGAAATTGAACGATGCCAGTACAATGATTCAGCCAGGATTCAGTGATGCTGCGAAGTTTCATCGGGCGAGATTGTTTGCTCAAGCCAAAGTTACTCATACACAAGAAAATAAGCGAAAGGATTTTATAGTTCTTGATATCGAAACAACTGGTTTAGATGTGATGAAGGACAACATTATTTCAATTGGTGCGGTTAAACAATATGCTGATGGCCAGACTGAATGCTTTTCGACATTCATTCAAATTGACAAAAAGATTCCTGAAAAGATCGTCAATTTAACTGGTATCACTGATGAAATGTTATCTGAAAAAGCAACCACACTAGTGAATGCTTTAGACGAATTAAAACAATTTATTGGCTCTTCTCCCCTCATTGGCTATAACCTCAGTTTTGATGATAAGTTTATCTCGATGAGTTTAAGAAAAAATGGTCGGGAAGAGTTCCACAATCAGATGATTGACTTGTTGACTAAGGTTAAAAAGTCGGATAAGTTTCTTGACAATTATAGATTGGCCACAGTTCTTCATAAATATGGAATCACAAATAAAAAACCACATGATGCCTTGTCAGACGCGCGGTCTACATTAGCGTTGACAATGAAACTCATTGAAAATAAGAATTTGATCTTTTAATAAGGCTGTTAAATCAAGGATCTTTTACTGTATTCCCCGCACAAGCGGGGGTGATCCTGGGAAGGCTTGGGTTTTATGGCCCAAGGCTTTGGTATTCCCCGCACAAGCGGGGGTGATCCTTGTGTGCTGTACAATGAATCACATAACAGGATGTATTCCCCGCACAAGCGGGGGTGATCCTGGTACCGGCACGGCAAGTATTGCCACGCCAACGTATTCCCCGCACAAGCGGGGGTGATCCTCTAAGCCAACACAAGCCATTGCAGCAAATCAAGTATTCCCCGCACAAGCGGGGGTGATCCTGCTGCGACGACAGTGATTAGTGGAACTTCTTGGTATTCCCCGCACAAGCGGGGGTGATCCTATCGGGAATTGTTTGGGCTGACTGATAAAAAAGTATTCCCCGCACAAGCGGGGGTGATCCTATATATTGACGGGGAAAAGATAAAATAGGGCTGTATTCCCCGCACAAGCGGGGGTGATCCTATAACAAGCGATACACGGTCGAAATGACTGAGGTATTCCCCGCACAAGCGGGGGTGATCCTATCAGTACGCCCATAGACAAGCCCAAAACAAAGTATTCCCCGCACAAGCGGGGGTGATCCTCGTGATGGCTGGCGAACCGGAAATACGTGCTTGTATTCCCCGCACAAGCGGGGGTGATCCTATCTGTGGCAGGGTTAACGTTCCCTTTTTGAAGTATTCCCCGCACAAGCGGGGGTGATCCTATCTAGTTTGGCATTGTCAGCGTCTTGTTGAAGTATTCCCCGCACAAGCGGGGGTGATCCTTACTACTCCATTAAGTGTTAATTTAACCGTTCGTATTCCCCGCACAAGCGGGGGTGATCCCGGTAATTCTGACTTAGTTATCAGAACTAGAAAGTATTCCCCGCACAAGCGGGGGTGATCCCAAGGATCTTTTGTTGTCGATTTGTTGCTAGTCGTATTCCCCGCACAAGCGGGGGTGATCCTAAAGTTGAGAGCTCGACTTATCAAACGATGGTGTATTCCCCGCACAAGCGGGGGTGATCCTGTTCACCATCGGAGTCCCTCGTCCTAATAAATGTATTCCCCGCACAAGCGGGGGTGATCCTATTTCGCAGTTCATTTCGACGAACTGGGCTGAGTATTCCCCGCACAAGCGGGGGTGATCCTGACAGTTTTTCTTTGAAACTGGACAGGAAACCGTATTCCCCGCACAAGCGGGGGTGATCCTTAAACAAATAACTTTTCATGGCTTGAGGCACAGTATTCCCCGCACAAGCGGGGGTGATCCTCGGCGGTTACAGCGGGAGCGTCGACTCTGATAGTATTCCCCGCACAAGCGGGGGTGATCCTCAAACTGAATATGACCGTATTCATCGAGACAAGTATTCCCCGCACAAGCGGGGGTGATCCTGCCAGTGTCAATAGTGGTGTTTCGTCTAGCTTGTATTCCCCGCACAAGCGGGGGTGATCCTTAAAGAGGTACAAAAATGACAAATAAAATTAGGTATTCCCCGCACAAGCGGGGGTGATCCTAACAGGCCACCGATTAATTCTGTTAGGTTGTTGTATTCCCCGCACAAGCGGGGGTGATCCTAGCAACACTTTTCAGATTTATTCCCCATGGGAGTATTCCCCGCACAAGCGGGGGTGATCCTGTTTGATAACTAGAAATAGAATCTAATTGTAGGTATTCCCCGCACAAGCGGGGGTGATCCTTCAACTAAAGTCCCAATTAGTCAAACTAACGGGTATTCCCCGCACAAGCGGGGGTGATCCTACCCTTTACCTGCTGATTGCTCCAAGATTGCAGTATTCCCCGCACAAGCGGGGGTGATCCTGCCCAGATTCGCAAAAAGTTTTTTGGTCATTTGTATTCCCCGCACAAGCGGGGGTGATCCTGATTTTCCGTACATTTGCTGCAGCAGCTCACGGTATTCCCCGCACAAGCGGGGGTGATCCTCGAAGCAGCCCAGCGGAAAGCAAAAGCTGAGGGTATTCCCCGCACAAGCGGGGGTGATCCTTAGCAGCACAAAAGCTGTTCCTTGAAGTAACCGTATTCCCCGCACAAGCGGGGGTGATCCTCTCCCAAGGATCTATTTTTAGTGCCGCTGCTAGTATTCCCCGCACAAGCGGGGGTGATCCTAATGCTTCAATCAATGAAATCATTGACGTAATGTATTCCCCGCACAAGCGGGGGTGATCCCTGCTGAATCTGGCGCAAAAATTATTAATTTTTGTATTCCCCGCACAAGCGGGGGTGATCCTTATCAGATTGCACCTTTGTCTCGAGAAGCTGAGTATTCCCCGCACAAGCGGGGGTGATCCTATCAGACCGCACATGGTCGGTGCTGTGAATTTGTATTCCCCGCACAAGCGGGGGTGATCCTCATCAAAAAACATCTCCGACCAGTGCATGTCAGTATTCCCCGCACAAGCGGGGGTGATCCTAATGTTCATAGCGTCAGAAACGCCCACCTGATGTATTCCCCGCACAAGCGGGGGTGATCCTAATCGTTGACTGATAGAGCGGAATCGTACCGTGTATTCCCCGCACAAGCGGGGGTGATCCTCTCTTCAAAATTTTATGTAGGGCCGTCTCAATGTATTCCCCGCACAAGCGGGGGTGATCCTTTATCAAAATATTGTCCCAAAGCCTCTTGCAAGTATTCCCCGCACAAGCGGGGGTGATCCTGGCAAACTCTGTCAAGCCTTCGTCGTGAGCTAGTATTCCCCGCACAAGCGGGGGTGATCCTAAGCCAGTCCTTGTTAGCCATCACAAAGCTGAGTATTCCCCGCACAAGCGGGGGTGATCCTTGTAACTTCTGATAAGGCTTCATTAACACGATGTATTCCCCGCACAAGCGGGGGTGATCCTAATCGTTGACTGATAGAGCGGAATCGTACCGTGTATTCCCCGCACAAGCGGGGGTGATCCTCTCTTCAAAATTTTATGTAGGGCCGTCTCAATGTATTCCCCGCACAAGCGGGGGTGATCCCTGCTGAATCTGGCGCAAAAATTATTAATTTTTGTATTCCCCGCACAAGCGGGGGTGATCCTTATCAGATTGCACCTTTGTCTCGAGAAGCTGAGTATTCCCCGCACAAGCGGGGGTGATCCTATCAGACCGCACATGGTCGGTGCTGTGAATTTGTATTCCCCGCACAAGCGGGGGTGATCCTCATCAAAAAACATCTCCGACCAGTGCATGTCAGTATTCCCCGCACAAGCGGGGGTGATCCTAATGTTCATAGCGTCAGAAACGCCCACCTGATGTATTCCCCGCACAAGCGGGGGTGATCCTAATCGTTGACTGATAGAGCGGAATCGTACCGTGTATTCCCCGCACAAGCGGGGGTGATCCTTGGTATAGGTCTGGTTCTCTGGAAAATTCCTGGTATTCCCCGCACAAGCGGGGGTGATCCCTGCCACTAAACATAACTAACTTATCAAACTTGGTATTCCCCGCACAAGCGGGGGTGATCCTAAGGCAGCTGCATAAGAATCATGCAACGGATCGTATTCCCCGCACAAGCGGGGGTGATCCTATGGCAAAGATTCTGGTTCATAACCTGAATTCGTATTCCCCGCACAAGCGGGGGTGATCCTGGGCTTCCCACCCATTCGTATGGTTAGGCCATGTATTCCCCGCACAAGCGGGGGTGATCCTCTGCTTTTAGAATGTTATATTTACGTTTTAATGTATTCCCCGCACAAGCGGGGGTGATCCTAACCAAAATTGAACGGGAAGATCCTGATGATGGTATTCCCCGCACAAGCGGGGGTGATCCTGGCTATATGTGCTATTCATAGCCAACGTGCAAGTATTCCCTGCACAAGCGGGGGTGATCCCAAATGTAGCTTCGCCCTGTGAGTAACCATTAAGTATTCCCCGCACAAGCGGGGGTGATCCTTAAGGGACCAAATTGTAAGCTTGTTAGATGACGTATTCCCCGCACAAGCGGGGGTGATCCTTGATACGACGATTAAAACTAATTTTTTGAATCGTATTCCCCGCACAAGCGGGGGTGATCCTGATTGAATCTGTGCTGAATTGTCCATGACTACGTATTCCCCGCACAAGCGGGGGTGATCCTACGAACTATCTCAATGCCAGACAGCTGGTGGGGTATTCCCCGCACAAGCGGGGGTGATCCTGGAGCAAGCAATGGCAGAAACGGCAGGAAAAGGTATTCCCCGCACAAGCGGGGGTGATCCTAGCAACACTTTTCAGGCCTGAACCCCATGGGAGTATTCCCCGCACAAGCGGGGGTGATCCTTCCTGATCGTATGTTGGCGATAATGTGACCGTGTATTCCCCGCACAAGCGGGGGTGATCCTCCGTCATCATCAGCATGCATATTTAAATGAAAGTATTCCCCGCACAAGCGGGGGTGATCCTCATTTTTTTCCTCCTCGATGATTTGCAAATCAGTATTCCCCGCACAAGCGGGGGTGATCCTGAGTCATTGCCATAGCTTGAATCAAGCACATTGTATTCCCCGCACAAGCGGGGGTGATCCTATAATTTTGGTATTTTTCGGTTAGGCTTTCTTGTATTCCCCGCACAAGCGGGGGTGATCCCAGCCAGTCTTCAGTAACCGCTGTCAAAGGTGGGTATTCCCCGCACAAGCGGGGGTGATCCTGAAAATTCATGAATTGAAAATATTGCCGAAATGTATTCCCCGCACAAGCGGGGGTGATCCCGCTTAAGCGCAGATTTTTGGCTGCATCAACCAGTATTCCCCGCACAAGCGGGGGTGATCCTAGCAAGTACGCCGTTAAAACCTTAAAAGGCGAGTATTCCCCGCACAAGCGGGGGTGATCCTACGGCCGTGGCCACAACGATAATACCGTTCCAGTATTCCCCGCACAAGCGGGGGTGATCCTCAATAATTCATAGTTCTGGTCATTGTCGTGTAGTATTCCCCGCACAAGCGGGGGTGATCCTCGCTTAGAACGGCAAAACTTCATCTGATGGAAGTATTCCCCGCACAAGCGGGGGTGATCCTACGTTTAAACTTGCAATACTGATATTTATGTAGTATTCCCCGCACAAGCGGGGGTGATCCTCATGATAACTTCAAAGTTTCCTTAACCTCTGCGTATTCCCCGCACAAGCGGGGGTGATCCTGGTGGGAGGGTCAACCGCAAGCGCAAAAAGAGGTATTCCCCGCACAAGCGGGGGTGATCCTGGACAAATGGAAAATTAGGGCTGTTTGATGAAGTATTCCCCGCACAAGCGGGGGTGATCCGGTAAAGTCATGACGAAAGCCATGAGCAGCACAGTATTCCCCGCACAAGCGGGGGTGATCCTAGTCCAATCAACGTATTTTTCATCAACGTTGTGTATTCCCCGCACAAGCGGGGGTGATCCTTTTATCACTTAGATCATCTGGTAAATCAGCGGGTATTCCCCGCACAAGCGGGGGTGATCCTAGAAAAAGCCCAGGCAGATGCCAAAATAGCCAGTATTCCCCGCACAAGCGGGGGTGATCCTGTGGCCGAAAGTTAAGATAAACATGAAAGGGTGTATTCCCCGCACAAGCGGGGGTGATCCTATTCCATCATTCACGCCTCGAGAAGCATTTTGGTATTCCCCGCACAAGCGGGGGTGATCCTGCCCGCCTGCATAATGAAGAGGGTGCTTATAAGTATTCCCCGCACAAGCGGGGGTGATCCGTCGCTCCAATGTTCCTGCTGGCATACTTAAAAGTATTCCCCGCACAAGCGGGGGTGATCCTTGCAAGTTGATTGCTCGACGCATATTACGATTGTATTCCCCGCACAAGCGGGGGTGATCCTGGACAAATGGAAAATTAGGGCTGTTTGATGAAGTATTCCCCGCACAAGCGGGGGTGATCCTGGTAAAGTCATGACGAAAGCCATGAGCAGCACAGTATTCCCCGCACAAGCGGGGGTGATCCTGGTAGAAAATTGGGTAAACGGTTTGAAAAGCAGTATTCCCCGCACAAGCGGGGGTGATCCTAGTCGGATCATGCCGAACGACAATGTCAATCGGTATTCCCCGCACAAGCGGGGGTGATCCTCCAATTAAAAATATCGATGACGAAATCAAAAAGTATTCCCCGCACAAGCGGGGGTGATCCTAAAATAAACGAAACGGCGAACGAACTCGGTGCGTATTCCCCGCACAAGCGGGGGTGATCCTACAACGGCCATCATCTTTGCCTTGAAAAATAAGTATTCCCCGCACAAGCGGGGGGGTGATCCTATAACATTGCTTTCTTTGTCATTGGTTATAAGGTATTCCCCGCACAAGCGGGGGTGATCCTATGTACTCGCCGCCCGTATACATCTGGAACGGAATTCTTTGCTGAAATGTCAGAATCGGTCAATTCCAACCCTGAAATGCTGACTAACATGCGTGAGCTTTTCCCGGAAGCGGCAAATATATACGGTAAAATAATAGAGGATATGTTGAAATGATTAAAACCAACGCACAATTTCAGAAGATTTATGCACAGGCAGAAGATTTTTATGAGAAAAAATTCGGTAAAACCATTAATACGCCGTCTGTTTTCGCTGGCCTTGTTCCAGGACTATCAGAACACGTAGCAAAAACCGGCATCTATGACGGACAGGCAGCCGATATTATTTACGAATATATTAAAAAGTCAGATAAACCAATACCTGACGAAATAAACAATCGAATTTACTAAAAGCACTCGAGAAATTGAGTGCTTTTTATTTTCAGAAAAAACGTGAAATAAGAGCAACCGTAAGAGAAACGACAAGCGAAGCAGCGGCAGAAGTAATTACATTTTTCCATTGTGTGTGGTTAGCTTCCTTGAGGTCTGGGACGTAAATTTTTCCTGAATCGGTCAAATATATTTCGCAGATATTTTTTCCCTCTCCTTTTGGCAACATATTTTTTTTAGTATTCCCCGCACAAGCGGGGGTGATCAGATCAATGTGGCTTTAGTTTAGACGAAGGATAACAAACCAGGTGCTGGTAAAATAGACTCGTGACCTCCAAAACGATGAGAAAAGTCTATTTTTACGGTGCGATGAGTCTTGATGGCTTTCTAGCTCGAAAGGATGATAGCCTGCAGTGGCTGTTTGATACGGAATTAGATCCAGCTTACAGCATTGCGGATTTTGAGGCTGGCATTGACACGGTCGTGATGGGCAATACGACTTACAAAGAGACAAGTAAAATACTTGGGGATAAGCCCATGTTTTCTGGCAAAGAGAAAATCGTCTTTTCACACAGCCAGATTGGCTCGATCACTGACGGCGGTCGATATGTTTCTGGCGATCCCACGGCTATTGTCAGAACTTTGAAATCAGTCAAGGGCAAAAATATCTGGATTGTCGGCGGGGGTGCGATTGTGACTCAGTTGGTTCGACAAGACCTAATTGATGAATTTTGGATTCAAATTGCGCCTGTCCTGATTGGTTGGGGGAAGCGATTATTTGAAGAAGCAGCCTATGAAAAGCGTCTGACGCTAATCGGTATTAAAAGAATTGGCGAGCTGGCAGAAATTCATTTAAAACGCTTGTGATGAATCCTAAGTCTTAAAGATAATCGCATAGATGGTTTTAAACGTCATAATTCTGTATGATCTTTTTGAGGTGATCAAATGAATTTGCTTGTGAGAATTGTTGAAAGCATTTTGTTATTATCTGTCGGCTATTTTTTAAGGGACTTGCCGAATTTAGTTCGAGAAGTCATCATCAATAAAAATAAAGTCAGCGGCCAAAGAACGCTGCAAGTGGAATCTTATTTCAGACAGATTAGTGGAGATGATCTGAACCAGCTTCTAAAAGACTGGTCCGCTAAAATCATTTATCTAAATGATAAAAAACAGAATGATCAAGAACACGACGAGCTTGAAAAATATAAAGACCTGATGCATCGCAGCTTGATGTATGGCTCTGATAAGACAGTCAGCTTATTAGCTTATTTTAGTCAATTTCAATATCGCACATATGCTGAGGATTCAAATGTCGGCAAGACTGATGAACAACTGAAAAATGCCGCGATCGGTATCATGTACATGAGTAGGATCGTGGCCAGCCTGAAGTATGACTTTACAGGCTACCAGATCGATCCATTAGATATTATGAAGCTGATCATTAATGACTTGGATTCTGGCGACCACTGGGAGCGCATGCTTGCTGCAAATAAAGAAATCGACAATATTTTGGCGAAACAAAAATAGTTTTCACCACTTTCAACGAAAATCAATTTTCTTGTTTCATTTATAAGCCTTAATTGGTAAAATCAAATCTGGCAATTCTTTTCATCTGTTGCTATTTTTTTGTTCTAAAAAGCTAATCGTTTAGCATTAAACACAACATATAATTTTATAAACTAGGGGAATCATAGTGGTAGAAGGTAAATTATTAGGCTCGATCGAAGCCGGCGGTACGAAATTTGTCTGTGCAATTGCCGACGCGAATTTCAATGTCATTGAACAGACAAAATTTAAAACGACCAATCCGGTCGATACGATGGCAAAAACGACTGCCTTTTTTCAGCAATTCAATGTGTCTGCTATCGGTATTGGCTCTTTTGGTCCGATCGGGATCAAAGAAGGTCAAGATGATTATGGTTTCATTACAAAAACACCTAAAGTCGGCTGGTCTGATTTTGACTTTGTCGGTAGTTTGAAAGCAGCCATCAACGTACCGGTCTTTTTTACGACCGATGTGAACGCCTCTGTCTATGGCGAGTATGAATTTGGTACTGTCAAAAAAGATCAGACCCTAGTCTACTTCACGCTTGGGACTGGTGTCGGTGTTGGTGTGATCCAGGGTGGTTCTTTTGTCGGCGGCCGCTCGCATCCTGAAATCGGTCATATTATTTTGCGCAAACATCCGGATGATGTTAATTTTGCCGGCGTTTGTCGTTTTCACGGTGACTGTTTAGAAGGCTTGGCTTCAGGTCCTTCTTTGGCAGCTCGAACGGGTATTGCCGGTGAAAATATTTCTGATAGTGATCCAGTCTGGGATATCATTGCTTATTATATTGCGCAGGCTGCTTGGTCGGTCACGCTATCATTTCGACCGGACAAGATCATCTTTGGCGGCTCCGTGTCAGGTCGTCCGGGTCTTTTGTCTAAGGCGCGTCAGCAGTTTGCTCAAATGAATAATGACTATTTGCCGCTGCCGGACTTGGATAATTACATTGTTCATCCGAAAATTGAAAACAATGGATCAGCTACCTATGGTGATCTGGCTTTGGCACTTTTCGCGCTGCAAAAAGCAACTGTAAAATGAGGCAGACTTTCACGGTTTGCTTTTTTGTTAACGTATAATTGATTTAACGAAATTCAACAAGCAAACTGGATATCCGTTACAAAATAAGGGGGAACAATGGTAGATTCAACACATTTTTATCGTGCCTTTCAACCAGATCATTATGATATTTTTTTGACTATTGATCGGCAGAAAAAGCTTTTTTCAGGTCAGACGCAAATTTCGGGTCAGGCACGATTGCAGGCGATCTCGATTCACGCAAAATTTTTAACGATCAAGTCGGTTAGATCCGATGATGATCAAGCACTGCCTTTTGAATTGGACAGCAAAAATGATGCGATCCGAATTCATTTAGCCAAAACAGGCGCTGTGACTTTCAAGATCGACTATGAAGCTAAATTAACGGATTCCATGATGGGCATTTATCCGTCCTATTATGAGCTGGATGGTGTTAAAAAACAGATCATCGGCACGCAATTTGAAACCACTTTTGCACGTCAGGCTTTTCCTTGTGTTGATGAACCGGAAGCTAAAGCGACTTTTGATTTGGCGATCAAATTTGATGAGCAGGCTGGTGAGACGATTTTGGCTAATATGCCAGAAAGCCGTTTTGAAAATGGCGTCCACTATTTTCAGCGAACAGTCCGCATGTCGACTTATCTGATCGCTTTTGCTTTCGGTGATCTGCAAAGCAAGCTGACGACGACTAAAAGCGGTGTTCAGATCGGTGTTTTCGCTACGAAAGCACACAAAGCCAAGGAATTGGATTTTGCGCTGGATATTGCCAAACGCTCGATTGAATTTTACGAAGACTTCTATCAGACGCCTTATCCGCTAGCTCACTCCTGGCAATTAGCTTTGCCGGATTTCTCGGCCGGCGCGATGGAAAACTGGGGACTTGTCACTTATCGTGAAGCCTATTTGCTGCTCGATCCCGATAATACGGCACTGACTCGAAAACAATTAGTTGCGACTGTTGTTGCCCATGAATTGGCCCATCAGTGGTTCGGTGATCTTGTCACAATGAAGTGGTGGGATGACCTGTGGCTAAATGAAAGTTTTGCCAACATGATGGAATACGTGGCTGTGAATGCGCTAGAACCGAAATGGGATATTTGGCAGACTTTTCAAGCATCAGAAGTACCGGCTGCCTTGCAGCGCGATGCGACTGACGGCGTACAATCAGTTCATGTCAATGTCGAGGATCCAGCCGAGATCGATTCTTTGTTTGATGGTGCGATCGTTTATGCCAAAGGCGCCCGTATGCTTGTGATGGTTCGGGCCATGATCGGTGATGCCGCTTTGCGCAAGGGTCTGAAGGCTTATTTTGCTGCTCATAAGTATGCTAATGCGACTGGTGCCGATCTATGGTCAGCGCTTGGCGATGCTTCTCAGATCGATGTTGGTTCAGTGATGAATTCTTGGCTGGAACAACCTGGTTACCCAGTTGTCGAAGCCTCAGTGATCGATGGCCAATTAACGATCAGCCAGCAACAATTCTTCATTGGCGTTGGTAAAGAAATCGGTCGCCAGTGGCAGATTCCTCTGAATGCTAATTACGCTCAAGCACCAAGCCTATTGACCGAAAAAAGCAGTCAGCTTGGCGATTATGCTCAGCTGCGTGCTGAAAATAAATTGCCATTCCGCCTAAATGTTGGTAATGATTCGCATTTTATTGTCAAATATGATGAGACTTTGCTGGCCGATATTTTAAAGGACGTGACTGAGCTGGATGCTATTTCACAATTGCAGATTTTACAAGATCTGCGATTATTAGCTGAAGGACAAGAAATTTCTTATGCCGAAATCGTGCCCTTACTGAGTCGCTTTAGTCGAAGCCGATTTGCAGTCGTCAATATGGCTCTGTTTGTGATCGCAAACAACTTAAAGAAATTCGTTGAGCCGGATTCTCTTGAAGAAAAACAGCTGCGGCAGCTATTTGACCACTTGAGCAGCAGCCAGGTTGCACGCTTAGGCTGGTCGTCAGCAACTGATGAATCAATTGATGATCAGCTGATCAGACCTTACGTCTTGAGTGCCTCTTTGTTTGCTAAAAATCCAAATACGATCAAGAGTGCTCATGATCTGTTTGAAAAAAATCGTCAGCAATTATCATCTTTGAGTGCCGACATTCGCTTATTTGTCTTGCGAAATGAGATTCAGAATTTCAGCGATCCTGATCTGTTCAAACAACTTTTGCAGGATTATCGACAATCCTCAGATGGCAGTTATAAGGCTGATTTGACGGCTGCTTTGACTGCAACGACTGATCCTGTTTTAATCAAACTGCTGATCGATAAATTTGAAGATGCAGATACGATCAAACCACAGGATCTGCGTGCTTGGTTCCGTGGTGTTCTGGCCAATGATAAGGGCCAACAGGCTGCCTGGGACTGGATCCGTCAGGATTGGCAATGGCTGGAAGAGACAGTTGGTGGTGATATGGAGTTCACGACTTTCATTACGGTAATTGCTATCATTTTTAAGACTGCCCAGCGTTTATCGGAATTTAAAGCTTTCTTTGAACCTAAAATCAACGTAGCTGGTTTAACTAGAGAAATTACGATGGATACGAGAGTTATTGAAAATCGTGTGAACTTAGTCGAAAAAGAACATGCAGCTGTCAATCAGGCCGTTTCTCAACAAATTAACTAATTAAAAAAATCCCTTCAAAAGAAAAATTGCTTTCGTTGGGGTTTTTATTTTGATTCGTTTAACTGTATTCTATTAACTATGAAAAGAATTTTTATCGTTAGACACGGCCGAACTGAATGGAACTTAGAAGGCAGATTTCAGGGGGCCAACGGTGATTCACCGCTGCTAGAGTCTAGCAAGCAGGATTGCCAGGACCTAGCTGGTTTTTTGGATAAATTTGATTTTACAACTGTCTATACCAGCCCGATCAAGCGCGCCAGGAGAACAGCAGAGATCACGTTAGCCGATACAGCTAACTATGCGAAAACAGCGATTATTGACGATAAAAATTTTCGTGAGCTATCCTTTGGTGATTGGGAAGGTCTGACTAGAGAACAAGTAGCAAAAAAATATCCGCAGTTATTCGATGAATTGATCCGTCGACAAGATGATCCGCGCTTAA
Organism: Oenococcus sicerae; assembly: GCF_004102045.2. Lineage (GTDB taxonomy): Bacteria > Bacillota > Bacilli > Lactobacillales > Lactobacillaceae > Oenococcus > Oenococcus sicerae. Next base: position 1,628,207 of record NZ_CP029684.2, on the reverse strand, counting down.
CGGCTTTTGGTGTTGAAAATTTTGCCAAAGCACGACAGCGTTTTAAAGACGGCATCATCAAGCGCAGCAGACAGCTTAACGAGGATGAAAATTTATTGATCTTCTCACACGGTTCGATCATTCAATTAGGTATCAAAGCATTGACCGGAGATGAAAGTCTGTCTTCATTAAAAAATACTTCGACGACGATCCTACAGACGATCGATGACGAGCATTTTACGATCGAAAGTTACAATGAGGTCGCTTATTTAAGCAACGTTAACAGCAAAGGCAACACAACACTTATTTAAAAAGAGGAATTATGTTTCATTTGGAAAAGTACCAGACAACTATTAAACGGGAGATCATTGCTGGACTAACGACTTTTGTATCAATGGTCTATATCTTCTTTTTGAATCCACAGATTTTGGGTCAGACCGGCATGCCTAAACAAGGTATCTTTTTAGCTTCGATCATCGTATCCACGATCGGGACTTTATTTATGGGATTATTTGCTAATGTACCATTTGCTTTAGCACCTGGCATTGGTATGCAGGCATATTTCACCTATACGATCGTTTTTGGCTGTCATTTTCATTGGCAGCAAGCCCTGGCGATCGTCTTTTTGGTGGGTATTTTTGATTTGATCATTACGCTTAGTCATGGTCGCCGAGCAATTGTTAAGGCGATTCCGGAAGAATTAAAAGCCGCAATTGCCGGGGGTATTGGCCTGTTTGTCGCGTATATTGGTCTTAAAAATGCCGGTTTTATCAATTTTATTATTGGCAAGGAAGATATTATTTCCGGCTGGGGGACGTCATCGATGGTTGGCAATGGCTCTGTTACCCCGGAAATGGCCAATTTTAACCAACCGGCCGTGATTTTGGCTTTGATCGGTCTTTTGATTTTAATTGTTTTAGTATTGCGAAAAATTCCGGGTGCTTTTTTGATTTCAATGATCGTGACCACACTGATCGGTATCCCAATGGGCGTTACAAATACGCATATAGAATGGGGTGCTTCCTTATCAACAACTTTTTCTGAATTTTCCAAAGTCTTCTTAGCTTCTTTTTCGGGCCAGGGGATGCCGACTTTGTTTAACAATTGGCATGACTTTCTATTGACGCTCGCGACAGTCTTTGCAATGGGATTGACAGGTCTGTTTGATGCGATCGGGACTTTGCTGGGAATCGGCGAGCAGACGCAGATTTTTACAAAAGAAGATCAGCGCGAATTTGCAGAAAACAAATCAGGTTTTAAAACCCGCATGGATCGGGCACTTTTAGCGGATACAGTGACAACGACCAGTGCTGGCCTGCTAGGTACTTCTAACACGACGACTTTCATTGAATCAGCTTCTGGTATTGCGGCCGGAGGTCGGACTGGTCTGTCTAATCTAGTGACCGCTGCTGCCTTTTTATTAACTATTTTCTTTGCACCTTTTGTTTCCGTGATTCCAAACGCTGCAACCTCGCCAATTTTGATTTTGGTTGGTATCTCGATGATGAGTGAATTTAAGAAAATCGAATGGGGCGATATGGAGGTCGCGATCCCAGCCTTCTTTACTTCTGTCTTTATGGCGCTTTCTTACTCAATTTCTTACGGCATTGCAGCTGGTTTTATTTTTTATATCTTTGTTAAGATGGTTAAAGGCAAATTTAAGGAAATCAATCCCGTCGTATTAGTGATCAGTCTGATGTTTTTAGTGAATTTTATTTTGATCGCTTTCCGTTTTGCCAACTGAGTTGTCAGATAATTTGACAGATTTTGCATGGAAATTGCGAGAACGATGTTTAATGAGCAACGGGAAATCTTCCTGAAAAAATCATTAAAAACGAGGAGCAAGTATGACAAATGAAACATTACCGATCAATGTTAATTCAGAAATTGGTCAACTCAAACAGGTCATTTTGCACCGTCCGGGTCACGAAGTCGAAAATTTAATGCCGGAAACAATGAAATCACTGCTTTTTGACGATATTCCTTTTTTGCCTCAAGCACAAAAAGAACACGATGCCTTTGCAGCAATTTTGACAAAAAATGCTACGGAAGTTTTATATTTAGAAAAATTAGCTGCAGAAGCTTTGCAAACGAGCCCACAAGTCAAAAGAGACTTTCTGAAGCAATTGTTGAGCGAGTCTGCTTTTAAAAGCGGTGATACTTACGATCAACTGACAGATTATTTGCTTGATATGCCGGCACAAGCGATGGTGAACCAGATCATGGCCGGCATTCGACGCGGCAAAATTCAAACATCGGCAAATAGTCTTTCTCGTTTTGTTAATGACCAGACCCGACCCTTTTTAATTGATCCAATGCCGAATCTTTACTTTACGCGTGATCCAGCCGCCGCTATTGGTCACGGATTAACGATCAGCAGCATGACTTTTCAAGCTCGCAGACGCGAATCGCTTTTCATGCAGTTGATCGTGAAACATCATCCACGTTTTGCTGATCAGCCGATCCATATATGGCGAGACCGCGATCAAGGAACACGCCTTGAAGGTGGTGATGAGCTGGTTCTGTCCAACCACGTGCTTGCGATCGGCATTTCTGAACGCACCAGTTCTGAGGCGATTCAGGATTTGGCCAAAAGTTTATTCAGCGCTTCTGCTTACGATACGATCATTGCGATCCAGATCCCGCATGCCCATGCGATGATGCACTTGGATACGGTTTTCACAATGGTTAATCGCGATCAGTTTACTGTTTATCCGGGGATTTTCAATGAACAGAGAAAAATGCCGATTTTTGTTTTGCATCAGGATCGAGGAAATAGTATCAAAGTTGAACATTTTGATGATCTTGCTGCTGTCTTGAAAAGGGAATTGGGGCTTAGCGAGCTTGATCTGATTCTGACGGCTGATGGTGATCCGGTGGCTGCAGCTCGTGAGCAATGGAACGACGGCTCCAATACTTTAGCGATCGCCCCGGGTGTCGTCGTAACTTATGACAGAAATTATGTTTCTAATCAAGTTTTGCGAAAACATGGTGTGAAGGTCTGGGAAATACCATCAAGCGAATTATCTCGTGGCCGAGGCGGGCCGCGTTGTATGAGCATGCCGATCTACCGTGTAGATCTAAAAGCCTGAATTCAGTTAGCAAAAAAAGCAGTTTTCCAAACAACTTTAGAAAACTGTTTTTTTATTCGATCCTAAGAATTTAAAGAATGCCTAAAGTCATTTTTGCTACACGAGACATTCGCTTTGGATCCCAATCGATTCTCGGATCGATCTGCACGAAAACTTTTTTAAAAGAGCTATTGGCTAAAACGGCTTGTTCAACGATCGTCTGCAATTCTGCAGATAGCGGGCAGCCGAGTATGGTCAAAGCCATGATAATGCGAAGCTGACGGTCATCATCTTGTGTAGTCGCTTGCAGGCTATAGATCAGGCCTAGATCTTCGACACTGATACCCATTTCCGGATCGATCGCCTGTTCCAAGGCTGAAATAACGGCCTTAAATTCACGATTAGTTAAAGATTGTTGTGTATTTTCAACTAAAGTATTCTCATTCAAGATTAATCACTATTTTTCTTAAAAATTAATAAAAATTTAATAAATTCTCACTTAGCAAAATTTATTTTAACGAGATAAGATTAGCATCTTTCCGGCGTGGTATCTAGATTTTTCGAAAAAAATGGCAAAATAGTCAGAATTTTTTGATTGAACCTTGTTATTGAATCCACTATGATTGAGCTTAATCAAAAAGTAAGGAGCGAGATAAGATGACAAACCAAAACAATAATTTAACAACGACGGCCACTGCCATCAAAATTCAAGAAGTCAACGGTAAAATTTCTGAATTAAAGATCGATCAGCTGCAACAGACGCTTTTACAGGCCAACCAGCAGTTAACCGACCCGATCGATGAACAATCAATTAAAGACCTTGTTGACGAGATTTTGACGCAGTTACCATTTTTTGATGATTCGTCCGTCAGCCGGCAAGCTGTTAACGAGACGATCTTAGCAGTCCTAAAAGAACGGCATGATTTAAAACTGGTGAAGGCTGTTGATGATCTGCTGATGGCTAAGCAAGTGGACGCCAGTCAGGCGACTGATATTAGTTTTATGATTCAGCGCTTGCTGGATAAAGATGCTAGCATCGTCAATGAAAATGCGAACAAAGACAGCCAGGTCTTCAACACACAGCGTGATCTGACCGCTGGTACAGTTGCCAAGGCGATCGGATTAAAAATGCTGCCGCCAAAAGTAGCGGCTGCCCATTTATCTGGTGATATTCACTGGCATGATTTGGATTATCAGCCATACAGTCCGATGACCAATTGCTGTTTGATTGATTTCAAGGAAATGCTGACAAATGGCTTTAAGATCGGCAACGCTGAAGTTGAGTCGCCGAATTCGATCGGGACTGCTACAGCACAAATGGCACAAATTATTGCGAACGTTGCTTCCAGCCAATACGGTGGCTGCTCAGCGGATCGGACCGATGAATTGTTAGCACCTTTTGCCGAAAAAAATTATGACAAGAATTTGGCCGAAGCAAAAAAGTGGATTGACGGCGAAGACAAGCAAAATGCTTTTGCCCGCCAAAAAACTGAAAAAGATATTTACGATGCAATGCAGGGTCTAGAGTATGAGATTAATACGCTTTATTCTTCTCAGGGCCAGACACCTTTTACAACGGTTGGATTTGGTCTAGGCACAAGCTGGATCGAACGTGCGATCCAAAAAGCGATTTTGCAGATTCGTATCCAAGGCCTGGGCAAAGAACGCCGGACAGCTATTTTTCCAAAATTAGTCTTTACGATCAAACGCGGCTTGAATTTAAAGCCCGGTGATCCAAATTATGACATTAAACAATTAGCGATTGAATGTGCAACTAAGCGCATGTATCCAGATGTGTTGATGTATGACAAAATCGTTGAACTGACAGGCAGTTTTAAAGCACCGATGGGTTGCCGTTCGTTTTTGCAGGGCTGGCATGATGAAAATGGCCAAGAAGTCAATTCTGGTCGGATGAATTTGGGCGTTGTGACAGTCAACTTGCCGCGTATTGCTATGGAATCAAAACAAGATCAGAAGAAATTCTGGGATATTTTTGAACAGCGTATGGATGTATGCAAGCAAGCTTTGCTGTTTAAAATCGCACGTGCCAAGCAGGCTAATCCAGATAATGCACCGATCCTTTATGAATACGGGGCATTTGGCAAACGGCTGAAGCGCGGCGATTCGATCGACCAACTATTCAATAAATCTCGGGCCACCGTTTCATTGGGCTACATTGGTCTTTATGAAGTGGGTACGGTCTTTTATGGACATGCTTGGGAACATGATCCGCAGGCTAAGGCGTTTTCGGTGCAGATCGTCAAATCTTTGTGGGAACACTGCAAGGCTTGGGAAGCGGAATATGGCTATCACTTCAGCGTTTACAGCACACCAAGCGAAAGCTTGACTGATACTTTTTGCCGCTTGGATACCAAAAAATTCGGAATCGTGAAAGATATTACGGATAAAGAATATTACACGAATAGTTTTCATTATGATGTTCGAAAAAAAATCACGCCTTTTGAGAAGATCGACTTCGAAAAAGATTATCCGAAATATACTGCCGGTGGATTTATCCATTATTGCGAGTATCCGAATTTGAAACAAAATCCCAAAGCACTTGAAGCTGTTTGGGACTATGCTTACGACAAAATTGGTTATTTGGGCACCAATACACCAATTGATCAGTGTTTTGAATGTGGCTTTAAAGGAGAATTCGAGGCCACAGCGCGTGGTTTTAAGTGCCCAAAATGTGGTAATACGGATCCAGCAACTTGTGATGTTGTTAAGCGGACTTGTGGTTATTTGGGTAATCCTTTACAACGGCCGATGATTCATGGCCGGCATCAAGAAATCGTATCGCGCGTTAAACACATGACATTGGGAAATGATGCGACAACTAGTGCGCGTCAAGGATAGAGGCTGTTGATGAGCGAAGAAGAAAATAAAGCGATCAGAGTTAAACATCATCAGCACCGTCAACGCTTGCCGCTAGATCCTAAACCACAGGAGTGGCTGGCTAAAGATTTAAGTCTTGATTACGTTGCTAGTTACAAGCCCTTTAATTTCGTTGATGGGGAAGGTGTTCGCTGCAGTTTATATGTTAGCGGCTGCAAATTCAATTGCCCTGGCTGCTATAACAAAGTTGCCCAAAGTTTTCATTATGGTCAGCCTTATACAAAAGATTTGGAAGATCAGATTATTGCTGATTTAGGCCAGTCCTACGTTCAGGGTCTGACTTTACTGGGCGGCGAGCCTTTTTTAAACACACATGTTTGTCTGCAGTTAATTGATCGAATTCATGAAGAGTTCGGCCACACGAAAGATATTTGGTCTTGGACCGGCTATAAATGGGATGAATTGCAGTTAGAGTCCGATGATAAAAAAGCCTTATTGAGTAAACTGGATATTTTAATAGATGGTCGTTTTTTAGAGGCCGAAAAAGATTTAACTTTGCAGTTTCGAGGAAGTGCTAATCAACGTATTATTGATGTTCAAAAATCTTTAAAAGCAGGAAAAGTCGTTATTTGGGATCGTTTAGTTCGATAGAAAGTGAGAAATAAGCCGATGGCAACGCTGGAAATTAAGAATCTGCATGTTCAGGCAGAAGGAAAAAAAATATTAAAAGGCGTCAATTTATCGTTGCCGGCTGGCGAAATACACGCAATTATGGGTCCCAACGGTACTGGCAAATCGACGCTGTCCGAAACGATCATGGGTCGGTCAGGCTATGAGGTCACAGAAGGTGACATTCTGTTAGATGGTCAAAGTATTCTGAATTGGTCTGTAGATCAAAGAGCCCGACAGGGGCTTTTTTTAGCGATGCAGTATCCTCAAGAAATTCCTGGTATTACAAATGCGGAATTTATGCGAGCTGCAATGAATGCCAGACGTCCCAAAGCAGCAGCGATCAGCGTGCGCGATTTTTTAAAGAAATTAGACGAAAAAATGAGCTTGTTGCAAATTCCTGCTGATATGGCTGAACGCTATTTGAATGAAGGTTTTTCTGGCGGTGAAAAAAAACGCAATGAAATTCTGCAATTATTGATGTTGGAACCTAGTTTTGCCATTTTGGATGAAATCGATTCCGGCTTAGATATCGATGCTTTGACGATTGTTGCTCAAGGGGTCAATTCGCTCAGAGGTCCGCATTTTTCTTCTTTGATCATTACTCACTATCAGCGCCTGCTGGATTATATTGTGCCTGACGTTGTTCACATTATGATGGCTGGCCGCATCGTTAAGACTGGTGGACCTGAGCTAGCATCTCAATTAGAGAAAACCGGTTATCAAGGTCTTCGCCAGCAACTGGGCCTAGCTGAGGAAGTGACAGATGACTAGGCCGATCGCAGCTGATCTTGTGACACGTTGCCGACAAAGAGCCATTCTTGATCATGAGCCTGAATGGCTGATTCAGCAGCGTTGTCAAGCTCTGTTGATGAGTCAAGATCTGGATTGGCCAAAATATCCGCGTGTTTCTAGAACACTTTTTTCTCGTCCAGTTATGCCCAGCCAATCTCGGATCCAACAGCAAAAAGCAGTCATTTCAGATCAGCAAACGATTAAAGTGACGCAAAAAAATATGTCGACTTTAACGATCACTGTTTCCCAGCAGCTGCAGGAAAAGGGTGTTCTTGTCATGGATCTTGCCGCCGCAGCCGCTAAGCAAACAGCTTTGGTACGATCTTATTTAACTCGCAAACCAAGTGACCGGATCTCAGCTTTACATGCTGCTTATTGGAATTGCGGCCTGTTTATTTATCTACCCGATCAGCTGCACTTATCAGCTCCGATCGAACTATTGCTGCAGATCGACAGCGCCGCGGAGATCGAACAGCACATTTTGCTCGTGACCGGTGCAGACGTGCAAGCATCGATCCTGCAGATCACAAAGACTACAGCTGATGGCGTTTCGACGCGATTGAATAGTGTTTTACAACTGATCGCTGGTCCGGACAGTCGTTTAGCGTGTTTTGCTGTGGATCAATTACAGCATTCAACAACCAGTTACATTAATCGTGAGAGTCATCTGGCAGCTAATGCTCAGGTAGATTGGCTTTTGGCCGAAATGAATTTAAATAATTTGATCGCTGACTGTGCGGCGACTTTAGAGGGCGACGGTTCCAAAGCCGATCTACGCGTCGTGAGTTTAGCTGATCGCAAACAACAGCAGGTTTTAATGACGAAACTCATTCATATTGGAAAACATACGACCGGCCAGATCAACCAGCGGGGTGTCATTTTGCAGCAGGGACGACTGATCTATAATGCGATCGGTAGAATTATCAAAGGTGCACATGCTGCTAATTCAGAGCAGACCAGTCGTGTCTTATTGTTGTCGCCGACTGCAAACGGCGATGCAAATCCGATTTTATTGATAGACGAAAACGATGTTGAAGCTGGTCATGCTGCTAGTATTGGCCGTGTCAGTCCACAACAGCTTTACTATTTGATGAGCCGCGGTCTCTCGGCTTCAGCTGCCCGCCGTTTGCTTGTAAAGAGTTTTTTTGATGATTTGCTGAATCAATTGCCGATCGCAAGTGTTCGAACGGAGTTAAATCAGTTATTGGAAAAGAGGTTATCGGAAAATGGCGAATAATCCATATCTGGCTGACTTTCCGATTCTAGCAAGGAAAGTCAACGGCCATCAACTCTGTTACTTGGATAATGCGGCTACCAGTCAAAAACCCCAAGTGGTTATTGATCGGATCAATCATTACTATACAGATGAGAATGCCAATATTCATCGTGGCACACATACGTTGGCCCAACAAGCTACCCAAGCTTATGAAGCGGTTCGTGATCATGTGCAGCACTTTTTAAATGCGGCTTCTCGTGAAGAAATTGTTTTTACACGTAGTACGACTGAAGGCTTGAATTGGCTGGCTCGGCAGTGGGGCCTGAGTCATTTGCAAGCCGGTGATGAGATCGTTATTTCGCTTTTGGAACACCACAGCAACTTAGTGCCTTGGCAGCAGGTCGCAAAAAAAACTGGTGCGCATTTACGCTATTTGGCGGCCAACCAGCAGGGTCTTATCGACTTGGCAGCGGCCGAAGGAATAATTAATGCCAGGACGAAAATTGTTAGTATTACTCAGGTTTCTAATGTGCTCGGCAGCCGGCAGCCGATTAAACAATTAACTGCCTTAGCTCACGAACATGGTGCAGTCATGATCGTGGATGCGGCCCAAAGTGCACCGCATATGGCGATTGATGTTCAGGATCTGGATTGTGATTTTATGGCTTTTTCTGCGCATAAAATGTTAGGCCCGACAGGCGTTGGTGTTTTATATGGCAAACAAGCGTTACTTGATGATATGTCGCCAGAATTTTACGGTGGCGAAATGGTTGAAGAGGTCACTGAACAATCAGCGACTTTCAAACAAGGCGCCTTGCGTTTTGAAGCTGGTACGCAGAACATTGCTGGTGTCATTGCTTTTGGTTCTGCACTGAGCTACTTGCAGCAGGTAGGCTTTGAGCAGATCGAAAACCAAGATCGTCAACTGGTCAGTTATGCTTGGCCGCGTTTGCAAAAATTGAACGGTGTTCAGCTTTATGGTTCAAACGACCCTAGTGATCATAATGGCATTATTTCATTTAACTTAGATGGCCTCCATCCGCATGATGTTGCGACTATTTTCGATGATGAGGGGATCGCGATTCGTGCTGGTCAGCATTGTGCCCAGCCTTTACTGCATTATTTATCGTTATCGGCGACTTGCCGGGCTAGCTTTTATTTCTATAATACGATCGAAGATGTTGACCGTTTGTTAGCTGCCATCGTTGATACGCAGCATTTTTTCAATCGCCATCTTTCTAGGGAGTCTCTAATATGACTGATTTTGATAGGCAAACAAATTCTGAATTTCATGATGATTTTCAGCCGGTATATTCAACCGGAATTGGTCTTAATGAGCAAATCGTGCGCGAAATTTCCGCTGCCAAACACGAACCGGACTGGATGCTCAGCTACCGGCTTCATGCCTTTGCAATTTATAAAAAATTGTCGATGCCGGATTTTGGTCCAGATCTGACAGATTTGAAACTTGATCAGCTGCATTATTTTCAACGTGCGACCGATAAAAAATACCGTGATTGGAACGATGTTCCTGCCGGTATCAAGGCGACTTTCGATCGTTTAGGCGTGCCGCAAGCTGAACGGCAATATTTGGCTGGCTCAAGTGCCCAGTATGAGTCGGAGGTCGTATATCACAATATCAAGGAACAATTTTCACAGCAAGGAATTATTTTCACGGATACAGATACAGCTCTTCAGCAGTATCCAGCCTTGTTCAAAAAGTGGTTTGGCAAACTCGTCGCACCAGCAACGAACAAATTTGCTGCTTTAAATGCAGCTGTCTGGTCTGGCGGTTCCTTTATTTATGTACCTAAGGGTGTTCAAGTTAAAACACCGATGCAAGCTTATTTTCGCATCAATGAGATCAATACCGGTCAATTCGAACGTACGCTGATCATTGTTGACCAAGGTGCCAGCATTAACTATGTTGAGGGTTGTACGGCGCCGCGCTACGATTCAGACAGCCTGCACGCAGCTGTTGTAGAAGTGAATGTTGCTAAGGATGCTTATTGCCGCTACACAACGATTCAAAATTGGTCGAACAATGTCTACAGTATGGAGACTAAGAAGGCCGCTGCAATGGAAAACGCCACGATGGAATGGATCGACGGCAACCTGGGTTCAAAAATCACGATGAAATATCCGTCAGTTTATTTAAACGGTCAAGGTGCTCGCGGCACGATGCTATCAATTGCAGTGGCTGGTGCCGGTATGGACCAGGATAATGGTGCCAGAATGATCCACAATGCTGCTAATACGTCATCAAGTATTATTTCTAAATCAATCTCAAAAGATGGCGGTGCAGTCGATTATCGCGGCACTGTGCGTTTTGGCGAGCATTCTCAAGGATCTAAATCTCATGTAGAGTGCGATACGATCATCATGGATGACAAATCGTCTTCCGATACGATCCCGATCAATGAGATCCACAATGGCCAGATCAGTTTGGAACATGAAGCACGCGTTTCCAAAATATCCGAAGAACAGTTATATTATTTGATGAGTCGCGGTATTTCTGAGGCGGCCGCCACGCAGATGATCATTATGGGATTTATTGAACCTTTTACAAAAAAATTGCCAATGGAATATGCAGTCGAATTGAATCGCTTGATTGAATTTCAAATGGTCGGTTCGATCGGTTAGGATTTTAAAATGACTTTAGCAGGATTAGATCAATTATATCGACAAGTAATTTTGGATGCAGCTGTTGATCCCACATATCGCGGCCAGCTGACAAATGCTACTGATGCACAGGCAGCTCATAATCCGAGCTGCGGTGATGTTTTGGAAGTCCAGGCTCAGATCCGAAATGATCAAATCGTGGCCGTTTCTTTTCAAGGCAGCGGCTGTACGATCAGCCAAGCGTCAGCTAGTTTGATGGCCGAACTTGTGGCAAATCAGTCAATTAATAGTGTTGAAAAAGCAATCAAACAATTCAAAGCAATGATTTTAGGTCAAGAAGCTGATCTAGATCAGCTCGGGGATGCTGGCGTTTTTAGTTCGATCAGCCAATTTCCAACACGAGTCAAATGTGCAGCATTAGCTTGGGACGCCTTGGATGAATTATTAAAAAATCAGCGATCGTGATCGCTTTTTTTGTATTTCGACGGCAAAATAACCGCGTCTTTTGTATGATTGACCTATGTCTTTAAAGGACAAAGTCAACAATTGGGTCGATAAAGAAAATAGTAAAGATGATTCCGAAGCATATTCACGCGAACAAAAGCGGGCAGAACGCAGCAAAGAGAAATCTCGAGTCATTACACCTGTTGAACCTGAATATGATCAAGAATTCAAATTAACTAAAAATGGTAAATTCGAGCTCGGGTCAAACGGCAAACTAACGGCCAAGGGAAAGTCCCAAAGACTTAAATATCGCTTAAATATCGCTATTTTCGGCCTAATTGCCTGCATTATTCTTTTGTATCTTTACTTTATTTTATCTTGAGGAGTCTTGACAATGAAAATCGGAATTATTACACCAATGGAACAAGAAAAGCGCCAATTATTGGCAGCTTTGGATCATATTAAAAGCGTTACGATAGCTGGACAGGATTTTTCTCAGGGACAAATTTATGGCAAAGATGTTATTTTGACGGAATCCGGAATCGGTAAAGTACAGGCGGCTATGGCAACAGGCGTTTTGCTGGATCGCTATCAGCCTGATCTGGTCGTTAACACGGGCTCTGCCGGCGGTCTAGCAACTGGTTTGCACATCGGCGATCAAGTGATCGCTGACCGTTTGGCACATCATGATGTTTATAATACGAAATTTGAAGGGTCAGTTGGTTACGTCCCTGAAAAACCGCGTTTTTTCGAATCTGATCCGCAGTTAGTCGAAGATTTTAAGAAGGCTAATCCGCAGGCTAAGACAGGACTTGTTGTGACGGGTGATTCCTTTGTCACAGGCAGCATGAAAACTCAGATCATGGCTAATTTTCCCGAAGCTTTGGCTGTTGAAATGGAAGGGGCCGCTGTTGCGCAGGTTGCTTATGATTTTGCGACACCCTTTGTTGTTTTGCGAGCAATTTCTGATGCAGCTGATGATCAAGCTGCTGGTACTTTTGATCAATTTATCGTCACTGCCGGTGAGAAGTCGGCAAAACTGCTGTTAAATTTCATTCAATCGCTTTAAATATCCAGCTATCGCTGCTTGGCCTTGATATAATTTAGACATGGCATTTGCAAATATAGTGACGGTTAAAAATGATCAAACCTATCAAATCAGCCCTGATATCAAGGCTTTTTCTTTGCTTGATCTTGGATTTATCAAAAACAACGCAGGCACTTTTTCACATACGATCGCTTTGGAACCAGCAAAGGGTTTTGCATCTTCACGCAAATTGAAACTGACTTTTGCCAAAGATCTCAGTGGTTTTAAAATTGCCTTATTAAGTGGTAACGAAGCTCTAAATGTGGATATTTTTTCCGATTCCAAAGATCAAGCCCTGGTTGAACAATATCATTACCAAATGCAACAGCTGTTGAAGCGAAAAGTAATCATGGCAGCTGAGGATTGAACAGCTTCTTATCATTTTTTAATAGGCTGGCCAGGACTTTTTATTTTGCGTTAAACTGATGAAGTGGCTCAGCTAACAGCAAGTATTAGACGTTCTTTTTTTAAAAACAGCGAGAATGATTATGCTGTTCTTTTGGCGAAGGTTGCCGACAATGATTTTGACTGGAATGAAGCAGAAATTACCGTCACCGGTGCGGTCGCGAATTTAAAAATTGGCGAGTCCTATGAATTTTCCGGTCAAGTGACCGATCATCCTAAATATGGCAAACAGTTCAAAGTTTTTGATTATCAATCTGTGCTGCCCGACGATAGTGAGGGGATCATTGATTTTTTAAGTTCAGAGCTCTTTGAAAAAATCGGCCGTAAAACGGCTGAAAAAATCGTTGATAGTTTTGGTCGGCAAGCTCTGTCCGTTATTGAAGATGATCCGGATCAATTAAAAGGGATCGGTTTGAAAAAAAATCAAATCGAAAATTTAAAAAAAGGTGTTTTAGACAACAAGGAAAAGTCAAGTGCCATTGCGCAAACAAGCCAGTATGGTCTCAGCCAGTCTGTCATTGAGCATCTGTTTGATGCCTTCGGTCTGAATTTTACGAATTTACTGCTTGAAAACCCTTATCAATTTATTGGTCAAATAGATAATTTTACTTTTGACGATGCCCAGCAAGTCGCGCGTGTGAATAATTTTGACAATCAGACTGATCAAATCGATGGTGCGATCATTTTTAGTTTGATTAAAAACGCTGCAGAAGCTGGCAATACATATATAACAAAAAAGCAGTTAATTGAGAGTGTTTCAGAATTTTTGCAGAGTGGTCCTGGCTTTTTCGACACAGAGATCGCCCAAGAAACGGATCACTTAGCTGAATCAAAACGTATCATCGTGGCCAATGACCGCATCACGTTAAAAGAAAATTACGAGCTGGAGTTATCAGTTTTAAATGATTTAAAACGTATCATCGTGGCCAATGACCGCATCACGTTAAAAGAAAATTACGAGCTGGAGTTATCAGTTTTAAATGATTTAAAACGACTGCGGCAGGGCCAACTCAGCCTTAAAAAGAAATCGATTTCTTTGGTTGATTCTGTGTTGGATGCAGACCAAAAAAAAGCAGTTGAATCTGTTTTTCAAAATCAGATCACGATTTTAACTGGCGGTCCCGGTACTGGGAAAACGACTGTCATTAAAACGATCATTTCGCAGTGGGAAAAAGATGTTGATCAAGCCGAAAATGCTGATAAATTCAAACAAACTAAGAATTTGATTTTACTGGCTGCACCAACAGGCCGCGCTGCCACGCGTATTACTGAGGTAACCGGACGCGACGCAGTCACTATCCACCATTTGCTAGGGGCAAGTTCCGATGGCTACTTTGATTTTGATCAGAGCAATCAATTGCAGGCGGGATTAATTGTGATCGATGAGATGTCAATGGTTGATCTTGGCTTGTTTCAGCATTTTTTGGCTGCCGTTCCCAGCGGTTGTCGGCTATTGTTCGTTGGTGATAAAGACCAGCTGCCTTCTGTGGGCGCTGGCCAGATTTTGACTGATCTGATTTTGAGCGATCAATTTGCGACCATCGAGCTGCAGATTAATCATCGACAAACAAAAGGATCAGGTATCGATATTTTGTCTCAGGACTTAAAACAAGGGATCGTTGATCCAAAAATGTTTCAAAATGGCAATGATATTTCCTTTTTCAAATTGGAAGAGTATCAATTGGCGCGTGGGATCAGCAAAATTCTCAGTGCTGCGATCCACTTTGGCATCAAAAAAGAAGACTTGCAGATCATTACGCCGACCAATCGTCTCGTGGACTTGCTAAATCATTTAGCCCGACCTTATTTGATTGACGATGATCGCCAAATTGATGATCAATCACCAGATTTTTTAGCTGGTGATCGCGTGATGCAGCAAGAAAATAATGCAGAAAAATCAGTTAATAATGGTGATATTGGTTATGTGGTCACAGCCCATTTGGATGGGCCGATCCGATCGCGTTTTCTATCAGTCGATTTTTTCGGCAGCACAGTCACTTATAAAGAAAATGAGATCAAACAGCTGCGCTTAAGTTATGCCTCAACCGTTCATAAAGCACAAGGCAGCGAGTTTAAAAATGTTATTTTCGTGTTGACCAGTAGCTTTAATCATTTTGTGACGCGTAATCTTGTCTACACAGGGGTCACGCGAGCCGAAAAATCCTTAATTTTGATCGGCAGTCAAACAGCTTTCACAGAGGCGATCAATAATCCGACGCCGATCCGGCAGACAAATCTAGTAAAATTATTAACTGGTAAAGATCAGCTTGTAATCAAAATGGCCTCTGAAGAGGTAACGCAAGACGGCGATCAGCAATTAACGAATAGTTTGGTTGATAGCGGCCAAATTGATCCTATGATCGGCATGGCCGATGTAAAACCAACGGATTTTATCAAATCATGACTAATTTTCCTCTGACAATTGAATCAAATGCTTTTTTAGGCGGCTGGATCGAAGATCTGCCTAGCAAACAAATTATCTCGACTAATTTAGGTGCAGAAATTTATCTGAAAAGCCATCGCTGTTCAAAATTGCTTTTTAACTGGCCAAGCCATGTTTTAGGCAAACAACCATCGAGAATCTTGTTTTCGATTGACGGCGGCCCTTTTATTTCACAAAGTCTGGATAGTGATTATTTTCAGCTGGATCTGGATGCTGCTTGCGACCATTTGATTCGGATCATGACTCAGGCGATTACTTTTGTGCGTGCCGAAAGCTGGTCTTTAGCGGAAATATTTACGCTAAAAGGAATTCAATACGATGGCAGTCTCGTTGGTGCTGTTCCTGATCGAGCTGAGCTTGTTTTTATTGGCGATTCGATTATAAATGGCCAGAAAACGCTCGCTGGCGTGGTCGACGGGTCTGCTCATCGTCCAGACAAAAGCTGGGATTTTTTAATTTCAGAGAAGCTGCAACTGAATAACGACCGTATTGCTTATGGCGGCAGCGGTCTGACGCAAAGGGCCAAAATTTGTCCGCCAACTGCGATTGATTTTATTTGGTACGCTGCTTTAAACTTGCCGCGGCCAATTGATCACCAGGCAAAAATAGCCGCCGTCATCGTTAATTTAGGCAGTAATGATGCTGCCGCTAGCGAACAAGAGTTTACTTTTTCATTGAAAGTACTGCTCCGTGAGCTTACGAAACGTTTTCACGATTCAAAAATTATTTTTGTCGAACCTTTTAATGGCAATTTTGCAGCTGTTTTTCGAAAGGTCATTCCGAATAATGACAGAGTGACTTTAATTAGCAATCATGATTGGCACTTCCAAAGAACGGATGCTGTTCATTTGAGCGTCGCCGGACACGAACAAGCTGCTAAGGTGCTGCTGCCTTTGATCGAGGACTGCTTGCATGCTTGAGTTACCCAAAGAATTTGTTGAGAAATATCGAGATCTGCTGGGCGATCAAGCTGACGTTTTTTTTTCGCAGCTTTAATCTGAATTCGGTGAATGCTTTTCGCTTAAATCCTTTGAAAGATATCAGCCACTTTAAACAGCTGGGCAAGCTGCCTCAAGTTTCTTGGAATGCTGATTTTGGTCATTATGGCAAAATTTTTGGCGAATCAACTGCTTTTTTAACTGGTGCTGCTTATTCACAAGAGGCTAGTGCACAATTTGTTGCTAGGGTCGTTGATGCCCAGCCCGGAGAAAAAATTTTGGATCTCGCTGCTGCCCCAGGCGGCAAAACAACACAAATAGCTGCCGATATGCAGAATCGGGGCTTATTAGTTGCTAACGAGATCAATTTTGGTCGTGCTAAGATTTTGAGCGAAAACGTTGAAAGGTCTGGTATCACAAATTGTTTGGTCACGAATCATCGACCTGATGATCTAGCAACCCGCTTTGTTAATTATTTTGATAAAATTTTGTTGGATGCGCCTTGCAGCGGTGAAGGCATGTTTCGAAAAGATCATCAGGCTGTTCAATATTGGCATACTGGCTACAACCAGGAATGTGCGGACCGTCAGCGCGAAATTTTGCGTTCGACTGTCGCTATGCTGCGTCCTGGCGGGCAGCTGATCTATTCGACTTGTACTTTCGCTCCCGAAGAAGATGAACAGATCATGAGTTGGCTGTTGACTCATTATCCCGAATTTCAGTTGTCTGATATTCAAAAAACAGCCGGCATCGAAGACGGCCGACCAGATTGGGCAGATGGTAATAAAACTTTATCCAAAGCAGCGCGTCTATGGCCGGACAAAATCAATGGAGAAGGGCATTTTGTCGCTAGGCTGGTCAAGACTAAGTCTCATATCCCAGAAGCCAGCAGCAGCCAATTAATCAGTAATTTAAAGCAAAACGAGCAGCGGCTGTTATCAGAATTTTTAACTAGTCTTGATTTAAGTTTGCCAATGCGAAACATCTACCAATTTGGTGCTTATTTTTATTTGTTTCCACAAAATTGTCCAGAGATCAAAGGACTTAAAGTACTGCGCTTGGGGCTGCAGATCGCTGAATTAAAAAACAAACGTTTTTTGCCTGCCCATTCACTTGCTCTCAGTTTGTCGAAGGATAATTTTTCGCAGTCCTATGAACTTTCTGATACTGAATTGCGTCAGTTCGTTCATGGCGACGTCATCACACAACCAAAAACCATCTTGAAAAAAGGCTGGGTTTTGATGACAAAAAAAAATAACGGCATTGGTTTTGGCCGTTACTCGGATCACATGATTAAAAATTTTTATCCCAAAGGTCTGCGAAAACTGATCCATGCTCAATTGAGCGAGTCGTAGGGATCAATTTCTTTTAACTGGCTGATCTGAAAACTATTAGCAGCACCGTAAATGGCATAAAGGAGCGGCAGCTGTTTTTGCCAGCTTTCAATCGTATGTTCAAGATTATTTTTGCTTAATTGAAAAAGAAAATATCCAGCAATACCCGCCATTTTAGCACCAAGTGCCATGGCGTTAAAAACTTCCAATGAATTTGTGATGCCGCCGTTTGCAATGATCGGCAGAGCTGTATTAGCTTGCTTGGCAAAGCGCAGCGATTCGCTTGTGCTAATGCCTAGGTTTGTGTTGCTAGTCAAAACACTTTGAAAATCCAGGTCATCTTCTGCTTCGATAGCTTCTTTTTTGTCCTCGTCGCTTGCAAAATTATTTTGATCAGCTGTTTCCCACAATGATTCCCGATTTCGTGCTTCTTCGATACGACCGAAATCGGTGCCGCCGGCACCAGCGATATTGATCGCGGCTGGATGGAGGTCTGCTAGATCCTTGATAGCACTTTTTGACATACCAAATCCGACCTCTTTAATGATCACAGGTACTTGAACCTGCTCAATAATTTTAGCGATGTTATTTTTCCAAGCACTAAAATCTCGATCGCCCTCATTCATTGATAATTCTTGAACAGCATTAATGTGTATTTCCAAGGCGTTGGCGTCAACGATCTTGACAGCTTCTTTAGCATCGTCCAATGAATGACCGGCACCAATGTTGGCAAAAATAAAACCCTCGGGATTTGTCTCGCGAACGACTGAAAAAGAACTAATTGCCTCTTTCTCGCTGATGGCGATCGATTCTGAGCCGACAGCCATTGCTAAGTGGTATTTTTTTGCAATCGCAGCCAGTTTTTGGTTGATGACACCAGTCCTCAAACTGCCACCAGTCATAGCCTCAATGTAAAAGGGCCAGTCAAAATGTCTACCAAAAAGGTCAACCGAATGATCAACCTGGTCTGTTCTGATATTCGGTAGCACTGGCCGATCTAAACGAACAAACTGTAGACCGCTGTAGGGCAGAATATGCCGCCATTGCCAGATGACTAAGCTTAAATGTTCATCTTTACGGTGGGCATGAGCGGATTCAATTTTTTTTGAGTTATCAGTCACTTTTTATAGTATACGTGCAAATCTAGCGGAATGATGCCGGCTTTTCGCCAATCTTGTTTGATTTTGTCGACGATTTTTTTGTCTTGAGCAAAAGCGATCACGTTGTCACCACCACCAGCACCGGATATTTTGGCTGCGACATCGAACTGTCTGGCGATTTGAATGGCTTTAGCCAGCTTATCAGTTAAGACGCCTTTTAAAGTTTCTAAATTTTTTTCAGCCAAGATGAGTTGCTGACTAAAGAGATCAAAATTCTGCTCACGAATGGCAGCGATCATGTTTTGAACGATCAGATCTGATTGGGCCAAAAAATTTTCGGAAAGCTGATTTATCTTAACTAATTCGCTCGTAACTGCCGGTGTGCCTGTCCAACCGACCAGCAGCTGCCAATTATTTGGAAACAACAAGCTTTTTGGCAGATGGCCATTTTGGTAGATAAGCAGTCCGCTAAATGTTGAAGCAGCGATATCGGCGCCGGAGTTTTGGATTTGTGTTTGCCGAGACAACTGGAGCGATTTTTTAAAAAGAGCATCATCTAAAAGTGCTGGATACTGGCTTTTTGTTTTGAAAACAGCATAGGCGCCTGATGATCCGAGGCCATATTTAATGCCTTTTTTGTTGACTAGCTGCGAGCCTTTTTTTGATATAAAACGATCGATCGCGAAGACGATCGCTAAATGTCCAGGTACAGTAACCGCATACTCGCCGGCCAGCATTAATTTTCCGGGAATCTTGAACTCACACATTAGTGACACCTGGACCTGCTTTTTGGACCAAAATTTCACCATAATTTTTGAGCGTTTCAATAACGGTGCTTTGATTTTCACTATTTGTGATCACTTTGACATTGGGGCCGGCATCAATCGTTGCAAAAGCCAGTGTGCCGCTGTTGTATAGCTTTTTCGTGGCCGCAATGATGTCACGCGTATTTTGTGTGAAATAATCAAAAGCTTGTATAGCTGTTCGATTTAATTCATGCATGGCTAGTGCGTTTTTCTCAGCGATCAAGCCGATTTTTTCCAGATCGCTGTTAGCAATTGCAGCCAGCATATCATCAATCTGCTTTTGACTGTTTGAACACCAAGCGGCATAGTTCGGGGCACTTTGGGCTAATTGCATGCCTTGACTGGACGAGATTTTTTTTGTTGATTTATCAGCTAAAATATCGATCACGCGGATATCAAAATTCAGTGGATCTAAAATACTTTCGGCAAAAGAACTGTCATGATCATGGCCGGCATGCCAGATGGAGAAGCCGCCAAAAACCGAACGGCTGGCTGATCCGGAGCCCAGACGTGCGATCGTCGAGAGTTCTTTTCGATCCAAAGATAGGCCGAAGGCCTGACTAGCGGCCATAGCGAGGGCAGCAAAGCCTGAAGCTGATGAAGCTAGACCGGCGGCAGTGGGCACATGATTTTCGCTGAAGATTTCGACAAAATGACGATCACCAGTTAGATCTCGCAAAAAATTCATGACTTTCATAACTTTTAAATTTTGCGTCTTTTGACCATTCAACATAAAATAATCTTGTTTTAAGTCATCATTTATCTTGGCACTGGTCTCTGTATAAAGCTGGTCCAAAGTCAGACCGATCGAGCCAGTCGTTGGCAGATTCCAAAGCGGATCGCTTTTACCCCAATATTTAATCAGGGCTATATTTGTGTAAGCACGAGCCTTAGACATTATATTTTTGAGATCCAGCTTTCGGGCGCACCGGCCTTATTTAAGGCTTTTTTAATCTCGGCGGCTTTTGCTTCGGTGTCTGTCAGGGCAACAATACTGCCGCCAAGACCGCCACCAGTCAATTTGGCACCGAGAGCACCATTATTTAAGGCAATTTTAATCAGTCGTTCAAGATAAGGAGTTGAAACACCTAATTTTGCCAGTAGATTTTGGTTCTCAGTCATTAATCGACCGAAATCTTTTAAATCGTCAGCAATAATCTCCTCGCGGCCTTTTTCAGCGATCGCACCCATCTGTTTAAAATAATTGCCGAATGTTTCTGGATCTTTTTCGTAATTATCAGCGACGAGTTGGACAGCTTGGGAGGTTAAACCGGCTGTTCCTGAATCGGCCACAACAATATAAGCTTTTGTATCGAGTTTTAGGATGGTTGCGTCTTTATTCGTGTCAAAAAAGATCGGCCCTTCAGCCATCACGGCATAGGTATCACCGCCGGACGATCGACCATGATTCTTGTTTTCGGAAATTTGAGCAATTTTGAAAACTTCCTCATCTGAGTAATCATAATCAAAATAATCGCAAAAAGCCTTGACGATAGCCACTGCGTAGGCAGCTGAAGAACCAAGTCCTTTTTTTGACGGAATATTGGATTTGATATGTAATTTAAAAGTGAGATCGGGTTCTTCAAAGAAATTTAACAATTCAGTCAAAAGGCTATAGATACCGCTAAAACGGTAGTTGAGCTGGAACATTGTTCCAGAAAAGTTATCAGTCTCAATTAATGTTTTATCTGAATCAATGACCTCAGCTTTTGTGCTGAGACTTAATAAAGGGGCGATAATAGCCGGATATCCGTAAACAACGGAGTGCTCTCCGAGAAGGTGTGCTTTAGCGTGTGCTTGTCCAAAACCGAAATTCATAATACTAATTGTAGTAAAAAAGGTAAAATTTTGTAGATGGATGAAAATTCAACTTTTGCAATTGTGGATCTCGAGACGACCGCACCCTTTAAAGAGGACGGCCATATCATTCAAATTGGCATCAGTTTTGTTAAAAAATGGAAAATCATTAATAATTTTCAAACAATGGTCAATCCTGGTGTGAAAATTCCGAATCAAATCGTTGATTTGACAGGAATTAAAAATGAAGATGTTCAAGATGCACCATACTTTGAAGATCTGGCGGCCATGATTCATGATCAATTATCTGAAGCTGTTTTTGTGGCGCACAATGTTCGTTACGATTTTCCCTACTTGAATGGCGAATTTACGCGAATTAAAATGCATCGTTTGCGAGTCGAGTATGTTGATACGGTTCAGCTAGCACAAATTATTTTTCCGACGATACCTAGTTATAAGTTAGATGAGCTGGTCCAACATTTGGGTATTAAATTGCCGCGTCACCATCGTGCTGATCAGGATGCCCATGCAACGGCTCAATTATTTTTAAAGATCCACGAACAGATCGATCAGCTGCCGGTCCAAACACTAGCAACTTTGCTTGACCATTCTGCCAGTTTACTCGGGAATACGGAAAAAATTTTTTCTTTTGCCAAGGGACAGGCACAGACTGCGCATCACGATCCCTTCGCTTTTAAAACACCCACGGTTTTACCGGCTACGAAAAAACAGCTGCTGGATTGGATTTCAGATAAAAAACAATTCTCGAATAAAAAAGTCCTGCCATCGCCGATCTTACGACCTCGACAAGAGACATTTGCTAATATTTTTCAGTCTAAGATCGCAAATAAAAAAATTAATGCTTATTCGGTTTTTTCACGGCCAAGATTTGGAAAAAGCAATGCTTACTTGCTGTTGGCCGACCAGCTTGCCGAGAAGTCCGCAAGAGTACTGATCATCGAAGAAAACGTTCAAAGAAGAAAACTGCTTTTCCAAAAATCTCAAGTGATGCTGGCCGCTCATAAGGATCGTTTTGCCATTCCGATCACGCGCAAGGATTTTGTCGACCTGAACAAATTTAATGAAAGCTTAAGTATCGAAGAAAGTCCGACTCGCCAATTGGCAAAACTCAGAATTTTAACTTGGTTAGCCGAAACAAAGACTGGCTATTTGCATGAACTAGTTAATGGTTTTCCTGAGCAGCTTTTCAGTCTTTTTACTGATCAGGATCCAGCAACTGATTTTGATTATTACAAGCAGGCAGTGAAGGTTTATAATTTTCCTGCAATCGGTATTACTGATTTGGATAGTTTTTTCGTCACGGAGCGGGAATTTTCAAAAAATTATGATTTATTTATTTTTGATGTCGGCAAAGGTTTTTCGGATCTACTTGACCATGATCTAAATTTTTCAAACCAAAGTATTTTCTTTACTCAAGCTGAGGAATATTTGAAAAATTGGTACTCGATGCGAAGCTTTTCTAATTTTGAGTCCTTGCTGGCGTCTTTAAACAATTAACATTTTTTGACATTTCATTTATGATTTAAACGAGGCAATTTGGATAATTATTCAAGAATACAATATCAACAGCGTTCCAATAAAGCGCATAAACTAGCTATTTATATTGGCCTGCTGTTGCTGCTTTTGTTTGCTTTGGCCAGTTATCTTTATTTGGTCATGTTTCCGATCAATAGTACGGCCAGCAAATATGCAGCCGCAGCTAAAAGAGAAGCCGGTATCAAGAGTGTCAAAACTTTTAAAGAATCTGACCGCAATGGCCACTACTATTCAATTTATGGTGCCGATGCTCAGGGTAATAATTATTTAACTATTTTTAATCATCAGGAAAAATTAGTTGATAAGATCCCCGTGTCCAGGCAGCTTTCCAATGCAAAACTAGATCAGATCTATGTCAAGTATGCAGTCAAACATGTCTACTCTTTTTCACCATCAGTGTATAAAGGCCGTCCCGTATTTGAAATCAGCTATCAAGGCGGCAAGAGTTCTGTGAATTATCTGACGATCGATTTAAGAAGTGGCAAAGTTTATCGCATAATTGAAGGGATATAGTAATTTCAGGGAGTTGTAAATGTCAGAAGTAAAAATGATCAGAATCGAAGATGCTGCTGAATATGTTGGCCGAGTGGTCAAGATCGGTGTTTGGCTGCGGCAAAAAAGAGGCGGCGGTAAAATCGCTTTTTTGCAGTTGCGTGATGGTACGGGGTTTATGCAGGGAGTTGTTTCGGCCACTGATGTTGACGAAGCAACTTTTAAGCTGGCTGAACATTTAAAACAGGAAACGAGTCTCTATGTTACCGGCACGATCCATGCAGACTCTCGAAGCGAATTTGGTTACGAAATGGCTGTCTCTGAGATTGAAATCGTTGGTGAGTCTGAGAATTACCCGATTTCACCAAAAGAGCATGGCACTGATTTTTTGTTCGATGAGCGTCACCTCTACTTGCGTCATCAAAAGCCTTACGCAACTCTAAAAATTCGTGATGAACTCATTCGGGCTATTTACGATTTCTTTCATGAGGATGGTTTTTTAAAATTAGATGCACCGATCATCACCGATTCCGCTCCTGAAGGCACTACGGAACTTTTTCCGGTTGATTACTTTGGCAAAGAAGCTTATTTGTCACAAACTGGCCAGCTTTATGCGGAAGCCGGGGCGATGGCTTTTGGCAAGGTTTATGATTTTGGACCAACTTTCAGAGCTGAAAAATCTTCGACTCGACGCCATTTGACTGAATTTTGGATGATCGACGCCGAAATGGCATGGATGCACCAAGAGCAGTCGTTAGAAGTTCAGGAACGATTTATTGCCTATTTGATCCAAAGAGTTATCGATAATTGTCGTGTTGAGTTAAAAATGTTGGGTCGAGACATAGAAAAATTAGCTTCTTACACGAAATTGCCTTACCCGCGCGTGAGTTATGATGATGCTGTTAAACTGTTGCAGGACAATGGTTTTAAGATCGATTGGGGTGTTGATTTTGGTTCTCCGGAAGAGACTTTTTTGGCAAATCATTTTACTTCGCCCTTTTTCGTTGTTAATTTTCCCAAAGCGGTCAAAGCTTTTTATATGAAACGCCATCCAACACGAGATGATGTGGTCATTTCAGCTGATCTCATGGCACCTGAAGGCTACGGCGAAATTATTGGCGGTTCTGAACGTGATACTGATTATGATTATCTAAAACAGCGGTTGATTGATCAGCATTTGGATCTTAATGAATACAGTTGGTATCTGGATCTGCGCAAGTATGGTACGGTACCGCACTCAGGATTCGGTCTGGGTTTGGAACGTTTGATTCGTTTCGTTGCGGGTGAAGATCACATTCGCGAGACGATTCCTTTTCCAAGAACTTTGAATCGTTTGCATCCCTAATAGCAATGGACAAAGATTTAAAACAATTTTTAGCTGAAGGGAATGTTGAACTGCCGCTCAGGCTGTTTAAAAGTTATCATCAACTTGGCCTGAGTAATGAAGATCTAATCGTGATCATGCAGCTTTTCGCGTTTTCCAAAGAAGGCATTGCGCTGCCAAGGACTGAATTGATTTCAGCGCGAACTAATTTTTCGCAGGCTGCTGTTCAAAAAACGATAGAAAGACTTTTAAATAGTAAGGTTATTTCGCTATCAGCTTCTAACGATGCCTATGATTTAAGCAATTTGTTTGGCAAACTTATTTCTGGTGGTCTTGATCTGCAGCCGCTTGTTGCTGATAGCAGTTTAGACCAAACGAAAACAAAAAAAAGTCTGTATCAATTGTTTCAAAGAGAATTTGGTCGTATGCTGACGCCAATGGAACTACAAACCATTGGCGATTGGCTTAAAAAGGACCAATTTAGCCCTGAATTGATCGTTACGGCCTTAAGGCAATCAGTTAACAGTCAAATCTTGAATCTGCGTTATATCGAGAAAATATTGCTTAATTGGAAGCAGAACCATGTCCAGACCAAAGAACAGGCTGAGGCAGATAATTTACGGCACCGGCAGCAGTATACCGGACCGCTCGCAGAACAGGGGAATACGGTCAAGCAGGTTGATTCAGAGATCAAGATCCCGTTAAAAAAAATTGGCGAATAAATAAGCTTAACTAATAAAAAACCGAACCATTTAAGTTCGGTTTTTTTATTATGGTGTTTGAGTTGAAGAAGACGATGATGCAGCTGAGCTTGCAGACGAACTACTGCTAGAGAGACTATCGCTAGAGCTCGATAAACTGCTTGATGAAGAAGAAAGCGATGGTGTCACGATAATTGTTTTAGAGCTGGAAGATGATGAGGAAGAATAAGCGTTCGGCAAACCGCCATTGCTCCAGCTAGCACCCTTGACTTCATATTCGGTCACACTTCCTTTAACAACTTTTTGAACCGTATTCGGAGCAGTCCAATCGGTATTGTCATAGCCTTGCATGGCAGTCAGCATGAAGTCGCGGTAGGCTCTTTCGGGCATCGAAGATTCAGATGCATTGGGAATATAATTACCCGTTGCATTTGGCTGATCGTAGCCGACCCAAAACGAAGCAGCGAGATTTTTTGTATATCCTGTGAACCAAACATCAGATTCAGCGCCGCTTGGCTGGTTGGCTGAATCCGCGTAGCCGACGATACCGGATTTGCCGGCTTGATAAAGGCCGGAGATCTCGGCGCCAGGGGCTGATCCGTTGTATTTAGGGACACCCTCCATAATGTTCGTCATCATAAAGGCAGTTGAAGTCTTCATTGCGCGCGTGCCACTGGGCTCATAACTATGGGTGACACCGTCAGAGGTCACGATTTTTTCAACATACTCAGGCTTATAGTAAGTACCACCATTTGCGAAAGCGGAAAAAGCTGCTGCTTCTTGTTCCGTGGAAACATCAATACCGATCGCAGAGGATCCGGTCAATTGGCTAGCTTTGATATTGATACCGAGTTTATTCAAGAACTCAGATGACCTAGTCATGCCAACTTCCATTAATGTTCTGATCGCGGGAATGTTTCTTGAAATGACAATAGCTTTGCGCATCGTCATATTGCCCAGAAAAGTACCGTCGAAATCATGGACGCTGATATTTGTAC
This sequence comes from Oenococcus sicerae, assembly GCF_004102045.2. Classification (GTDB taxonomy): domain Bacteria; phylum Bacillota; class Bacilli; order Lactobacillales; family Lactobacillaceae; genus Oenococcus; species Oenococcus sicerae. Next base: position 1,601,591 of record NZ_CP029684.2, on the reverse strand, counting down.
CTGGATATTTATATTGAGTATCTTGAACAGTTCGATAAGTTGGCCAATTCAGGTATTCAATAGCTGGGCCATAATCGACCAAAGGCTTAGCGGTTGATCCAGAAGACCGGTTAGTCTGAACAGCTCTATTTAAACTAAACATACCAGTAACATTACGGCCGCCAACTTGAGCTAGGACACGGCCATTTTTCGGATTGACAACTGTGGCTGCTGCTTGAATGCCGTTTAACCAAGGAACGCCAGTACCACCATTTAAGACTGTATAGAGCCGCTTTTGCATTTTAGAGTTCATGGCTGTATAAATTTTTAAGCCATCTTTGGTTGGATTATAGCCCAACTTGCGAACCTCACTTAAGACTGATTGTGCATAGGCGTTAACCGTTAGATTCGAACTGACTGAATTTTCCGTTTGCTCGACTTTTGGGATCAAGCCTTGTTGAACTGGTTCTGCCATCGCTTTATCAGCTTGTGCTTGCGTGATATACTTCATCGCGACTTCGCCGGCGAGAACATCATTTCGACGAACCTTTAAGTAATTAGGGTAAGTGTAGGGATCATAGTAAACAGGTGAACGGGGGATACCGGCTAAAATGGCCAATTGCGATAGATCCAATTGGTTGAGGTTTTTACCAAAATAATATTCGGCAGCCGTTTTCATGCCGTAAATACCATTTCCCATATTTACTTTATTGATATAGAAAGTCAGAATTTGATTTTTACTAAAATTACGTTCGACTTTTAAGGCCAGCCAAGCTTCTTGTGCTTTACGTTTCAGTGTTTGGTCAGAAGCTTTAGTTGAAAAAACAGATAGCTTGACCAATTGCTGAGTCAAGGTTGATCCGCCTTGCAGACCAGTCGAATGGCCAGTCAACTTTCCCTTGATATCAGAAAACAGCGCACCAATAGTACGGTAAACATCAACACCATGATGTTTGTAAAAACGGCGGTCTTCAATTGAAACGACCGCATGCATCAGGCTTTCTGGTATTTCACTTTGGTCAGCATAATCACGTTCCTGCTGTGAACCGGAATAAATTAGCGATCCTTGCGAGTCGAAGATCTGCATGGAATTTTCTGATGCCAGTTGAGCTTCGGTTATTTTAGGAGCACCAGCTGCATAAGTAAAGAAAACTGCCATAGCCGCTAACAAGCCAAGCGCAAAAATAGTGATAGACCAAGCTGATATTTTGGCAAGTAGCTTTAATTTACTACCCTTTTTCTTCGGTCGGCCAGAAGATTTTTTATTTTTTTTATAACCATTTCTTTTCAAATCGCTAACGTCCTTTGGGTTTTTGAAGGATTGATTATGACCATCAGCAGGTGAAAAATCAGCAACATGAAAATCAGTTGGCCTAAACGCAGCTTCTTGATTTTTCAAATGTTTATTTTGTTTTCTGCCGAAACTGATCGGACGACGACCATCAGTATCAGGAAACATTTTCTTAGCGTCCTGATAGTTTTTGGGGGCATCGTCAAAATTGGATCCGGCCCTGTTTGTATCGTTGGCATGTTCTTGAGAATCGTTTTGGAAATTATTTGGATTGTAAGAATTATCAGACATTTAGATTTTAAAAAAACTTTTCAAAGCTGGCAGATAGTCCAAGCTAGGTATCATTTTACTGTTTATTTGAATTCCTTGCTTAGAAACCAAATTATAAGGCACTGATTTTTCTCCTCCAAGTTGAGATTTGTCCCAAATATCTATCAAAAGAGCGGCCGGAAATAAATAGTATTCAGCTAGGTTGGTGAAAGCGAGAATGAAAAAACCAATGCCGCCGTTTTCTAAAACATTTTTCAAATGTGTGATTTGGTGCTGATGAAAATTTTTCAAGGGCATGTTGGTTTTGTTCTTAGTCTCTTTGGCATCAAAATCAATGTAGCGGCCATTAACGACTCCGTTATAATCAGTCGTCGAGGGTTGAACGTAATAAGCTTCTGTAATTTTAGCCATACTGCGATCAGGATAATCAACGTGGACAACCGTGATCGGTGTTGGTTTTTTATGGATCACAGCCAAATGATTGACGAGATAATAGCTGTTCGCTTCATTGATCATCTCTTCAAGACCCATGCCGCGCTTGCCGTAGCGAACATTTTTATTTTTTTTAGAACCAGCTGCTCGGCTGGGCTGGACACCGCTTGGATAATTAACCATACGACAATTGTAGAATAAAGATATGAAAAAACGCCTTTGGTTAACAGGATATCGGAGCTTTGAACTCGGCACTTTTGGTGATGAAGATCCTAAAATTCAAGTGATCAAACGCGCCTTAAAGGATACCTTCATAGATGAGCTTGAAAATAATCAGCTTGAATGGCTGATTACGAGCGGCCAAATGGGTGTTGAACAGTGGGCTTGCCAAGTTGCACTCGAATTAACAAAAGAGTTCCCTGAATTAAAAACTGCTATTATGCTACCTTTTTCGGATTTTGGCGCGAATTGGAATGACGATCATAAGCAGCAGCTGATCAGTCTGCGTACAAGCGTCACTTTTTCTGAAGCCTTAACAAAAGAGAGCTATAAAAGTCCTATCCAGTTACGCAATTTTCAGCAGTTTATGCTAAAGCACACTGATGAAGCTTTATTAGTTTATGATCCTGAGAATCCTGGGAAAACGGATTTTGATTACAAAGCAGTCAAAGAGTATCAGCAAAAGCATCCAGGCTATTTGTTAAAACTGATTGATTTCGATGCATTGACTGATGTTGCTAATGACATGGAAGAGGAAAACAGGAGTTGGTAGAAGATCGGAATCACTATTTTTTATCAACTGATGGCAACGGCCCATTTTCTGACTTTGTAAATTTCTTCAAATTTATTTTTTTTCAACCAGTATCGGCCATCGATCGGATCGGAGAGGTGTACGAAGTGTTCGGAAAAACCGTCCAAAATGACAGCATGATTATTTGTTAATTCTTCGCCGAAAGAAAATTTTTCCTTAGAAAAAGGTCGAAAACCGATCGAAACATAAACCAAGATCGGTTTTCCTGTGCGAATTATATCTGATAAGGCTGCTAATTTCAGACCACTCAAATTGCTTAGATGGCCAAAATGCGATCCCCACTCAATTAAAGGTTTAATAAAAATAGCTTCAAGTTTGCCAGGCGTATCGAAAAAAGCGGATCCGCCGAATGCTTGATTAGGGTTGCCATCTGGATCAATCGGCATTGTTTTCAAAAAGCTTGGATAGTCAAATTCCTTAGCCTTATCGACAAAATGCAGACCTTCAAGCAAACTTGCTGCTTCGCAACCGTTGATCGCACCAAAAGCATTTTGATCAATATTTTCAACACCCAGCAGCACGTAAGTTTCGTCTGGTACTTTTGTTTGTTTCCAGTTAGATTTCATCGCTATAGGCAATAATTTTGTCAACCGTATCGGATAAGAATTGGATCGTGTTGCGCAAAGGAACATCGGTCGTGACATCAACGGCTGCAATTTTCGCTGCTTCGATCGGCGCTTTAGATCCACCAAGTTTTAAGAAATCCAGCCAAGATCTGCGACCTTTTTCCGGATCATTTTTTAAATTAATGAATCCTTGAGTCGAAATTGTTAATCCTGCGGAATAAGTATAGGAATACAGACCCATGTAATAATGTGCCTGACGCATCCAGGTCAAAGCGGCATCATCATCAATTTCAACAGCATCTCCCCAGAATGTGGACAGAACGTGTTTCATGATCTGATTCAGCTTATCAGCATTAAAAGAACCGCCTTGATCAATCAGTGTATAAACTTCTCGCTGGAAAGCCGCTTCGGTCAAATGCGTAATAAAATTGTGGAAATAAGTGTCGCTTAAACGATGGGCGAGGGCAAAACGTTTTGTTCTTGGATCATCGGATTGATTCTCCAAATAATCGGATAAGAGCAGTTCATTAAAAGTTGAGGCTGCCTCGACATAATAAGTAGACGGTTCATAGTTGTAGTAACTTTGATTCTTGGCTGATAGGGCACCTTGACCAGCATGACCGATTTCATGGATAAGTGTGTAAACATCTGATAAACGGCCGGTCCAACTCATGAGAATAAAAGGATGGACGCCATAAGGGAATGTGGTATAGCCTCCGGAATCTTTGCCTGTATTGGCTGGGAAATCGACCCAACGATCTTTGAGAAAGTTTTTGATCGTTTGACTGTATTCATCGCCCAGCTGAGCTGTTGCCTTCATGACGTAATCGTAACTGTCTTCGATCGAAACTTCTGGATTGAGTTCGGGATCAATATCTAACTTCCAATCAGCAAAGCTGAGTTTTGACAAATGGTTAACCTGAGCCACGTGTTTCAAGTATTTTTGAGCAACTGGCGCAAAATCAGTCATGATCAGGTCAATTTGCCGGTCGAACATACTGCGATCGACCTCTTGCGGTGCTAACAGATAATCAAAAACAGAATCATAACCACGCATTTCTGAGAGTGTTTTTTCATTTGTCACTTGGTTTAAATAGGTAGCTGCAGCAGCGTTCTGATTAGCCCGCAAACCCTGTGAAAATGAACGAAAAGAGGCCTCTCTAATTTCAGCGTTTTCATCATTTTGATAAAAATTTTCATAGCTGACAAATGAATTTGGATAATTTTTACCTGCTACTTGAAAATCTGCCATGTGATAATCACCGGCACGCAATTTTGTGTAGACATCATAGGGTGTTTCTAGCGCGCTTTGCAGGTTAGAGATCGTTTTTTCGATATCTTTGCCCAGATAAGTTTTTTTCGTCAACTTGGTTTTTCGGATCAGCTCTTGGTATTGTGGCTCTTGGCTAAGTTCGTTCAAAACATTAGGATCAGCATTTACTAAAGCATCGTCCCAAAAACTAAGCGCAACGCTGGCTTTGGTCGTAAAATCTTGAGCGGCATGGGCAACTTCACCAAATTTTTCGTCTGAAAAGTCCGAAGATTGCGGCATGAAGCCGTAATTAGCAATTTGATCGATCGCAATGCCTAACTGTTCATAGACTTTTAGTGCTCTTTGAAAGTCATCAAGCGTTTTTAAATGACCATCGAAATTTTTTTGAAATTCATTAATTTGATCCAAAACATCGCTTATTGCCCGTAAATAAGCATTTTCGTCCGCAAATAGCGGTCTGAGATCCCACTTATATTTTTCCTGAAACGTTGAACGTGCTTTTAATTCTGCCATCTTTCCTCCAATTACAATTGAGAAAATTTTACCACGAGATCACAAAAGACATCTTCAGGCAATAAGCCTATAATAAAAAAGGCAAATCGGACAATTGCGCGATGAAAGACTCGTGAGGAAGGTCCATGCCCGCCCGATCTGCGATGATTGGAGTGTTTGTACTGAGCCTAATAAGCGAAGGCAGTTGCGGCATTAGTTGCAGCTGACGGCAGAAAAAAAGACTAAGGCTTCGGCTATGTCTGATTATTCTATAAAAGTGCTATAGTGACGAAGAACCGGAAAACCGGGGAAATGAGACGGCGTAAACCCTGCAAGCGGGCAACCCAAACTTTTGGTAGGGGCGGTCAATTTAACCAACTGAAGCAAAAATTGACACTTGGATTTGCGCGAGTAAATGCAAGTAGATAGATAATTGTCGAAAATTGTGCTCGCCAAGTACAATTGGAACATAACATGGCCTATAGATTTGCCGAGGCAGCCGCAGAAATGCGGTTTTTTAGTAGCTAAAAGTTGTAAGACATAACTTTTGGAACCCCCAGCTAAGATATAATAATTTTGTGATCAGTCACCAAACACAAGTTAATACGCTCGCTGTCAGTGCTTTTTTGACGACTATCAAGTTGTCCCAAAAATCTGATGCAAGTACTTTAATTCGAATAATGAGTCGCATTTCAGCTGAAAAACCTGTCATGTGGGGACCAAGCATTATTGGTTTTTCCACGGTACACGAAGTCTATGGAAGTGGTCGTCAAATAGATCGGCCAAAACTAGCTTTCAGTCCCAGAAAAAATGCGCTGACGATTTACTTTAATGAAGGTTTTGCTGCTCATGCGGATGATTTAAAAAAATTGGGTCGATATCGACACACTGTGAGCTGTCTTTATATTCAAAAAATAGCAGATATTGATTTAGATGTTTTGACCAGTATGTTAAAAAAATCCTATCAACTAGCCAAAAAAGCTAAAAAACAAATCAAGACGGTCGATGATTACCTAGCCCAAATACCTGATCAAGCGCTAGCAGGCTTTTCACAACTTAGGACAATTGTTTTAAAAACATTACCGACTGCTGAAGAGCTTTTCAGTTACGGCATTATCGGTTATCGTCATGATAAAAAACGACCACATGTTTTTATTTCAGTCTGGTCGGATCATTTGGCGATTTATCCAGTTCCAAAAGACGCAGCCTTAAAAAAACGATTAAAAACTTATATAAAAGGTAAAGGAACCTTGCGTTTTGAACTAAGCCAACCATTACCGACAAAACTTATTAGCCAAACGGTCGCATCACTTGCGGCTGAATAAAAGCTGCTTGATTTTTTCAGTATTGACGCTCGAAGTCAACTGAAGATCAAACAGTTTTTTTATTGCTTTTTACTAAATGAAAACGCTTGCAAATACCTCTTAGAGGAGTAAAATGATACTTGTAATATGATTCACAAGTGCTGAAATCATATTTTACGGGGGAAAGGATTTTATGACTATGAAAGTAAGTAAGACGCTAAAGGGCATTGCACTTACGAGCGCTGCGTTGATGAGTTTAAGTTCTTTTACGATTGCTGCACCGGCAATTTTACCAAGTGCATCTGTAATGGCTTGGGCTGCAAAAACTGCCAAAGAAACCGCTGGCAAAAAACTGAAGAACGGAACTTATAAGTTGGTTGAAACAGGTTATGCACATGGATACCGCGTGAAGATGTCCATGAAGGTCAAGGCTGGTAAAATCGCTTCTACTAAATACGATTACGTTAATAAAAAGGGTAAATCGAAGAAAAGCGATACAGCTTATGAAAAATCTATGAAAAAAGTTAGTGGTGTTGGCCCTAAAGAATATATTCCAAAACTGCAGAAATCTTGGAAAAAGGCCGGCGCTGATGTCGCGACGATCGATACAGTGACAGGTGCAACTGAATCTTCTTGGACTGTTAAGAATTACGCACAGCAGCTAGTTCAAGCGGCACAAGCGGGCAATCATAAGACGATAAAAATTGATAATACTGCCGCATTAAAGGATGGTACTTATCAACTGGCTGAGCAGAATTATGCCCATGGTTACCGAATCGTCTTCTCGATCACGGTCGCTGATGGTAAATTAACGAAGTCCAACTTTGACTATGTTGATAAAAATGGTAAATCCAAGCAAAGTGATACTGCTTATGAAAAATCCATGAAAAAGGTCAGCGGTGTTGGCCCTCAAGAATATATTCCTAAGTTAAATCAGGAATTGATCAAAGCTTACAACGCCAAAGAATCATCTGCTGTTGTGGACACAGTTTCTGGTGCAACCGAATCATCTGCGACATTTATCATCTATGCTCAGCAGCTTCTGAATCGCGCTCAGGCTGGTGACACACAAACTTTGAAAGTTTCAAATATTGTTTACTCAGATTAATGTTGGCTAATGAGAATACCTGTTGATGATTTTGTCCACAGGTTTTTTTGTACTTTGTACTGAATAAAACCAATTGGAAAATAAATAATGACTGAAGCAAAATACAATAAAATAACCTGGCCTCTATTTTTAGAATTGATTAGTTTGCCACAGAAAACGACTGTCTTGATGCCTTTTTTGTTTGGCGTTGTATATGCTCAATATGCATTCGGCCGAATTGATTGGTTAAATACGCTGATTTATTTCGTTGGCCAATTTTGTATTGCTTTATTTGTGTCTGGCTTTAATCATGTGCAAGATTTTAAAAAAGCCAAAGATCTCAATTATTTAAAAACAACTAATGTGATCAGTCGAGAACGTTTGAATCCTAAACAAGTCATGATATTTATGTTGTGTTTGCTTGCGACTGCCTGTCTAATGGGTCTCATTCTTGTTTTGAGGACAAATTTGATTTTATTATTTATCGGCGGTGCAGCGATCGCTGTGGCCATATTTTATACATATGGTCCTTTTCCTTTGTCACGTTTGCCATTGGGCGAAATTCTGTCAGGCCCGGTTGAAGGTTTTGGAACGATTTTTATCGCCTCATTTGTGAACATGCCGCACTTGCCAATCACACTAGATTTTCATAGCGGCTGGATCCTTTTGCTTTCGATTAATTTGCCATTACTGATTCAATTAATGTTTGTAGGCATGCCCTTTGCAATTTTTGATAGCAGTGTGATGTATGCGGACAATATTTGTGATTTAAAGCAAGATATCAAAAACGAGCGTTTTACTTTGCCTTTTTATTTAGGGCAAAAAAAGGCTGTTCAGCTGTACCCGCTCTGGCCAGCATCAGCCTTTGTTTTTATAATTATTTCGGTGATTTTTAGCTACCTGCCATTTTGGAGTTTACTAAGTTTACTGCTGCTGCCATACGTGATTAAAAATATCAAAATCTTTATGAAAGAGCAAAATAAACACACAACTTTTCAGACAGCTATTAACAATTTATTGTTTGTCGGTGCTGCCCAGATATTGATTTTATTATTATGTGTTTTAATACCTGTTTCAGGATTTTAAAAAGAAAACAGCTGCTAATAAACATATAAAAGCGATGACAACTATTGAATCGAACCAATGCAGCTTTAATTGACGGAATTTTGTCCTGCCAGCAGTACCGTGATAGCCTCGGGATTCCATGGCATCAGCTAACTGGTCGGCACGATAAAAACTGGCGATAAATTGAGGTATCAAAACCGGTACGATCAATTGCATTTGCTGAAAAAGATTGCCCTGACCAAAATCGACGCCGCGGGCTCGTTGAGCATTCATGATCCTACTGCTTTCATCCATTAAAGTTGGCACAAAGCGTAAAGACAGCGATAACATTAATGCAACTTCGTCCACTGGAAAATGGACTATTTTCAGGGGTTTTAATAAACTAGCGATCGCATCGGCTAATTGCGTTGGCGTTGTTGTCAGAGTCAGCAGTGTTGAAATAAAAATAATTAAAACGAAACGAAAGAAAACAATTGCACCAGTCGCGATACCGAGCTGGGAAATGCTGAGCCAGCCCCAATGCCAATAAAGTTTGCCGCCGCTGGAAAAAAGCAGTTGCATTAGTACAGTAAAAATAATTAGCCACATCATTGGCCGCAGTCCATTTAAGAAAAATGATAAGCGAATTTTTGCGATCACGAGACAAAGAAAAACGGTCAAGAATAGCAACGTGATAGTCTGCCAATTATCAGCAAAAAAAGTGAGTAGGATAAAACTGAACGTGATCAGCAGTTTTACTCTAGGATCCAAGCGGTGAATTAATGAGTTTCCTGGCAGATAACGTCCAAGAATCAAGCGGTCGCTATTCATATTTTTTTCCTTAATAAAAATTGTTTACGAATGGCTAAAATAAGTTCTTGCTCATCTTTGATCGGTTCATCTAATTTGAGGCCGAGTTTTTTTAGCTCATTGGCAAAAGCAATCGTATCTGGAAGAGCCAGCTGTTGGCTTTTTAAAAAAGGTTCATCAGCGAAAATAATTTCAGGACTTGCTTTTTTTATAAGTTTCCCTTGATTCAAAACGATCACTTGATCAGAATATTTGGCTACGTCGTTCATATCGTGGCTGACCATGATAATTGTTTTTTCTTGCTGATTTAATTTTTTGAACAATGCCATCAATTCGAGATGATTCTCAGGGTCTAGACCAACGGTCGGTTCATCGAGTAGTAGAATTTGCGGATCATTGATCAAAACGCCAGCGATCGCAATGCGTCGTCTTTGTCCACCAGATAAGTCAAGCGGCGATAAGCGTAAGACGGATTCTGGCAAATCAACAACTGCCAGAATTTTCCGTGCATTTTCTTTGGCATGCTGTTGGTCGACAGCAAAATTCAAGGGACCGAACATCAAATCTTTTTCAACTGTTTCTTCAAATAATTGATTTTCAGCAAACTGAAAAATAAAACCTATTTTTTGTCGCAGATTTTTTAATTTTTTTAAATGAGTCATCTGATCAAAATAATAATCACCAACTGCAAGGCTGCCGCCAGTTGGTTCGATCAAGCCATCGATCAATTGCAGCACAGTCGATTTTCCGCTACCGGTCGAACCGATAATTGATGTAAAAGAGCCGCTTGCGATTTCAAAATTAATATCTTCCAAAGCATTATTTTGAAAGGGTGTATGAGTTTGATAACTATAAGCTACATGCTTGAAAATGATTTCCATATGAGTGCTGCAAGCTCCTTCCCGTTTTTAAAGTTGCCTGATGGCATGATTTTATTTTGGCGTAGATCCTTGACTAATTGTGATAAAAAGGGCAGTTTTAAGCCATTATCATTTAGCAGTTTGTCTTTTAAAAAAAGCGCTTTTGCTTTGCCATCAAAAGTTATTTTTCCGTCATTTAGAACAATTACGCGATCTGATAAGGCCATTTCCGTTAAATCATGACTAATAGAAATGACTGTGAGCTGATGATTTTCTCTCAGTTTTTTAATAGTTTGCCAAACCTCTTGTCGACCAATTGGATCTAGCATACTGGTCGCTTCGTCTAAAATTAGAATCTTTGGGTTCAACACAAGCACACCAGCAATGGCAACTCGTTGTTTTTGGCCACCAGATAGGCGAGCTGGTTGCCGATCTGCAAAGGCTGCCATATTAACCTTTTGGAGCGCATCGTTGGCTCTTTGAAACATTAGTTTACGAGTAACAGCATTATTTTCCATACCAAAAGCAACATCATCCAGCACTGTTTCGCCAACAAATTGATTATCAGGGTTTTGAAAAACAATACCGATCTTCTTTCTTATCGACCAAATATTCTCTTTGCTCAGAATTTGACCATCAATGATAATTTGCCCAGAATCAGCTAATAGCAGGCCGTCTAATAGGTGAACTAAAGTACTTTTACCAGAACCATTTTTTCCTAAAATCGTCAGCCACTCTCCTGAATTTAATGAAAAATTCAGTTTTGAGATACTTGCTTTAGTCATTTGAGAATAATGGTAGTTTAAGTTTTTCACTTGCAGAATCGTCATTTTAAAATCGCCGTTCCAACAAAGCACTTGTGATTTCGATTAAAATTTTTTTGGCCGGAAGATCGGGTAATTCTTTTAAACCGATCAAAGCTTCTTGTGTGTAGTTGTCAGCGATTGTCTTGGCTTGTTTGATACCACCGAGCTTGATCACCAGTTTGATAGCGATCAGAAGGTCCTGGTCGTTTATTTGAGCTTGTTTTTTCAATAGCGGCACAAGAGCTGTCCGATCTTGAGCCATGGCCAAAATCAAAGGTGCTGAATAAATACCCTCGCGAATATCTTTATGAATCGGCTTACCGATTTCTTGACTCGTATCCGTATAATCTAAAATATCATCAAGCAGCTGAAAAGCAATGCCGATTTTAAGACCGATCTGTTCAGCTCTCTTGGCAAATGCAATTGTATTACCACTTTCGTAGGCACCTAAAAAGGCTGCTAATGAAAACAGCTGACCGGTTTTTCCGGAAACTTGTTTAAAATATTGATCGATCGAAATATTGACGTCATAGCGCTCGGATGTTTGTGCCATCTCACCATTTAAAATTGCTTCCATATGCTGACTGTAGCGCTCAATACCACGAAAATCACCTGCATATTTCGACATCAGTCTAAAACAAACAATAAATAAATAATCACCGGAATAGACAGCAGTACTCTGCCCGAATTGTTCTTGGATCGAAATTGAGCCGCGACGGGTCGGGGAACTATCGATCACATCATCGTGGATCAAGGTGGCAGTATGCAGTGTTTCAACGGCAGCAGCTAGGGCGATCATTTTGTGACGATCGGTTGCTTTAAACATTGAAAACAGCAATAGGTATGCTGGGCGCAATAGTTTGCCGCCAGAACCAACCATGTGCAAAATAGCCTGAGCAATAGGCTGATTATCAGCTCTAATATTTTGCGCCATAAGATCTAGTGTTTGACCTAATTCGTCTTTGATCATTGGATATTGATCCCAGATTGCATTGATTTTCATGCTTGCGTCCTCTTTTTGGGTTGTTTAAATTCAAAGCGTAGACGCGATAAGGTTGCGACGTGTTCAAAAAGAAAATTGGCGATGATACCGACTGCGATTCCGGCTAAAATACCAATAAAGGATAGCACTGGCATGTATAGCATGACTGTCCAAGAACCAGCGATCCAGCTGGCAACCGTTAGTTGGCCAACATTAAATAAAATACCACCAGCTGCAGAAATGCCGATCATAGAAACGTGTTTATTCCCAAGCTGTTTGATCAAAAGCATGCCGATCCAAGACAAGCCGGCGCCGGTAGCCGAGTATAGAAAAGTCGACATTGTTCCGCCAAGCAGGCTCGTTAGAATTAAACGCATCATCATTAACAGGAAACTCTCAGAGACTGGCAATGTATATAGAGACAGAATCGTGATGATGTTTGCTAATCCTAATTTGGCACCTGGAGCAAAGGCAAAAGGGAAGGGAATCATACGCTCGATCAGGCCAATGATCACGCCCTGAGCGCAAAGTAATGAGATATAGATGTACTGCCTGGTTTTGTCTGAGGAATAATTCAATTCACTAATCCTCCGGTATTTTTTCCATTGCTCGATCTGATTTCAACAATTAATTTATGTGGCAAACAGACGATTGATTCACCGGCCCGATCAATTGAGGCGTGATTGACGCAGATTTGGTCAGGGCAGTTTGCTTCTACAATTTTAATTTTTTTGCCAGTAGCAACAACGTCATTAAAAGCTTCACCGTTTGTAAAACGGTATTTAGTAATACCTTTATGATCAGTCAGCTGAATCCTGCGGACCACCTTACCTGCGTGACTAATGACAGCTGTTAAAATAATTTGTCTGCCAACTGTCTGCCTGCTTTGCTCCTGATAAGAAAAAATAATTAGCGGTGCAAAAGAGAGCAGGATCAAAGAAAGGACAATTAGAAAATCCAGTGGTTTGATCATTTTAAAATATTTTTTTAAACTATCGGAGAGCTTCATTGATCCTCACTTTGGATGACATTGAACCAGGGAATTTCAGCTCATATTGTAATCATTTGTAAGACGATTTTGTTTTGCCATACCACCAATTGCCTAAGTGTTTTTGCAACCAAGGCTGGAGATACTTGTCAATGCCAAAAGTTCTGCCCGAACCATTCATGACCGCGATCGCAATTGGGATCATCCAAATATTTGTCCAATAAAACATTGAACTCAGTGAGAAAATTGTGACAAAGGCAACCGAAGCCGCTGAAGACAGCCAGGTAAAGACGCCAAAAATCAAGGCCAATCCAATCAATAATTCAAAAACTGTCATTGTTTTTTGCATAAAAAAGGCGACATCAGTGTTGGGAATCATAAATTTAGTAATATTGTAGTACCATTTTGGAATGTGTTTGAAAATAAGCATCGGCTGATTGCCATACTGATAAGAAAGAGAAAAAGTTGCCTTTACTGTTTTCGTCACGGTCGCGGTGGCATCTTTGCCAGCTGCTGAAGCCCCAGAAGTTGTATTAGTGAGCAGCCAATCAAAGGTAGAAAGTCTTAATTTATTCACAAACCAGGAATTTTTGCCAGAAAGTTTTGGTATCACGTCCACTACCCAAGTTGCGCCAAGGAACAATCGCGCCGGGACTGACCAAAGTACATTGCCTTGCCTGCTGAGGTAACCGTAGAACATGTTTCTTTCATTGGAATTATTAAAGAATTCATGTTGCATGTATTTAAATAAATAGTAAGCATTTGTGATCTGCGCGAAATAGATGATATTGATCATGTGTTTGACGGCTTGAGCAAAAAAACCGCTTAGATGAAAATTTTTACCGACCTGGGCGACGGCGTACTTAGAACCGATCGATACAACGAAACCAGAATATTTGCCTTCAAATACTGCATTAGTAGGTTGGCCAGCAATTGATAGGGCAATGTTTTTAGAAGCAACGACTGCACCAGCTTCCGATCCTTGAACTGTCTGCGGTTGTCCTTTTCCTGAGCCATTTTCGTCCGTAAAAGACCCGTCTCCCAATACATAAATATTAGTCTGATCAAGCGCTTGACCGTTTTCATTTGTAATGATTCGTCCAGCTTTGCCTTGTTTTAGACCAAAAGTCTGTGCTTCTTCAGTGGCTTTGATACCGGCTGTCCAGATTAATGTTGCAGTAGGAAACTTGGTCGAATCTTTAAATTCTGTATAGTCCTCGGCAACGCGTACGACCGTTGTATTTTTTAAAATTTCAACACCGTGTTGACGCAGATGCTTTTCACCTTTGGCAGCGTCTTTACGATCAAGCATATTCATCAAATTAGCAGTCATCTCGATTAACGACAACTTAATTTCGGACGGATCAATTTTATTTCTCTTGGCGAGAATGGTTTTCCAGTCAATTAATTCGCCAATCATTTCAACCCCGGTAAAGCCTGAACCGACAACTGCAATTGACAAAAGACTTTTTCGTTTAGCTGGATCGTTTTCAACAGCACCAAGCCGAATATGTTCCTCGATGGTGTGCTTAAGTGCAATGGCTTGTTCGAATGATCCGATCATATATCCGTACTCTTCAACACCAGGTGTTGCAAAAGTATTCGGCTGAGAACCGGTACTCAAAACTAAGTAATCATAGGGATATTGACCATTTTTAGCTAAGACCAACTTGTTTTCTTTATCAATACCAGTGACTTCATCTGTGACGATACTGACATTTTTTCGATGACTGAATAATCTTTGTAAGTCGTATTGCACAGCGTCTGGTTCGACCCGATCAGCAATCACTTCATGAAGTTCGGTCATGTAGGTCAAATAAGAATGTTTATCAATTAAAGTGATATGAACATGAGCGTTTTTCTTAAATTTTTTTGCGAGTTTTTTAACGGTATAAACGCCGCCGAATCCGCCGCCAACAACGACGATGCTAATCCCTGACATACTAGGATCCCTCCATTTGTTAAAAAGTAAACTAACTTTAACTTCTTAATTGTAAGCCTTTTCAGTTTGGCTTGTCCAGTTGTTTGATTATCTTTATCGATGTTGTTTTCGTTAACAAAACCAATCAATTAAAGGCTTTTTTGAAGCCTCGTATTTATGCCGTCTGAACAAGTAGAATGGAGTCATGGATGATTTCAATTTAATTGCGACTTGCGGACAGGGAATCGAAGCATTAGTTGCCAAAGAGCTCAATAATTTAGGCTATAAAACGCAAACTGAGAACGGATTTGTGCGTTTTTCTGGTAATCAACGGGATATTTTAAGGACGAATGTTTGGCTGAGAACGGCAGACCGAATCAAAATTCTAGTTGGTGAATTTCATACTTTGCGTTTCGATGATCTCTTTGAATCGGTCAAAGCTTTGCCCTGGAGCGATTTCATTAATTGGGATGACAATTTTCCTGTTATGGAAGCACATAGCCGTGATTCGCAATTATTCAGCGTGCCTGATATTCAGCGAATTACAAAAAAAGCCATTGTGGAAGCCCTGAGAGCACAAACAGGCCACGAAGAATTGCCTGAAACTGGACATCATGTCGGAATTGATATTCGTCTTGACAAAAACAATGTGCGGATCATGATCGATACGAGCGGGGAATCGCTTTTCAAGCGTGGCTACCGTAGCGAGCATGGTGGTGCACCATTAAAGGAAAATTTTGCGGCAGCGCTTGTCTTACTAACTAATTGGTTTACGGACAATCCTTTTGTTGATCCTGTCTGCGGATCTGGTACAATTCCGATCGAGGCCGCACTGATCGGCAAGAATATTGCGCCAGGCATGAATCGCGATTTTGAAATTGAGACTTGGAACTGGTTTGACAAAAAAATCAGTCAAGATGTTAGAGAAGAAGCTGATAGTTTGGCTAAATATGATCAGCCGCTGGACATTACAGGCTATGATATTGATGGCAATATGATTCGCATTTCAAAGGAAAATGCAAAAAAAGCTGGTCTTTATAATGACATTACGTTCAAGCAAATGGCCGTCAAAGACTGGTCAACTGACAAGATCAACGGCATTATTGTGGCTAATCCACCTTATGGTCAGCGTTTAGGCGAACTGGAAGAGGCCGAAGTTCTTTATCAGCAAATGGGGGCTATTTACAGAAAAATGCCAACCTGGAGCAAATATATTTTGACTAGCGATGAAAATTTCGAGCATATATATGGCCAAAAAGCGACAAAGAAACGCAAACTTTATAACGGCCCGATTCGGACTGATCTATATCAATACTGGGGTAAAAAGGAACGCTGATTTATAATAAATGCCATGCAAAACAAACGACTTATAACTTATTATCAAGATCTTGGATTTAAAGGGCAGGTAACCTTGATTTGGCTGGCAATTTTTGGTCTCTTGGCCCTAATTGTCCAATTGGAATTTTCAAGACTGGCTTTTGCTGCTTTTGTTGTTTGGGGTCTGTTTCTGTTCACAACTATGTTTTACTTTTTGCGTTTGCGTCTCTTGATCGAATCAGACCATATCCTATTTCAGGGGATTTTTTTAGGAAACGATCTAGATATTGAAATCGCAGATCTAACAATTACGAAAATCGTTGCTAATAGACGCCTTGTTGAATTCAGTTTCGAAAATCGAGATTACCGTATTGTTACGAGCAAAAAAGCTATTAACTATTTTCAGAAACTAGCTGATCATGTCGAATAAAGTCTTAAAAATCACTGTTGACAAGGGAATTGATCGATTAGACAAATTTTTAGCAGAGCAGTTTCCTGATGTTTCACGAAGCCAGATCGACAAATTAATTAATGGTCATCATGTCACGGTCAATGATGACTTGAAGCTTCCAAAATATCATGTACAGAGCGGTGATCAAATTTCGTTGACTTTTCCAGCGATTAAAAATAGTGATCTGTTGGCTGAAGATATACCGTTAGATATTATTTATGAAGATGATGACTTAATTGTGGTGAATAAGCCACAAGGAATGGTCGTACATCCAAGTGCTGGTCATGCAGACCATACTCTCGTAAATGCTTTATTAGCACATGCGCCTTTGTCAACGATCAATGGTCAGTTTCGGCCTGGTATCGTTCACCGGATCGACAAAGACACTAGCGGTTTATTAATGGTTGCTAAAAATAATTTTGCACATGAGCGATTGTCAGACGATTTAAGAAAACATAAAACAGGTCGAAAATATTTGGCGCTTGTTCACGGCAATTTTCATGAACAAACGGGCACGATCAAAGCGCCAATAGGACGTGATCCAAAGAACCGACAAAAACAAGCAGTTATCGCTAGCGGCAGATCGGCAGTCACACATTTTAAAGTTTTGGAGCAATTCAAAAATTATGCTCTGATCGAGGCTATTTTAGAGACAGGCCGCACGCATCAAATTCGTGTGCATATGGCTTATATTGGTCACCCCGTCGCTGCTGACCCACTTTACGGCCCGAAAAAAACACTCTCGGGGCATGGCCAATATCTGCATGCAGCCAGTTTGACACTGACGCAACCACATACGGGTCAAGAACTGTCTTTTTCAACACCGGTACCAGAAGAATTCCAAAAAATGTTGGGTAGACTAAGAAATAGCCGATGAACAAAGATAAAGATTATGAACAACTTAGTCGAAAACACTACAACCAAATTGCCCAACATTTTGATTTTTCCTTGGACGGGTTATTGTCTTATCCCTTCAAACGATTGATTAATCATAATTTGCACCTACAGGCTGGTGATCGTATTTTGGATGTTGGCTGTGCAAACGGTCGATTACTTGCTTTACTTGGGCGACAGGCTAAAATTACAGCCGTTGGCCTTGATATTGCTGAGAAAATGGTTCAAAAAGCCAGACAAAATTATCCTGAGTATCGTTTTATCACGGGTTCAGCTGAGGATTTAGCAGTTTGTGGCGAAAAGTTTGATTATATTATTTGTTCTGCCTCTTTTCACCATTTCCCCGATCCGGTCAGATTTTTGAATTCAGCCAAACAGCATTTAAGCAGTCACGGACGACTGATCATTGCAGAAATTAATTTACCTTTTTTTCATGATCTTTACAATCGTATGCTTATCTTGAAATCTCAAGAAGGAGACGTAAAAGCATATACGACGGGCGAATTAACAAATTTATTTTCAGAAAACCATTTTAAAATTATGCATCAGCAGATTTTTTTTCAAATACAATATTATGAATTAAGCCTTCAAACGCTCGACTAATTTACTATCCGGCGTCACGAAAATAGTCTGCTGACCTTCGAAAATAACAAATCCTGGTTTGGCGCCATTGGGTTTGTGCAGCTTGCCTGCTGGCAAATAATCCACTGCGACATTGGCTGAATTTTTGGCTTTACTGAAATAAGCTGCTAATTTTGCAGCTTGAACAAGACTGTTGTCGCTTGGATGATTGCTATGAAGAATCACATGCGAACCAGGCAATTTTTGAACATGCAGCCAAATCTCATCTTTTCTAGCGGTTTTCAAACTTAATTCGTCATTTTGAAAATTATTTTTACCAACTTCGATAGATATACCATCAGTTGTTTTAAAACGATCCGGTTTCGCTAAAGCAGATCTTTTTTTTGCTGAAGGTCGACTAATTTTTCTATCTTTCAAAAATCCCTGAGTTAATAATTCTAATTTAATTTGGTCAAGATCCTTGGGGGACGCGTCTTTTAACTGTTCGTCGATCGTTTCAAAATAGTCTAAATCGGCTGCAGTTAATTTAATTTGTTGGTCCAAGTGCTGAACGGATTTTTTTAATTTCTGATATTTTGTGAAATATTTTTGCGCATTTGCGTTAGCGGATATTTTTGGATCCAAAGAGATGGTCAATTGGCTATTGTCGTAATAGTTATCTAAAGTAACTGTTTCTTGTCCACGGACGATCTTATTTTGATAAGCGGTCAGTAATTCGCCTTTGATACGGTCGCTTTCAGCTTTATCTGTTTTGGCAAGATCATCATTTAAGTTTCTGAGTTTGCGCTGATTTTTATGTAATTCATTTTTGATGATCTGATCAATTTGAGAAGACAAAGCGTGAACGCGTGAACTGTTAGCTGTGTGAACATAATAAGCATCTAAGAGATCAGACAAAAGTGAGAAATTTGATCGTTGGCCAACTAACGTGCTATAAGGAAAAGCTGTGAATTCAGCATGTTGTTCGTCGATTTTTGTTAAAGTTGGATCTGCTTGGTCAAATTTTTTAAACCAATCAGTTAAATAGGTTGATTTAGTAGCTTCTTTAGCTGATACTTTTGACATACCTTGATAATGATTCGCTAAAGTATGGGCGTCGCTTGAGGTGAATTGGCTTGATTTAAAAGGATCGATCAAATCTTGTTTTGGCGGTCTGCTATATTGCGCGCCGGGCATGAGAATACGGACGCGATTTTCAAAAGCTGGCACATGCTTGATCAACTCAACGATTTTGTTTTCTGAATCAAGTAAAAAAAGATTGGAATGACGACCCATAATTTCGAGAATTAATTCATAAGAAACAGCATCACCGATCTCATTGGCATTGGCGACCATGATTTTTAAAATACGATCATTCTCCACCTGCTGAAAGCCGAGAATTTTGCCCCCTTGCAGATAACGTCTTAAGACCATGACAAAATTCGGTGCTGTTAACGGGTTTTCAAAATCAACTTTCGTAATTTGCGCGCGCGCCATGACCGGATGGGCTGAAAGCAGCAGCCGACGATTCTTACCAAAAGATCGTACAGTCATAATGATCTCATATGGGAAAGGAAAGGCGATTTTTGTAATGCGGCCACCAGCCAATTCTTTATTCAATTCTTTTGTCATTGCGTGCAGAAAAAGTCCATCAAAAGCCATAAACCTAGTCTAGACTAAAGTTCAAAGATTTTCTTAAATCGAATTTTTGTTCTCTTGTATAGTACAATTTCAATGATTATAATTTATTGCAGTATACAAAGACTAATTATGAAGACAGCTTTGGAAAGTTTAAGAAGTGCTGATGCACGATATACTGAGAAACTCATCAAATTGATGAAGTCTTTTGGTATGACAATTGCCGAACATCGACTTTTGCTATTAATTGAATCTAGTCTTGACACACAAGAAAAGATATCAAAAGCCACAAAATTGGATACCTCAACACTGAGTCGACAATTGAAATCAGCTGTGAAAAAAGAGCTGTTAGATAAAATTGCAACTGGTCGAGATAAAAGACAGTTGATCTATTCAGTCACAGAAAAAGGCCAAGCCGATGTCAAACAAATTGCGGCTGAACTAGCGAGAATTGACGCTGCCGTTTTTACTGATTGGAATCAAAATGATCGAGCGCTATTAGAACAGCTGCTTGATAAACTAGAAAAATCGATTTGATCATTTCTTTTCTTTATCACTGACTTTTTTATTTTTATTAACAGCATCTTTTTGTCCTAATGCTTTTTTGCGCGATGCATTTTCTTTTTCATCGTCCGGCATGATAAACAGATTTTCTATTTTTTTATAGGGATCGTTTTCCATTTTTTGAATTCTAGCCATCGTCTACCTCTTTTAATTAATTTTATCGGTTTTTCCTACTGTATCTACATCAAAAATCAGATAGAAGAGCCAATATAGCGCCAGGGTCATGACAGCAAACAAAATCACAAATCCTAAAGTATGCTTGTCCATCTGGCTGACGATCATTTGTAATAAATATTTTGGTCGTTTAACGATATCCCAAGAATTGAATCTTGGAAAGCGGCCGAGAAAAATACCAAAGCCGGCCAATAAGCTGACGAGTATTGAAAATAGCCAGGCCATTAAGGATCCAAACTTTTCGCGAACTATTTCATCGATGATATAAAAAGACAGCATCCCCATTAAAACGCCCGTAATAATTGCAAAAGTTGCGAACAGAACACCAAACCAAGCCGAATGCAATGTTGAAATATTCAGCCCATAAGACACGCGATACAAATTTAAGTGAGCTAGGTCTGTGACCATATAAGGGGAATTAGGGAAAGTTACTAGCCAGACGAAAGCTAAAATACCGATCAAAACAGGACTGCTTTTACTTTTGTAGAAAATTTCAATAATCAAGGCAAAAAGCAAAGGCATCAGTGCAAGAAAAATATTCCAAATATAAGCCCTGGCTAATGGAATATAACTATTAAAAATACTGGCAACGATAAATAGAACGGCATAAGTAAAGATCAGACCGCTTGTTAGACGATAGTTTCGATTGTGATTCAGCTTATTAAGCATTGGAGAATATTTTAACGTAGATTTGTATATAATTTTAGCGTGGCTTCTGATTTGATCGAACAAAAATTAGCCTTGCTGCCCAATCAGCCTGGTTCATATCAAATGAAGGATAAAAACGGCAAGATTATCTATGTTGGTAAAGCAAAAAATCTTAAAAACCGCGTTCGCTCGTATTTTAAGGCTGAACATACTGGCAAAACAGCCGAACTCGTGGCAACTATTCGTGATTTTGAATTTATTGTTACAAATTCCGATAAAGAGGCTTTTTTACTAGAAAATACTTTAATAAAACGTTATCGGCCCTATTTTAATATTCGGCTAAAATTTTCTGGTTCGTATCCATATTTGGAAATTACGAATGAACGCGATCCGCGCTTAATTTTGGCTAACACGCTCAAGCATGATCACGGTACGTACTTTGGCCCGTATCCGAATGTTTATGCTGCTTCTGAAACACTGCATTTTTTACAAGCAACTTATCCCTTGCGGCGCTGCAATGGTTATCAAGGCAGACCTTGTCTTTATTATTCCATGGGACAGTGTTTAGGTGCCTGTTGGCACGAAGTGCCTCAAGCGGAATATGATAAAAATATCAATGCGATCACACATTTTCTTAATGGCGAGACTCGAGCTGCGATTTCCGATATCAAACAGAAAATGAAAGATGCTTCTGATAAGACAGAGTATGAATTGGCGGCTGATTTTCGTGATCGCTTGCAGTTCATTGATCAAACGGTTGAAAATCAGCGAGTCTTGCAAAATGATCATACGCCGCGTGATTTATTTAATTATTATATGGATAAAGGCTGGATGACAGTTGAAACTTTCTTTTTGCGGCAAGGCCGTTTATTGCGTCAGCAGAAGGAGACCTTCTCATTAGTCGATTCCGCTAACGAAGAACTGGAGTCTTATATTCAGCAGTTTTACGGTCAAAAAAATGCTCAAAAACCCAAGGAAGTGCTTGTACCGAAGGGTGTTGATACACATTTATTAGCTGAAACTTTGGAAATTTCTGTGCGGACACCTGCCCGGGGTGAAAAGCGTGATCTACTAGCTTTGGCTGAAAAAAATGCTCAAATCACACTAGAAGACAAATTCCGTCTCATGGAATTAAACGAACAAAAAACGATCGGTGCGATGAAAGAGATTACGGATGCTTTGAAATTACCGCAAGGTCATCGTTTCGAATCTTTTGACCATTCCAATACACAGGGCAGTAATTATGTATCGGCACTAGTTGTTTTTGAAGATGGCCAGCCAAACAAAAATCTTTATCGTCGCTATAAATTAAGAACACCAACTGGCCAAGACGAGGCGAAAGCAACTTTTGAAGTCATCACACGACGATATACACGCTTACGCGATGAAGGACAGATGTATCCAGATTTGATTTTGATGGATGGCGGTGAAATTCAGCTGCATGCGGCTGAAAAGGCGTTATCGGAATTAAGCATCGATATTCCCGTAGCGGCTATGATCAAAAATGATAAACATCAGACGGCAGATCTGCTGAATTCGCAAGGTGAACACCTGTTTTTGGATCCGCATTCGCAAGGTTTCTATTTATTACAACGAATCCAAGATGAAGTTCATCGTTTTGTTATTACTTTCCATCGGCAATTAAGGACAAAAACCAACTTGTCTTCGCGTTTGGATGAGATCGCTGGTGTCGGACCAAAATCAAGGATCAAACTGATGCGTCGTTTTGGTTCTTTGCCAAAAATCGCTGATGCTTCCATTGAAGATATTAAAGCACTAGGACTGGGCGATAAAGTAGCAACCTTAGTTAAGGTATCCGTTTCAGCAATTGTCAAATCTGAAAATAAAAAGATTGTTTTGAAGCGGAAATTTGAAAAAGAATAGACCTGTATAATAGATAAGATGGCATTTGTAGATCAAGCAACAATTGAAGTAAAAGCCGGTAACGGCGGTGATGGAATTATTTCTTTTCGTCATGAAAAATTTGTCCCATTAGGCGGTCCTTTTGGTGGTGATGGTGGTAAAGGCGGTGATATTTATTTCGTCGTCGATGAAGGCCTGCGAACACTAATGGATTTTCGTTATAATCGTCATTTTCGTGCTAAGCACGGTGAAAAAGGCGGTACTAAAGGGATGACTGGAGCTTCGGCTAATGACCTGTATGTGAAAGTACCAGCTGGGACAATTGTTTCCAACGCAGAAACTAATCAGCAGCTCGCAGATCTGACTGAAAATGGCAAAGAATTTATGATCGCTCATGGTGGTCGTGGTGGACGCGGCAACATGCGTTTTGCAACACCAGCCAACCCGGCGCCTGAAATTTCTGAAAACGGCGAACCCGGTCAAGTCCTGAAAGTAAAGCTGGAGTTGCGTGTTTTAGCCGATGTCGGTTTAGTAGGTTTTCCTTCGGCTGGCAAGTCGACCTTTTTGTCTGTTGTGACAGCAGCTCGTCCGAAAATCGCAGCTTATCATTTTACGACAATTGACCCCAACTTGGGGATGGTCCAATTATCGGATGGGCGTGATTTCACGATCGCTGATTTACCCGGGTTGATCAAAGGTGCATCAAAGGGCATTGGCCTCGGTTTTGAATTTCTGCGTCATGTTGAACGTACGCGTGTCCTACTGCACATGGTTGATATGAGTGAAGAATCTGGTTTAGGCATTACACCCTTTGAAGCATATCAGCAGATTAATGAAGAATTAACAACTTATGATCCTCGTTTATTAGATAGACCGATGATTATTGTCGCCACAAAAATGGATCTGCCAAGTTCTAAAGCAAACCTTGAAAGCTTTAAACAAGCTTTGGCTGATCACCAAATCAATCAGCCAGTCGAAGAGATTTCATCAGTTGCACAGACTGGCACAAGAGTACTTTTGCTAAAAGTTGCTGATTTACTGGATAAAACGCCCCAGGTTTCGCCTGACAAAACTGTCTCCGATAGCGATCGTCTTTATGAGTTCAAAGATGATAAGGCAATGGATTTCCAGATCGAACAGGATGGTGATGATTGGCTGATCGTGAGTGATCGAATTTCAAGATTGGCTAAAATGACGAATCGAACGACTGAAGAATCATTACGGCGTTTTGCAAGACAGCTGCGTGCCTTTGGCGTTGATGACAAATTAAGAGAAGCGGGAGCTAAAGATGGCGACATGGTCTATATTGAAGACGCAGATTTCGCTTTTGAGTTTGAAGATTAAATAACTTATGGAATTAGAATTTTTAGGAACCGGGGCAGGTCAGCCGAGCAAACAGCGAAATGTCACTTCAATTGCTTTACGTCTTTTAGACGAGAGAAATGAGGTTTGGCTTTTTGATGTTGGTGAAGCAACGCAGCACCAATTATTAAAATCGAATACGCGATCGCGCAAAGTTACAAAGATTTTTATCACGCACATGCATGGCGACCATATTTTTGGCTTGCCAGGATTTTTGACTTCTCGTAATTTTCAAGGATCGGAAATTATCGATGGTGGGAGACCGACGGATTTAACCATTTATGGACCAGCAGCTTTGCAGCAATTTGTTTTTTCTGTGCTGAGAGCGGCACAAGTCCGTCTGCAGTATCGCGTCAATTTTGTTCAGGTCCATACAGGCGTGATTTTTAATGATAAACAATTTTCAGTATCGGCTTTCGCAATGAATCATGGCATCGAAGACTATGCCTATCGAGTCGTTGAAAAAGATACGGTGGGTGAGTTGGAGGTACAGAAACTGCTGGATCTAGGTCTTCAATCCGGTCCAGTTTTTGGCAAAATAAAAGCTGGTCAGACGATCAAACTTTCTGATGGACGTGTCATCAACGGCCAAGAGTTCGTTGGCTCGGATCGGCCTGGTCGAATTGTCGCGATTGTTTTAGATACGAAAGAGACACCAGCGATTATTGATGCGGCAAAAAATGCCGATGTTTTGGTTCATGAAGCCACCTATGATGGCGATAACAGTGTCATGGCTAAAAAACATGGACATTCTACTTCTGTTCAAGCGGCCGAGCATGCTAAAAAAGCTGGTGCTAAAGGATTGATTTTGACACATATTTCTGCTCGCTATCTGGGACATATGGCTGATCAATTGGTCAAACAAGCGAAGTCCGTTTTTCCGAATACTGAAATTGCTCACGACTTGGAAGTTTTTGATATCCCGGCTAAAAAATCTGAACGGAAAGATCAAGTTAATGCTGGATAATCAATATCCTTGGATAGAGAAAAATCCGGATGGGCGTTTGATTCAGGCTATCGTTCACCATTTCGCTTTCAATCAATTGACCAGTCGCGTTTTAGCCAACCGTTTTTCATCATTACCTGCGATTCAACGCTTTTTTGATTTAGATAGCAAAATATTGATTGATCCAAGTCATTTGAGTCAGATAGATTTGTTGAAAAGACGTTTAGAAACAGCTGTTGCTAAACAAGAAAAAATTGTGATTTATGGCGATTATGATGCAGATGGTATTACGAGTAGCGCAATTTTGATGAAGACTTTGCGCCTTATTGGTGCGAAAGTCGATTATTATATTCCGAATCGCTTTAAAGATGGTTATGGACCGAATTTAGTAGTCTATCAGCATCTCATTGATACTGGTGCTGCGATTATTTTTGCAATTGATAATGGTATTTCCGGCTATGACGCAGTCGAATTGGCCAACCAGAATGGTGTGGATGTTTTGATTGCAGATCATCATGAATTGCCTGAGAAATTGCCAAGAGCTAAGGTGATCATTCATCCGGAATTGTCGCCTGATTATTCTTTTAAGGATTTATCGGCGGCTGGCATTGCTTACAAAATTGCTGAATACTTATTAGGCGACAAACAAGCAGAACAATTTTTGCCTTTAACAGCCGTTGGAGAAATTGCCGATGTGATGCCTTTGATTGGTGAAAATCGGATTTTGATCAAAAAAGGTTTGCAGCTGCTCAAAGACGGCAGGAATCTAGGCCTTTTAAAGCTGGCGGAGAAGGCGGATTTGAAACTGAATAACTTGTCTGCTGTTGATGTCGCTTTTAAAATTGCGCCTCGACTGAATTCACTCGGCCGAATGGCTGATGCGGCCACTGGTGTTGAGTTATTGGTGAGCGATAACGAGAAAAAAATCGTCAAGATCGTTGATCAGGTGGAACATTTGAATAAACAACGTCAAAAAGAAGTTGAAAAAATTTACGATGTAGCGAAAAAACAAGTTTCCCCACAGGGAAAGGATGTCATTATTGCAGCTGGTGATAATTGGCATGAAGGCGTGATCGGCATCGTGGCTGGTCGCTTATCTTCTGCATTCGGTCGTCCAGCAGTTGTTTTTTCAATTCGTGACGGCATTGCCAAAGGTTCAGCCCGCAGTGTTTCTGATTTTGATATTTTTGCAGCTTTGAAAAAAGCGGATACTCTGTTTATATCCTTTGGCGGCCACAAGCAAGCGGCTGGATTGAGCTTAAAAGCGGTAGACTTAGACAAATTCGCTGCTAAAATCAATGCACATGATTACCGTTTTCAAAGCGAAAAAATGCAGGTTGACGCTCAAGTTCAAGCCCAAGATTTATCTATTCAGACTTTTCAGCAGTTAAGAAAGTTAGCGCCATTTGGTGAAGCGAATCCGCAGCCAATTTTAGAATTGAAACATGTTCGTTTGGCAAATAGTCAAATTTTAGGGTCGGCAGGAAAACACTTTAAATTAAAAGTGATTGGTTTTAATGGTGATATTCTATTCTTCAATCGACCAGATTTAATTGGCAAAATCCAAATTGGCGAGACCTTATCAATTGTTGGTACCTTATCTTTGAATGAATGGCAGCAGCGGCAGTCACTGCAACTGATTGCTTTAGATATTAAAAGTGAAGAAAATTTGCCTGATCGACTCACTTTTACACGTATGTACAAACACTATTACGCACAAGATGTTTTATATTCACCAAATGATTTCTATCAAAAAGTATTTTTAGAATTAGGATTTGTTAAAATTGTAAATGGCGTTGTTTTTGTCTTGCCAGAAGCAAAACATGCTGAATTATCCGAGTCGGATACTTATCGAAAGCGAGCAGAAAATGGAAATTGATTTACACGATTATATTGCAACAACGCCGGATTTTCCGGAAAAAGGAGTTATGTTTCGTGACATCAATCCGTTGATCGGAAACGGTGCAGCCTACCGCCAAGCGATCAATCAATTAATTGATTTCGCGCGTCCGCTTCATCCTGATATCATTGCTGGTCCTGAGGCTCGCGGCTTCGTGGTTGGATCGCCAATGGCATATCAAATGGGTATCGGTTTTGTGCCAGCACGTAAATATGGCAAGCTTCCCCGCAAATCTGTTAACGCTAAATATGGTTTGGAATATGGTCACAGCGAATTGCAAATGCATGTTGATGCCATCCAACCAGGCCAGCGTGTTTTTATCGTTGATGATTTGTTAGCAACTGGTGGTACGATCACAGCGACGATGAACTTGGTTCGCCAACTAGGCGGGATCGTTGTTGGTACTGGGTTCTTTATTGAACTCGAAGACCTTAATGGGCGTGAAAATATCATGAAAATTGATAATGTTCCATTTAAAGCTTTGCTTGAATATTGATTAAAAATCAGCCAAGGAGCTGATTTTTTAGTAGGCTAGATTGTATGAAGATTATTGCATGTCAGTTAGCCCATTATTCGGTAGCTTTGAAAACGACTTTCAAAACTGCATTACACGCTCAAAACACAGCGAATGGCTGGATTGTTCAATTAAAATCAGAACAAGGCCATTTCGGTTACGGAGAGGCGGTTCCTTCACTGCGCGTGACCGGCGATAGTGATGCAAGCATCGTTGGTGTTTTAAGGCAGATCATTTTTCCAGCGATTCTTGGTAAAAATTTTGAAAACATTGGTAAATTTGATAGCTTTGTTGCAAAATTGATTACACAGAATTCTGCCGCCAGAAATTCGGTCAGTGAGGCATTCTTAGATTTACTTGTTAAAGATCAGCATGGTAATTTAGCTGATTTTTTTGCCCCGGCAAAGGGACAGATCGGTACGGACTTTACCTTGAGCATTAATGATGATCGGCAAATGCAAGTCGAAGCTCAGAAAATTGTTGATCAAGGTTTTTCAATTTTAAAGATAAAAGTCGGGGAAAACGCTATCCCTGAAGAAATTCAAAAATTAAGTCGTCTGGTTAAAGCATTTCCAAAAATTTCCTTTCGTATCGATGCAAACCAGGCTTGGAATGTCCGACAAAGCTTGCAATTTAATCAGCTAGCCTCGCAAAAAAAAATTGCCGATCGAAATAGTTGAACAGCCTTTAGCGATTGGATATGAAGATGAGTACGATCAACTCGTCAAGCAATTTAATTTTCCGATCATTCTTGATGAATCGATCCATGAATTCAATGATGCTCGCAAACTCAGGGCTGGTGTTGATTTCGATGGCTATAACGTTAAATTAGAAAAAGCTGGCAGCATTTCACAAGCTAAAGCACTATTGGATTATGCTGAATCAATTGAAAAACCAGCCATGCTTGGCTGCATGATCGAGTCAAACATCGGTATAGCTTTTTCAGCTGCTTTAGCAAATGCCTATCCAATTGTTAAGTATGTTGACTTAGACTCGCCTTTAATGTTTCAAGAAGAAATTTTTCAAGGCTGGATCAAGCGTAATCAGAAATCCTTCA
Organism: Oenococcus sicerae; assembly: GCF_004102045.2. Taxonomy (GTDB): domain Bacteria; phylum Bacillota; class Bacilli; order Lactobacillales; family Lactobacillaceae; genus Oenococcus; species Oenococcus sicerae. Next base: position 1,572,786 of record NZ_CP029684.2, on the reverse strand, counting down.
CTTTTAACTCAACATTCATCGAAACAGCAGCTTTAAGAGGACTGACATGGTTGTAACTTTCTCGGAAATGAGTCAAAAAATTAAAGCGGTTCTTGATCCTTTTGACGCAAGAATTGATTTTGCCTTTTATTTATCAACAAACGATAACCAGTTCATTTTGCATGGTGATCAGACTATGCCTAGCGCCAGCGTTATCAAATTGATGATTGCTGATTATTACTGTTCAAATTTTTCAATTGATGAATTAAAAAATACTAAATATGAGATTCGAGAGACGGTTTTTGGTGCTGGCATTACGCCGATTTTAGATGAAAAACGTTTTTCATTAGCAGACTTGATCATGATGATGCTGGCACTTTCTGATAATACGGCGTCTAATCAATTGATTGATTTTATCGGTATTGAAAAACTTAGTCAATGGATTAGCCGACATTACCCCTCAACACGGCTATCGAGAAAATTCATGGATTTTACGAATCCAAAAGATAATCAGACCACTGTTTATGATCTGGCGGCAGCGTTAACGAATTTAATGGCTTTTCCGCTCGCTAAAAAAGCACTTTTTAATCAACAGTCTTTGGACAAGTTTGAGATTTCTTTTGCTGAATCCGGTGAAGAAAAGGTGGATTTTTTTAATAAAACCGGTGAAGGGATCGGTATTGATCATGATGCTATTCTATTTGACGAAAAAAATCAAAAAACGATTGCTGTGCTGTTAACGAAATATGATCCGAAAATTGTAAGTCGAATAGAAATTGTTGACCTGTTTTCGAAAATTGGTGCATTAATTTGGGATAACTTTCATGACTGAGTTTCAAATTGCTGCTGAATCCGGCTTGTGTGCTGAATTGAATGGCAGAATTCTTGCTGAAAAAAAGTCTACAGAACTGCTGGCGACCGGTCAGTTAGATAAATTTGTTATTTTGTATGAAAGTTTAGCTGCCATTAGAAGCCATGATCTGGCGTTTAATGCACCGATCATTGTGAGCGATGCTGCTCATTCTTTTTCGGAAAAGGACCCGTCAGCAAAAATAAAGTTATCGACAGGAGAATTGCTATCAGTCAAACAAGCAATTGAGATTTTGATGATCCTTTCTGATAAAACAGCTGCCTTTTTACTGATTAATACAGTTTTCGGCAATGATCATAATTGGCGTTGCGAAACAAGTCATTTTTTCGAGCAATTAAAAATTAAAGATGATTTTTTTACTGTTTCGGATCAAAATGATGATGATCAACTCATACAAGACAGCCACATGACTGCCAGATCCTTGTTAAAAATCCTGAATAAATTATTTAACGATTTTCCAGAAATGCTTGAGTTAGCCAAACAACCGGAGCTTGTTTTCCAATCAGATCGACAAGCCATTAAAATTAAAAATCCGAATGTTTTTTTAAATGATGCTGATTTAGTCACGATCTCGATTGCAAACGGCGCTAAAGAAGACGATCTAGTTGCTTTTTTTAAAATGAATCAGAAACAATATTTATTAGAATTGCTAGGGCTAGAAAGTTCGCAGTTGCGCGACCGAGATACGCGTTATACTCAGACGAAGGAGCTATTTTCACAAGTGAGAGATCAATTATGGCAAAAATAAAACAAACACTTCCAAATGATGCCTACTTAGACAATCCTTTGTTAAAATTGGTGAATCGTAAGCATAAATTGCGTTCCGAAATTGCTTTTAGAAAATTTAAAATTGGTCGCGAATCCTTTGATGTTAGTATTTTGGAAAACTTATTGGCTTTTTTAGCGGCCGCTGAAAAAAAGATGTTTAAGCTAACCTTGGTATCAGGCTACCGTTCTATCGCACAGCAGCAAAAACTGTTCGATAATTCGCTGACAGTATATACAAAACAAGGTTTTTCAGATCGGGATGCAGTCAAACAAGTTTTAGCTTATTTGCAGGCACCTGGAGCTTCAGAACACCATACCGGTCTAGCAGTCGACATCATCGATAGCAGTTTTCTAAAAGAAAAAGGAGATTTATATCCCGAAGCTGATCAATTGCCTTCACAGCAATGGCTGATTAGTAATGCACCAAAGTTCGGTTTTATTTTGCGTTTTCCAAAGGGCAAAGAGGCTTTTACTGGCGTGAAATATGAGTCTTGGCATTTTCGTTACGTTGGTCGAGAGAATGCACAATTTATTAGTGGTCAACGACTTTCTTTAGAGGAATATATTGATTTATTAAAAAAGGAGCAACGGGACAAGCTATTTATTCAGACCCAGTATAACGAATGAAACATAAAACACAAATTTTACATTTAAAAAACGGCTATGACCTGTGGGGGGTGCGTTATGGCGATGCCAAAGCACCGATCAAGATTCTAGCGCTGCACGGTGGTCCTGGTGATGATGCTGATGAATTTATAACCTGGGCCGATCAGCTAGAACAATTCGCAAACATGAATGCGGAAATTTTTGTTTATGAACAATTGGGTTCTTTCCATAGCGAATCGCCTGATTTTTCGAAGACTGAAAACATAGATAAATATTTAACGATTGACTATTATGTTAATGAAGTTGAGGAAGTGCGACAACTATTTGGTCTGGATCATTTTTATTTATTAGGTCATTCTTGGGGTGGCCTTTTGACTTATGAATATATGTTGCGTGCCGACTATCGCAGTCATTTGAAGGCTGGTATCGTTTTTTCAATGAACGATAATATTCAAGATTATGTGAAACAGATCAATCAAGAACTATTGGAAATGTTTGGCAGCGATGAATTCAATTATATGAAAAAAATTGAAGCTGCTGGTAACTTTTCTGGTTCTCATTATCATGAAAATCTCATCAAATTGTACCGTGCGCATTTAAATCGCGATCCAAATTACAATCCTGATGCTGGCATGGCTATGATGGCCGAAGCTGTTTATAATCATTTTCAAGGCAACAATGAGTTCGTTGTGACAGGTGCGATGAAAGGCTGGCAGGTTTCTGATCGTTTGAATGAAATTGATATTCCTGTCCTTGAAACGGTTGGCGAATTTGACACCATGTCAGTCGCTTCGATGCAAAGATCAGTTCGAATCCTGACTCGCGGGCATTTTGCGATGACTAAAAATGGTGGCCACTCGCATGCTCAAGATCACCCTGAAGCTTTTTTTAAACATTTATCTGCTTTTATTTCTGATGTGGAGGCTGGCAATGTCTGATGAAATAGCTATAAAAACAAATCGTGAACAGTGGTTACGAGATTTTAAAGAATTATTGGCTGTAAATTCTGTTAGGGACAATGACCATGCTGATATCCGGCAGCCTTATGGACCGGGACCCAAAGCAGCATTGGATAAACTATTGTCCTTCGCAACAAGGGATGGTTTTCAAAAAATCGGCATCATTGACAATCGTGCTGGCTATATTGAAATCGGCCCTAGCAATGCTGAAAAAACAGTTGGCATTTTGATTCATGTCGATGTTGTGCCCGTTGATCAGGAATTATGGCACTACGAACCTTTTGCTGGTACAGTTGTCGGCAATCGTCTGTATGGCCGAGGGTCTGACGATATGAAAGGGTCGGATATGCTGAGTTATTACACATTAAAACTCTTAAAGGATCAAGCGGCGACCTTTAAAAATAAGGTTCGATTAATCATTGGTAGCGATGAAGAGAATGATTGGCAGGATATGGCCGCTTATTTTGCCGCCGAGGGCCGACCAGAATTAGGTTTTTCACCTGATGGTGATTTCATCGTTGAAAATGCTGAAAAGGGTATTGCACATTTAGACCTATTGTCTAATGCTGATATTGATGACCCTAGTAAGACTCAATTGATCTCTTTTCATGCCGGCAAAGCCTCCAATATCGTACCAGGAGTTGCTAAAGCTTTTATCAAAAATGCTGATTTTAAACAAAGTTATCAATTATTCCAATCGTTTTTACAAGTAACAGACTTAACCGGTGAGTTAAAGGCGGCCGATGATGGTTTACAAATCACATTAAACGGTTTTTCAACCCATGGCTCGACCCCTGATGAGGGCAAAAATGCCGCTACTTATTTGGCTGTTTTTTTATTGAATTTTGATTTTGATGAAAATGCAACTCACTGGTTAACCTTTCTCGCTAAAATACTTCACAATGATTATTTTGCTGAGCAGTTAGGTATTGGTGTCACAACAAAAGAAATGGGTAAGACAACTCTGAATGCCGGTATCCTTGATTGGCAGATAAACCAGACTGCTAAAATAAACCTGAATTTACGTTATCCAATTGGTTTTGACGAACATCAAGCAGCAAGTATGATTGAAAAACGTTTTCCTTGGATAACTGTCAATGTTCAAGATGATGGTTTGAAGCCGCATCTTGTTTCAGCTCAAGACCCGGTGGTCAGTCAGCTGTTGTTGATTTACAAACAAGTGATGGGTCAAGCGACTCATTTAAATGTTTCGGCTGGTGCCTCTTTTGGCCGTTTGATGCCGCGTGGTGTTTGTTTTGGGACCCGCTTTATTGGTCAAGAATCTACTGCTCACCAAATTGATGAATATTTTCATTTGGATAATTATGAACCGGCTATGAAAATTTTAATCAAGTCCATTCAAGCTCTCGCCAATTTGGATTAAACAAAATAATGACGATTCATCCAATATTGTTCAAGCTATTTAAAAACCAGTACTTTACAGTACTGGTTTTTGTTTTATTTTGTTGTTTTAGCACCTTTTGCTAATAATTTGCCAACTACTGGTAATTGCCCGAATGTTCCGATTTGGTCATTTGATACGACAATTGTGTTTGTATCCGATTTAGCTAGGTCGGAAAAGGCATTGATACTCTGATTTTGGAAATATTTATCGTCAGCCTCTTTGAGACCATTTTGGACTGTATCGATTCGATATTTTTCGGCATCTGCACGTGTCTTTGTAGCATCGGCCTCAGCTTTAGCTGTTGCCATGATCGCATCATTTTTTGCTTTAGTTGTTAATTGGATCGACATAGCTTCGCCTTCGGCTTGGGCGATCGTGGCCACACGTTCACGATCAGCTGTCAACTGTTTGTCCATAGCTTCTTGAATGGCACGAGATGGTGTCAACTCATCAATATTGATTCGATCGACATTGATACCGTATGTGTTCGTCAAATCACCAATTGCCGTAGCCAATTCTTGATTAATTCGTGCCGTCGCACCCAATGCTTCATTTAAGTCCAGACGACCAATAATATCACGCAAATGCCCACGAACCAGTTGAGCCATCGACTCGACTGAATCGGTATTTTCATATTCGTATTTCACTGCATCAGTCACGTGATAATTTAAAGTGACACTGGCCGAGACATCGGCGTTATCTTTCGTGATAACAGAATAATTTGGTAATTTTAAAGGATTCATTGCCAAATTAACTCGTTTGATCCCTTGAATAAAAGGGGTATAAAAGTGGATTCCTGGATCGACACTTTTACGGTATTTGCCTAGCGTTTCAACTAGTCCTTTATTGTTTTGCGGAACTATTTTAAAAAATAACATATTTCTCTCCTAATTGGCCATCTCTAATTTTCTTAGTGTTAAGACATTGCCAGTGGCACCAAGAATGACGTAATTTGCTGTTTTATCAACTTTTTGATTTTCTTCAATTAGATAGCGATAGTAAATACCCGAAACATCAACGAGACCATTTTTATCGTTGATTTTTTTGCCGGGTATCATCGTGCCAACAAATTGGCGATCTTCAAATGAATTTTCTTTGACATCATTTTCGAGAATTTTCGTAATGTAAGAATTAACGCTCCGATTGTCAGCAGCAGCTAAACGGGTAATTTTTTCATGTAATTCTGGATCAATTCTCAAAGCAATATTGCCTGATTTTTTTTCACTCATCATTAAACTCCACCATCATTTATATCTTTTTGATATCACAATGATATGAAATAATTGTAACATTTTTGACTGTTTAAGTGTCAAACGATCAGTTACAACTGGATCAATTTTTTATAAGAGATCTTTGAATAGTTACTCAATTTTATAAACATTTTATTATATTAAAAAATGTATTGTTATGTTTGAAAGCGGTTAAATAATTTTTTTTAGAAGCGATATATAAGAATTGCATTGTGATAACATTGAAAAGTGATAGGGAATGTAAGGTTATGGAGAATTATTCGATGAAACGAATTGTCGTATTAGGCGCTGGATATGCCGGCTTAAGAGCTGCAAAAGAACTGGTCAATTTAAAAGCAGAAGCTGAAATCATTTTGATCAATAAAAATGACTATCATTATGAATCTACCCAGCTCCATGAAGTGGCAGTGGGCACGAAAAATCCAAATGATATTACTTTTAAGATCCGTGATATTATTAGTCCGAAAATCAAATTCATTCAGGACGAAGTCACAAAGATTGATCGCAGCCATAAAAAAGTGGTACTTAAAAATAGTGAGGCAGTTTCTTATGACTTTTTGGTCAACGCCTTAGGATTTGAGTCAGAAACATTCGGTATCAAAGGGGCAGAAGAATTCGGCTTGGCGATCGTAGATGTCAAATCAGCGCTGATAGCCAAGAAACATTTAGAAGATACTTTAGCCAGATATGCCAGCAGCCAAGATGAAAATGATCTGCATATTATTGTGTGCGGGGCTGGTTTTACTTCAATTGAATATTTAGGCGAATTAGTTCATCGGCTTCCGGAATTAATCAAGCGTTTCGATTTGCCAAAAGATAAGATCAAAATTTACTGCATCGAAGCAGGCTCTAAAGTACTGCCGATGTTGGATGACCATTTGGCTGAATATGCAGTTAATTATTTAAAATCTCATGGTGTTGAGCTTTACACCGCGACCAAAATCACAGAGTTGACAAAAAATAGTGTGATTAGTGACGATAAGGTTTATGAAGCTAATACGATTATATGGACTGTCGGTGTTAAAGGCAGTCACGTCATGGCTGAGTCTGGGTATGACCAAAAAAGGAATCGTTTGCTTGTAAATACTGATTTATCATCACCAGACGATCCCAATGAATTTGTGATTGGTGATGTTTCAGCTGTTCCTGGTCCTAGCGGCCGTCCTTATCCGACTACTGGACAAATTTCTATCGCGCAAGCCGATGCAGCTGCTGAAAATATTATTGCTAAATTAAAGGGACAAGCTACGAAGTCTTTTAGCTATAAGAGCTTGGGAACGGTTTGCTCTTTAGGCCCTAGTAATGGCGTTGCTGAATTATCAATGATGGGCCACTGGAAAGTCAAGGGACATTTGGCAGCACCATTAAAACGGATCGTCAATGATCGTTCCGTTTTGGAACTGTCGAATTTTACAACGATGCTTAGCAGCAAGTAAATTGAGTTAAGAGGGAAGATAGGGCGTAAATTATGATTACATTAGCAATGAACGTTATTTCACTTTCTCGTTTTCAATTCGCAATGACGACACTCTTTCATTTTCTTTATGTGCCTTTATCAATTGGCTTTGGCCTCATGGTTGCGATCATGGAGACGATTTATGTGAAGACGAAAAATCCAGTTTATTTAAAAATGACTAAGTTTTGGAGCAAAATTTTTCTCTTAAGCTTTGCAGTAGGTGTTGTTACTGGTATCATTCAAGAATTTCAGTTTGGTATGAATTGGTCTAATTATTCGCGTTTCATGGGTGATATCTTTGGCGCGCCACTCGCAATTGAAGCTTTGCTGGCATTCTTTTTGGAGTCAACGATGCTCGGTGTTTGGATGTTTACTTGGGATCGTTTTAAGCCAGCCGTTCATGCCATTTTTATGTGGCTAACTTGGTTGGGATCAGCTCTATCTGCGCTGTGGATCTTAGCAGCCAATAGTTTTATGCAGCACCCGACCGGTTTTATGATCAATACAAAGACCGGTCATGTGAAATTGACTGATTTTTGGTCGGTCATCAGCAATGAACAGCTTTGGTATCAATTTCCGCATGTTATTTTTGGTGCCTTTACCACAGCTGCAATGGTCGTTGCAGGCATGTCCGCTTTTGGCTTGATTTGGAAACAAAATCATGAATTTCATTTAAAATCTTTGCGTTTAGGCCTGATCGTCGGTCTAATATTCGCTGTAGCTACGATTGCAGCCGGTGATTTGCAAACACGTTATATTATTAAAGACCAGCCAATGAAGTTTGCTGCTACCGAAGGTATTTATAAAAACACTACTAGTCCAGCGTCTTGGCAGGCTGTTGCTTTGATTGATACAAAAAATGAGAAAGTGGATCAGTCGATCGAAGTTCCTTATCTATTGTCACTGCTTTCTTATCATAAGCTTTCCGGTTCTGTGACTGGAATGACTAAAGTTAATAAAGAATTACATGCTAAATACGATAAGAAATTTGGTAAAAATATGAATTATTATGTACCAGTTAAAACACTTTTTTGGAGTTTCCGTATTATGGCTGGCGGTGGTTCATTGATTGCTTTAGTCTGTGTACTAGGCTTATTCTTCAGTCGCAAAAAGAAAAACACGTTACTCGAAAAAAAATGGCTGCTTTGGGTATTGGCATTGACGACCTTTTTGCCATTCATTGTCAATAGTTGCGGCTGGCTGATCACTGAATTGGGCCGTTATCCATGGGTCGTTTACGGCTTGCAAACGATTGCAGATGCAGTTTCACCGACATCAACGGTAGGTGGCCTATTGTTTACAAATATCGTGTACTTCTTATTATTTGCTGCTTTAGGTGCTTTTATGTTCTATTATGCAAGAAAGACCTTAAAAGATGGCCCTGATCATTTAGAGAAAACAGAAATATACGACGATGATTCAGCGGTCGATCCCCTGGATCAGGAGGTATTTAACAAATGACTATCTTACAGATTCTTTGGTTCGTTGTGATTGCCGTTCTATTTGCTGGTTTTCTCTTCTTTGAAGGCTTTGATTTTGGTGCTGGCATGGCAACGCGTCTTTTAGCTAATAATGATTCTGAACGACAAACGATTCTTAGATCGATCGCACCGCACTGGGACGGCAATGAAGTTTGGCTGATCACGGCTGGTGGCGCCATGTTCGCGTCGTTTCCGCTTTGGTACGCAAGTTTATTTTCTGGTTATTATATTCTGCTCTTCTTAACCTTGATCGCTTTGATTTTCCGCGGTGTTTCTTTTGAATTTACAGCTCATGCGCAAAATGCTTTTCAACGTTCTTTATGGTTATGGACTAATTTCATTGGTTCCGTCTCAGCGCCTTTTCTTTTGGGTATGCTGCTGACGAGCATGATGCAAGGTGTACCAATGGATGCACAAGGTAATGTTTGGGCTGGATTTTTCGTCGTCGTTAATTGGCTTTCAGTGGTTGGTGGACTGGCAGTAGCCTATTTATCACTGATCCATGGTTTGCATTTCATTAGTTTGAAGACCAAAAACAGTCTGCATAATCGAGCGATCAACATGGCTGATAAACTTTATTGGCTGGTTTATCCTGTTTTGGTTATTTTCGCCTTGCTAGCTATTTTTCAGACTGACTTTTTCACAAAACATTTAATGACAAGTTTATTCATTGTGATATTACTCGTTTTGGCTACACTTTTAGGTCATCTTGCGATTCATTATGGTCACAATGCTTACGCATTTTCAGCCAGCGGTTTGAGTTTGATTCTTGTTATTGCCTTTATTTTTAATGGTATTTTCCCCCGCGTCATGGTTTCAAATAATGGCAAACACGATCTTTTGATCAGCACGGCATCCGCATCATCTTTGACGCTTGAGATCATGACTGGCGTTTTGGCTGTATTGCTGCCGATAGTTCTGATCTACTCGGCTTGGAGTTACTGGATTCAAAGGAAAAAATTCGTTGATATTAAGTAAAATAACTAGATTTCAGGTTTTTGGATGATAGACAAACAAATTTTTAAATTGCAGGGAGTTCGTCAGGTTTTTTTGCAACTCATATTTGTTTCACTCATTTCTGGAATTTTGAGTATTATTCAAACTGTTTTTTTGACTGATGCCTTGGTCAAAATTTGGCTGCAAAGAAATAGTTCAGCATGGTTTTTATCTGTGCTGTTTTTTTTGTTTGCCTTTACATCTCGACAATTGATCAACTATTTTCGTGATCAAGTCACCAACCGTTTTTCTTCAACGCAAACTAGCACACTAAAGAAAATGATCGATCAAAAATTATATGAGCAGGGCCCTGATCTGCTGAATGAAAAAGGAAGCGGTAGCTTGCTCACACTTGATTATGAAGGTATCGATCAAGTCAAAACCTACTTACAAAATATCTTGAGCCGCAGCTCTGATATGTTTGTCATTCCTTGGATAATTTTGATTTATGTTATTTATGAAAACTGGTTCAGTGGACTGATCTTGTTTCTGGTCTTTCCATTAATTATTTTTTTCATGGCCATATTAGGAATTGCCGCTCAAAAAAAATCAGACCAGCAGTATACGGGTTTTGAATTATTAAATAATCATTTTGTTGACTCGATCAGAGGCTTGGAAACTTTGAAAATGCTGGGTGTTAGTCAGCGATATGGTCGAAGTGTTGTTTCTGTCAGTGAAAATTATCGAAGAAAAACCATGCGTGTTTTACGCGTTGCTTTCACATCTTCTTTTGCTTTGGATTTTTTTACAACTTTGTCGATCGCGATCGAGGCAGTCATGCTTGGAATTGCGCTAATTAACGGTAAGGTTGCCTTAACCGCTGCACTTTCAGTTTTGATTATTTCGCCGGATTATTTCCTGCCTCTTAGACAATTTGGTGAGGATTATCACGCGAATTTAAACGGTAAAAATGCCTTGCACCGGATCTTTGTGCTATTGGCCAAACCAGCCCCTGTTGTAGCTGAAATGAACGATTTTATTTGGTCGGATCATACTAGTTTGACCATTAAAAATTTAAATTTTACTTATGAAAACGCTGCAAATAAAGCTTTAACGAACGTCAATTTCAAGCTGACTGCCTTTTCAAAGATCGGAATTATCGGTAGTTCTGGTTCAGGGAAGACAACTTTACTAAATTTATTGGCTGGTTTTTTGCAAGCTGATTCATCTGAAAATCCATCCTTTATATTGAATGGTCAGAGAATTAATGGCTTAAATGCACATGCTTGGCAGCGTCAGATCGGTTATATCCCGCAGGATCCTTACATATTTTCAGCGTCGATCGCTGAAAATATTGCTTTTTATCGACCAGAAAGTTCTCTGGCAGAGATCAAAAAAATTTCTGAAAGAGTCGGCTTGACAAATTTTTTGGATCAATTGCCTGATGGTTTGAATACAAGGATCGGTGAAGCTCAAAGAGGCATTAGCGGTGGTCAAATGCAACGCATTGCACTTGCCAGAACTTTGCTGGATCAAAAGCGAAAAATTTTGCTGTTTGACGAACCTACGGCTCACTTGGATATTGAAAGCGAATATGCTTTAAAACAGACTATACAGCCTTTGATGAAAGACCATTTAGTTATTTTTGCGACTCATAGACTTCATTGGCTTGAGCAAATGGATTGGATCCTTGTTTTGAAGGATGGCCGGCTTGTTGAACAGGGAAGCCTGACTGATTTGAAAAATGCCGATGGCGAGTTTTCAAAGTTGTTGGCTAAAATGGCAAGTGAAAGGCAATTACATGAATCTAAAAATGATTAAAAACGCTTATCGTTTCCTGAAGCATGATCAATGGTTTATGCCTTTTTTAAAAAAAAATCGAGCTAGTCTGTTTCTGATTTTCTTTTTAGGTTTTTTAACTTTTTTTTGCGGTTCAGCTTTAATGTTCGTTTCTGGATACTTGATAAGCAGTTGTGCTAGGCATCCTTACAATCTTTTTTTAGTTTATGTCCCGGTTGTTTTGACACGTGCTTTTGGCATTGGCCGACCAGTTTTCAAATATATTGAGCGTCTCAAGAGCCACAATTGGGTTTTAAAAACAACTTCAGCATTACGCGGCAAACTTTACAAAACATTGGAGAGAGATGGATCGTTTTTGTCTCGGCATTTTCGGACTGGCGACTTATTGGACTTATTAGCCGACGACTTAGATCACCTGGAAAACTTTTATCTGCGGACTATTTTTCCGATCATTGTTGCTTATCTCGTGTTCTTTTTGCTTATGATTTTTGTGGGCATCAGTAATCTTTATTTAGCAGTTGCACTATTCCTGCTTTTATCGACGATTATTTTCTTGATTCCGATTCTGGCTTTACCGGCGGCTTATTCTCGCTATAGCAGGCAAAAAAACTTAACACAAAAGCAGTATGAACATTCAACTGAAGCTTTTTTTGGTTTACGAGATTGGAAGATCGCTCATAGAGAACAAGATTTCACTGATTACAATAGTCAGTTTGATAGTCAAGCGGCGAAGATAAAAGATAAAAATCGTCAACTTGAATTAAATCGAAATTTGCTGATTCAGCTCCTATTTGGCCTGATTGCAACTGTTCTGCTTTGTTGGAGTGGAACGAACTTAACTGCTAGCAAAATGATGGCAAATTATGCCGCCTCAGTTGTTTTAGCTTTCTTCCCGCTAATGGATTGCTTTCTGCCAGTTACGCAGGCAGCGCTGGAATTACCGCTTTATTCAGTATCTTTGAAGAGACTAAATGATTTGAGTCAGAGTACTAGTATAAAAACAGTGGCAACAAGTCAAAAACAAGAAGTTGCTTTACCCGAACAAATCGCATTCGATCACGTTTCATTCAACTATGGTCCTAAAGAACAAGCTCTGCTGGTTGATTTTTCATTAAGAGTCCATAAAAAAGAAAAAATTGCCATTCTTGGTCCCAGCGGAGAAGGAAAGACGACCCTGCTGCAACTTTTGATCGGTGATTTATCAGCGAAACAGGGGACGATCAGCTTTGATGGCCAACCGATCTCCGAAAGACAAAATCAGCGTTCATCTTGGTTTAGCTACTTAAATCAGTCTGCTTTTATTTTTAACACGACAATTCTTAATAATGTTCGTCTTGGCAATGAAAGGGCAAGTAATGATGATGTGAAACGTGTTTTGGCACAGGTTGGTTTGCAAGAATTTGTTTCAAAATTGTCAAAAGGCGTCGATACGATCGTTGAAGAAAATGGTTCATTATTATCTGGCGGCCAAAGACAGCGTTTAGCTTTGGCACGTATTTTATTAAAAGACGCACCAATTTTGCTACTAGATGAGCCAACGGTGGGTCTGGATCCTTTGACCGAAAGTCAGCTGATGCAAACAATTTTCAAAACACAAAAAGACAAAACGATGTTTTGGATCACACATCATTTAGCTGGACTTGAACAGGTTGATAGAATTATCTTTTTAGAGAAAGGCAAAGCTTCCATGTCGGGAACACCGCAATGGCTTTATGACCATGACCCGCGTTTTCGCCGACTATATGATTTAGACATTGGCCGAATCTAAAAGGCTTTGAATTTTATCGATCAGTTTGTTTAATTCGGTCATTTCTGAGTCATCAGCGAATTTTCTAAGATCTGCCTGTGCTTGATCTAAAAAGTTCTTAGCAATAGTTTGGCTTCTTTGTAAGAGCTCCGGATGGCTGATAAAATATTTATAAATTGTCTCGGACTTGATATCCTGTGTACTGATCATCTCTTTAAAAAGATGATTATTTTCCAAGGCTAAGATAATCGGCAAGGTGTAAATACCATCTTTGATATCTTCGAATTTCGGTTTATCTGTTTTTGAATTTGGATTAATATCCTGCAGATCATCGATCATTTGAAAGGCCATTCCCAGATGATAACCGAAATTAAAAGCGGCCTGAAAATTTGGATTTTTCTCCTCAAAATTTTCATCACTATTTTCAACCCAGATACCAGTGACAGCTGCGAGGCTAAAAAGGGCGGCCGTTTTGCCTTTGATCGCTTCATAATACTGAGGCAAAGTGACCTCAGTTTGGAATTTAAGCGTATCTTGCATTAATTCACCAGCAAGAATTTTTTCCATCATAGCAGCATGGTAAGCAATGAAAGCCTTTGATGGTGCAACATCGGTAACCATTTGAAAATATTTCGTGAAAAGCTGATCGCCTAAATAGACTGTATTTTTATTGCCGAAAAAATGTTGCAGCGTTGTTAATCCGCGGCGTTTGCTAGCATTGTCTACAACATCATCGTGAACCAGGGTAGCCAGATGCAAAAGTTCGATCGCTGCTGCAGCCTTATGAAGCTTCTCAATACCAACAGTTTGATTCGCTTGTTTTTTTAAACTATTGCGGCCAAAAAGGACCGTGATCTCCGCTCGGATCATTTTGCCATTTTGTTGGATCAACTGATCCGTTTTCTCTTTATAGGGTTCTAGCTCAATATGCTGCTGTGATAAAATATCTTTGATTTGGTCAATGTCTTTTTGGACAAAATAAGAACCCTTCCAAAGTTTCGTCATTTTTCTCTTTTCCCGATTAAGTTAAAATCCGCATTCACTAAATAATATCTTACATAAATAATTAAGCTGGTACAAAATGAATTTCAAAATTTTTTCAGAATTAGTAGAATTAAAAGCTAAAACAGCAAGCATTTTTCCTTTCCTGCTAGGCCTGTTGTATAGCTTTTATCATTTTCAACAAGTGAATTTAATCAATTCGGCCGTCTTTTTTGTTGCCATGCTGTTATTTAATATGGCAGTTGATGCCAATGATAACTATCAAGATTACAAGAGGGCAATGGCAAATGAAGCTGAACATTTTCGATTAAAAACAAATGTGATCGGCGTCCATCATTTAAATATGAAAAAAATTTTTTACCTGATCTGCTTACTGATGTTGACGAGTATGCTGCTGGGTCTTTGGCTGGTCTTGCAAACTAGTCTCTTGTTATTGCCTTTAGGTGTTTTTTGTTTTGCAGTCGGTTACTTTTATGCAGCCGGTCCAAGACCAATTTCCGCAACACCTTTTGGTGAATTTTTCTCAGGCTTTACGATGGGCTACATGATATTTTTGATCAATGTTTACTTAAATATTTTTCCTGAAAAAATGACCTGGATGATTGCTTTACAGGCTTTTTTACCAGCAGGCTTGCTCTCTTTTTCAATTGCAGCTTTGCTATTAGCTAATAATATTTGTGATGAAAAAGAAGATATTTCTTTAAAGCGTCAGACGATCGTTCATTATTTAGGAAAACGCCGTTCATTGGTCTTGTTCGATCTATTTTATGTCATTGGTGCTGCTGCGTATCTTTTATCAATCACTTTAGGGTTGCTGCCAAAGGCAGCCTTACTGGCTTTTTTAGTCACGCCGATCATTTGGAAGAACATTTTGAAGTTTAATCAAAAACAAGTAAAAAAAGAGGATTTTATTTTAGCGGTTAAAAATTTATTGATCATTTCCTTGGCTCAAACAGTTGCTGTCGCAATTGGTGTTTGGCTGAAATTTTAGACTTAATCCATAACTTTGAATAATATATATTATGTAAACTAGAATTATTATTTTGATAATTACTCAGCATCATACCTGGTATCACTTTTATTTAACAGGTGTCAGTCCTTGCGTAATAAAGTCAACTAATCGTTCTTTCTCGGCTGTTTCATTCCAATGAATCTCAGGAAATAAAATAAAATGTTGAGCTAGATAGCCGATCATGGTTGAAAAAATAAAGCGAAAAATATCATAATCCGGCCATTCAACTAATAAATGTTTGTTTTGAAGATCGTGAAACTGTTTTGTCATTGCTGATATCACATCTTGAGGAATGGATTGTAGAATTTTGTCCCGCATGTTATTAGCGTAGATTAGTTCACCCAGCAGTATTCGAAAAGTTTCTAGATTAGTTTGAAAATAATCGAGTCGCTCGTTAATAAAGCGAGAAATAAATGTTTTAAGATCCTTGTAATCAGGAACGAGTGTCATCTGCGAAAATTCATATAATTCTGCTGGAAAAATGGAATTTAACAATGGATTGATAATTTCTAGCAACAACCCCTCCTTACTATGAAAATGCCTGAAAATGCTGCCTTCTGAGACTTTTGCGGTTAAGGCAATCTCTTTTGTACTAGTATTAGCGTATCCTTTCACAGTAAATAATTTTAAAGCAGCTGTGACGACAGATTGTTGCTTAAACGTTAATTTTTCAGGCTTTTCGTTGATCATATTTGTTAATCCTTTCTAAAAATAAAAAATGAGCGATTTCCAAAAAAGAAATTGCTCATTTTTTTGAATCAATGATATTTTACACTGATTAGGCTGTTTTATTTGCACTACGGTATGCGAAATAAAACTGCAAGCAAGCTAAGACGACGTTCAACCAATTCAAAGCCATGAACCAGCCACTCAAACCGCTTACTTTACTGGCACCGTAGTAGGTCCAAAAACCAGCAACAACAGCGACAACATTGACCCAAGCGAATATTTTTTGTAAATTTTGATTATCCAGAGCAAACCACATCCAAATTGCGTTAACGAGAAACCAAATAACTAGAATCCAAAACATTGCTGTAAACATAATCCACTGCCTCTCTCTGTATTTTGATAAAATAGTGAGTAATCACTATCTTTTGGTACATCAACTATTTTAGTACTTTTATAAAAAAATAACAAAGAAATGCTGCCAATTAAAAAATTTTTTTAAATAAACTGATAAAAAATGCGACAAGAGCTGGCAGCCAGCTATTTATTGCCCATTATGATAAAGCTCGACTAAACGTTCTCTTAACTGATCGTCATAAGCAGTCAAATACATGCCATACTTGCCTCGCTTAATGAGCACGTTCAAAACGTTTGCAATGAAATCTTTGTATTCTGCAGTTGAAAATTTAATATCCTGACGTTTTTTGAATATTTCTTTATGCGAATATTTTTCAGGAATGATCGTCATACTGTCAGTGCTTTTGTCATAGCCAAATGATGGTCCGATAATCATGCCAACGTAATTCAAATCAAATCCTTGCAGCGTGTAAATAGTCCCTACCTGCGAGATCGAGGATTCACGTTTAGCCCAATGTGTACGCTGTGGGTCCCACTCGTCCCAAGGCAATGAAAAAGTATCCATTTCAACATTATGGCGGCCATTAATACGTGGAAAACCCGATGTTGCTACGATGCGGCTCAAACCAACTTTATGATTTTTTTCTTTGATTTGTTCATACAAGGCAGCAGCAGTCGAAAATACTTTAAAATCAAAATTGCTATTGCGAGGAAAAGATGCCAGCGCTTTTTCGGCAGTCAGGTTATCCATCCACTTTACTTGTTCGTTGCTTGCAACCATTCGATACTGAAAGTTCATATCGAATCTTTCATAAGGATGGTTGCCGATTGTTTCGAGCAATAATTTTTTTGACCAGTACATTTTAGATTGAAAAACTTGTGCGAAATCGTAAACGACAACAACGATTTTCGCCAAGGACATTAAGTCTGTCAGCTGATTTTGACCCCGGTAATGCGCATAAGGCTCTGATTTTGAATATAGCAAATGCGCTTCATCAACAAATATCACGTCATATTTCCAATTATTTTTCTGTGCACGATTGATGAGCGCTGTCGGACGCAAAATATTTTTTTCGTTCATACCAGGAATATCTCGAGCAAGATCTTGATACGCCTTGAATAGTTCGGGATGATTGACAACTAAAGCTGTTTGATAACGCTTATCAGTCATATATTTTCTCACCAAATTCATCAAAACAACTGATTTACCCGTACCAGCGGCACCTTGAATAATGGCAACGACATGCTGGTCCCTTTTCATATTCTTGTTGATATAAGCGTTCATACCAGCGATGACCTTTTTTTGGCTGCCGGATAATTCGTCAATTATAAATTGGTCTTTCAAAATTTTATTCAATGTAGTTTCACTTTCCGGTTTTTGTATATTTGCTTAAAAAATTAATGCTGTCTAGCAAGCAAGGATTCCAGTTGTTTGGAAACCTTGATCAATGCTTCTTTTTGTTGTTCGATTCTTTTT
This sequence comes from Oenococcus sicerae, assembly GCF_004102045.2. Taxonomy (GTDB): domain Bacteria; phylum Bacillota; class Bacilli; order Lactobacillales; family Lactobacillaceae; genus Oenococcus; species Oenococcus sicerae. The sequence goes on along the minus strand of NZ_CP029684.2, from coordinate 1,555,014 downwards.
AGTTCTTGTTCGGCAAGATTTATGTTGTTTTCGACTAAGGCTAAATTCTGCTGCCATTGTTCTGTGGTCGAACAATTTAAAATATGCTGCTGCTTAATTTTCCTAATTGTTTCAATTGAAAATCCTAGTTTTTTCAATTGCATGATTTCTTCATAATTAGCAACATCCTGTGAAGTAAAAACATATTTACCAGCAACTTTATCAGGTGTTAACAAGTTTTTTTCAATATAAAATCTAACTGTATCGTGTTTTGCGTTAACAGTTGCCATGAATATTTTTAATTGCATTGTCTTCACCTCTTGTCAGGGGGTCAACCCCATGTGTTTCAATCATTTTATGACAGTTATAACTGAAATCCTAATCTATCTTTACGCAGCACTCATGATATTAGCAACGTTGTCTGCCCATTTCAAAATGCCAGCCTGGCTTTTTGGTGCAAATCTCATTTCGGCGATCTCGATACTATGTTTTCCATTGAACTTAATTTTTCTGAAAGTCGGATTAATCGCAATCATTATCGTGGCAATCTTAAACGGTTTACTTATTAACGGCAAAATTCGAGTACATCATATCATCGTACGAATATGTATTTCGTTGCTGTTATACTTACTCGCCATATGATACATAGCATAATAATAGATTCTGTATGTTTCATAACCAAGTGTCAAAACGATAAAAACTGATATAAAGTCAGCGATTACCATGGCAAAATCACTGCAGCATAGCGTGACAATTTATTTGGACAGGACTGCTTTGATTTGGTTGATCAATAAGTTAATACCAATTCGGTTGCTCTTGCCTTCCGGAATGATCACATCAGCATAGCGTTTTGTGGGTTCGACAAATTGGTGATACATGGGTTTGACGGTTTTGAGATACTGGTTGATTACTGATTCAGTTGACCGACCGCGTTCAGCCATGTCTCTTTTCAATCGACGGATAAAACGAATATCGTCATCTGTATCTACAAAAATCTTAATGTCCAGTAACTGGCGGATACGTTCATCAACAAAAAGCAGCACGCCTTCGACAATAATTACCCTAGCTGGCTGCATAGGCAATGACTTATCAGAACGTGTGTAATGTTCATAATCATAAATTGGTAGGTCAACGGCTTTATTCTGTTTTAGCTTCAACAAGTCTTGATATAACAAATCCATATCGAAAGCATTTGGATGGTCATAATTAACAGCTTTGCGTTCCACCATAGTCATTTCTTTTTGATCGTTATAAAAAGCGTCTTGAGGCATAATGGCAACTGATTGATTTTTTAAATGCTCATAAATATCGCGCGCAATGGATGTTTTGCCAGAACCCGAACCCCCGGAGATACCGATAATCATGGCCGATTTATTACTTTTCATAACTTCCATTAGTTCATTGTTCTATTTTTAAGAATAACTGTCAATTTATTTTAGTAATCTAGTTTCTGTACGGATTGATTTGATGCGCTAAAAAAATCATTATTTTAATTATGACTGATTACGATAAGCTGTGAAAAAATAAAAAGGTACTGCAATTACCAGAGCTCCTAGGCCCCATACCAGTTGTTGGATGTTGGTTTGAACAAGCAACCAGATACTGACAACCAAAGCCAGTAACGGAATGGCAGGACCAAAAGGAATTTGAAAAGTAGTTTTTTGCGTCTTTTTAGTTTTAGAGAAGACGAAAACAGCAATAATTGTGGGAATATATTGGGCAAAACGCGAAATAGCTGAAATTAACGCTAAATTTGCAAATGTTGAATTAAATAAGGCGATTATCAAGGAAATAGATGTTGAAATAATAATTGCAACATAAGGAGCGTTTTTACTATTCTTTCTGGCAATAACTTGAGGCATCATTTTGTTTTCTGCTAAAGCCAGACCTGATCTTGGCGTGATGAATGATGAAGCCACTAAAAGGCCACCAATAGAAATCAATGATCCAGCAGCTATTAAATCTTTGCCAAAAGTACCTGTCACTTCAGCAAATGCATCCATAATTGGTGTTGCTGAATCCGCCAAACGGTATCCCATAATACCAATGGCCGTGAGCTGGATCAGCACATAAACTAATGTAACTGTCGCAACAATAATCATAATAGCTCGAGGCAGATTTTTTTTAGGATTTGTCATCTCACCAGCTGCAACAGAGATTCCTTCAAAACCTGTAAATGCAAAGAACATAGTTAAAGCAGCTTGACCAAAACTTCCAGATGCATATTGGCCGTGAGGAAAGAAAGGTACAAAATTATTACCCTTGAGGAAGAATAAGCCGATTGAAATAAAGAGAACTAATGGAATTAATTTGCTGATGGTAACGATATTATTAATTATTTTAGTTAACTGTACGCCAGCGATATTCATTAATGCCAAGGCGATGAGCAACAAAGCGATAACAGCTGAACGGGCTAAACTGCTAGACAAATTAGGAAAAAAAGCACCCAAAATTGTTGCAAAACCAACTGCCACTGTTGCCTCGGCAATAATTCTGATGGCCCAAGTTACAACGCCCACTTCATAACCGATAAAATTTCCAAAGGCTTCTTTTGCATAAAGATATGGACCGCCATTTTTATCAAAATAGTTAGCATCTTGTGCGAAACATAAAGCAATTGTTGCAACCAGAAAAGCATCCAGTAGTAATGCAAAGACACTCCCAACTCCGATTAATTTCATAGGTGCGCTGGGCAATAAGAAAATACCAGATCCGATAATCCCGTTGATACCAAAGAGAACAATAGACCAAAAGCCTAGCCTTTGTTTTGAATTACCATCAATCATAAATATCTTCAGCCCTTTCGACAAAGTTCTTGAACAATTTTAATTGTTCCGGAAAACGCTGCCACATACTTTCCGGATGCCATTGGACCGCAACGATTTGATTTGAGTCGCTGCTCCCAATACCTTCAATGACACCATCAGAAGCCATTGCGGTCACTTTCAAGCCTTTGCCTAGATCTTTAACGGCTTGGTGGTGGCGCGAGTTTACAAAAGACTGCCGACCGATAATTTTGGCCAATTCGCTCCCCTCTGTGATCGTTACCTGATGAGTTGGGAAAGATCCTTCAGTCGGATATTGGCGATGCTTAATTTTCAGATCTGGATATTGAGCTGCTAGGTCTTGATAAAGATTGCCGCCCAGTGCCACATTGATCGCTTGAATACCACGGCAAATACCAAAAATCGCTTTACCAGTTTTGACAGCCGCGCTAATTAAATGTATTTCAAATTGATCACGTTCGTAAAAAACACCGCCCAATTGCGGAATTGGATCTTCATTAAAAAAACTTGGATCTACGTCCGGTCCTCCAGGTATTAAAAGCCCATCAAAATTTTCAGTGAGCTCATTAAAATCAGTTTCTTTGATATCAGTTGGTGCAGGTAATACAATTGGTATGCCGCCAACCTGATAAACAGCTCTAATGATATCTCTTGGCGCGTAATCAATTGCTTGATCATTTGAGGACATACTTTTTAAACGGTAAATATCTGCAGTTATTGCAATAATTGGCTTTTTCATATTGTCTGCAATCTTAACAAAAATTTTTCTGAAAATAAACAAAAAACATCAGGATTGATTAATCCTGATGTTTTTGAAGAGAATCTAAATTTAATTACCAACTAGCTTTTCTAACGCCAGGAATTTGACCCTTATGAGCTAATTCTCGGAAATTCAAACGACTCAAACCAAATGCGCGCATATATGCGTGAGGACGACCATCTGTTAAATCACGATTATGTGCACGAACTGGAGATGCATTACGTGGAAGCTTCGCAAGTGCTTGGTAGTCGCCGGCAGCTTTTAGTGCAGCACGCTTAGCCGCATACTTAGCAACTGTTGCTTCGATCTTCTTTTCTTTTTCGATCTTAGACTTCTTTGCCATTATTTCACCTCCTTAAATTCAACAACTTTACGTAATTTTGGTGAATACTTCTTCAAAACGAGACGATCAGGTGTATTACGACGATTTTTGCTAGTCAAATAAATACGTTCACCTGTTTGATCATTGCCTAGAATCACGTGATCTCTTTGTCCTTTACCTGCCATGTTTTCTCCTAAAAATTATATTTAACGAAAGTCAATTCAGTACAAATAAATATTATACACAAGCAAAAATTACTTGTAAAGTGCAATTTCAAGATTTGTTTACTTAAATGAATCTGTTAGAGGTGGTACAACTTGTTTTTTGCGTGAAACGACCCCTGGCAGATCGATCAAATTGTCAACCAGTTCTTTTTGGAAAGCTGCAGCGACTTTGCTACTGTCCTCGCCAAAGTAGAGCGCCTTGGAATTAGAATTCAAGATATCCGTGATCACAAACAGAAAACCATTGAATCCTTCACTTGCATTTTCGGCTTCAATTGCAACTTTTAAAGCATCTTTACGAGCTAAAACACTAGGAATATCAACTGTATTAACTTGGCCGATCCGGAAGGTTTTACCAGCTAATTTGAAGGTCTTAGCATCACCATCAATTAATTCTTTTTCAGTTTTTTTAGATAAATCGGTACCCGCCTTGAGTAAATCGAGACCAAAGTCATTAACGTCATCAACACCGGCAATTTTAGCCAATTTACCGATCACATCGCGATCAACATCGGTTGTTGTCGGACTTTTGAGCAGCAAAGTGTCTGAAATTAAAGCTGAAAGCATTAGACCGGCGATCTTTGTGGGAATTTCAATACCGTCCTTTTTGAAAAATTCATATAAAATCGTCGAAGTGGATCCCAATGCTTCTGCATGATAGAACAATGGCGCACTAGTCTTAAAATCGATCTTATGATGATCAAAAACATGCGTCACAGTGACATCATCAATGTTTGCAACTGATTGTGCCGTTTCGTTATGATCAACCAAAACAACTTCTTTGGTATCTGCTTTGGTAATGACGCGTAAAGCATCAACACCGAAATAATTCAAAGCGAAGTTTGTTTCGTCGTTAGGTTTTCCTAAAGCGACTGCCTCAGTGTCCATGCCTTTTTCATTTAAATAATACGATGCTGCAATTGCGGCTGCGATTGCGTCTGTATCGGGATTCTGATGTCCGAAAACTAATTCTTTAGCCATTTTCAACTACCTCTTGTTTTAATCTAACCTTAACAATAATACTATTTTTTGCTAGCTTGATTTTTCGTTTGAATTCATCGTCTAAACCAGCTGAATTTGCAGGATTAACTGAAAAATCTATCAATTGGTCTTTACTCGTGACCGCCTGTAACTGGGGTCTGGATTCTGGATTGATCGCCTGTGCTCCGCCAATCAAGTCATCTGTCATAAAAATTGATTCAGCTCTTTGAATCGAATCAACCGTTGAGATTGGAATTTCAATTGAATTAATGATTTTGAGATGACCGCGATCGGTAATCAAAACAACCAAATCTTCTGATTCGATCACGTCCATGGAAACAACTCGATCCTTTTTAGCAATTTTGACTGGCTTTGCCCCAGATGACTTAGCCGTCATAGATGCGATCTCGCTCAAAGGAAACTTGTAAAGATAGCCCTTCTCAGTTGTTAAAACAACTAAATGATTTTCTGTTGCAGCAAATTCGACTGAGGTCAATTGATTGTGGCCTTTGATCGCGATGGCCTTGCTGGCCCGTTTTTTATAGTATTTGCTTGGCGCTAACGCAGTCATATCAACTTGTTTAACAAAAGCATCACTGCTTGCAAAAACAAAACTGCCTTTATGATTGAGATTCTCGAAATCAAATACCTTGACGATCGTCTCATCTTCAGTCATGCCGGAAATTTCCTGAGAGAAATGTTCACCGGCATCTTTCCACTTACTATCTGTGAGCTCATAGACTTGTCGATAAATCAAATTGCCCTTATTTGTGAAAATAAATAAATGGCTTAATGTATTCACCCGGGCCAAGTAGACTGGATAATCATCCTCAGTCAAACCATTTTCATCTGTTGCCTTGTAGGAACGAAAAGAAGCACGTTTTGCATAACCATTTTTTGTGATCTGAACAATAACATCTTCATTTGCGATCATAACAGCCGTATCGATTTTTAGTTCGCTGACTTCCGCTTGAATTTGGCTTCGACGAGGACTGGCATATTTTTTATCAATGTCTTTCAGTTCGCCTTTGATCACTTTGCTCAGCACATTTGGATCGGTCAGAATCAGATTGAAATCAGTTATTTGAGCAGTCAGCTGATCATGTTCTTCTTGCAAAGCTAAGACGTCCGTATTGGTCAAACGATAAAGCTGCAATGTCACGATCGCCTCTGCTTGCGGATCTGAAAAACCAAATTTCTCGATTAAATTATCTTTAGCATTTTTGCGGCTTTCAGAGGTCCTGATCGTTGAAACAACTTCGTCCAAGACGCTAAGCATTTTGATCAGCCCTTCGACGATTTCTTGACGTTTTTGTGCCTTCTTCAATTCGAATTCAGTCCTTCGACGAATGACCTCCTTTCGAAAATCCAAAAAAGCCGATAATGCTTGTTTTAGTCCAACAGGTACCGGCCGCTGTTTTTCAATCGCAGTCATATTGAAGTTATAGGCAATTTGTAAATCTGTTTTTTTGAATAAATAATCTAAGATCCCTTCAGCATTGGCATCTTTTGACAATTCGATCACGATCAGCAGACCCTCGCGGCTTGTATCATCTCGAACTTCGGTAATACCATTGACGTCCTTGTTAACACGAATTTCATCAATGCGGGCTACTAAAGCTGATTTATTCACTTCGTAAGGCAATTCACTGATCTCGATTTGTTTTTTATTAGCTTTTAACTGCTTGATCTCAGTTTTGGAACGCAAATAAATTTTGCCACGTCCCGTCGTATAAGCATTTTTTATCCCGTCAATGCCTTGAATAATGCCTCCGGTCGGGAAATCTGGACCCTTAACGTAAGTCATTAGATCATCAAGCGAAGCAGCTGGATGAGCTAGCAGATAAATCAAGGCATTGACAACTTCGCTTAGATTGTGCGGCGGAATTTCTGTTGCGTAACCAGCTGAAATACCTGAGGCACCATTGACCAAAAGATTTGGGATACGGCTGGGCAAAACCGTAGGCTCATAGCGTGTATCGTCAAAATTTAAAACCATATCGACTGCCTGTTGATCAAGATCGGTTAACATCTCACTTGCGATCATTGATAAACGGGCTTCCGTATAACGCATGGCAGCTGGTGGATCATTATCGATCGAACCATTATTGCCGTTCATATCGATTAAGGTCTCGCGCATTTTCCAACTTTGGCTCATACGAACTAAGGCATCATAGATTGATGAATCACCATGCGGATGATAATTGCCCATGACGTTGCCGACTGCTTTAGCTGATTTTCGATAAGCATGCTGGTAGTTATTACCGTCTTCGTTCATAGCAAACAAAATACGGCGCTGAACGGGCTTCAAACCATCTCTGATATCTGGCAGTGCACGCTCTTGAATAATGTATTTGGAGTAACGGCCGAAACGTTCGCCCATCACATCCTCAAGGCTTAGCTCTTGAATTCGCGATTCTTCAGCCATTAATTATTCCCCTTTCGATCGAGTTCTGGATGATATGTGCCATCATTTCCGTTGACTGTATCAAGGATCGAGCCTGCTTCATCCAAAGAGAAAACGACGTTGTCTTCAATCCATTTGCGTCTTGGCGGTACTTGATCGCCCATCAGGATCGTCACACGTTTTTCAGCTAAAGCTGCATCTTCGATTTTGACTCGAATCAAAGTTCTTTTGTCCGGATCCATGGTTGTTTCCCATAACAGACTCGCATCCATTTCACCCAGTCCTTTATACCGTGTGATGGCGTAACCACGGCCGGCCTTTTTAGTTAGACTGGCAAGTTCTTCATTAGTCCAAGCAAAATCTTCGTTTTTATTTTTTCCGCTTCCAGAGGTCACTTTATACAAGGGCGGTAATGCAATATAAATGTTGCCAGCTTCGATTAAAGGACGCATGTACTTGTAAAAGAAAGTCAGCAATAGTGTCTGGATATGCGCACCGTCATCATCGGCATCAGTCATGATAATTACTTTGTTATAAGCTGCATCTTTAAGACTGAAATCACTTCCAACGCCAGCACCGATCGTGTAAATCATTGTACTGATCTCTTCATTTTTCAGCAGTTCTTCCAAACTAGCTTTTTCAGTATTGAGTACTTTGCCTCTTAAAGGCAATACTGCCTGAAATTTGCGTGAGCGACCCTGTTTAGCTGAACCGCCAGCCGAGTCACCTTCAACTAAGAAGAGCTCATTTTTAGAGGCATCTTTTGACTGCGCTGGTGTTAACTTGCCAGAAAGCAGCAGTTCCCGACCTTTTTTCTTTTTGCCAGAGCGAGACTCGTCGCGTGCCTTGCGAGCTGCTTGCCGAGCCTCACGGGCACGCAAAGCTTTTCGAACAAGATTTTGGGCAAAATCGCCATTTTCCATTAAATATCTGCCTAATTGTTCTTCGATCACCGAGCCAACAGCTGAACGGGCTTCCATCGTACCGAGCTTTTCTTTAGTTTGACCCTCAAATTGCAGAATATTTTCTGGTACACGCAGATTGATGACAACTGAAAGACCTTCACGAACATCTGAACCCTCAAAGTTGGTATCTTTGTCTTTTAATAAGCCGACTTTTCTCGCATAATCGTTAAACGCCTTGGTCCAAGCCACGCGCATACCGGTTTCGTGAGTACCACCATCCGGTGTGCGAACGTTGTTAACAAAGGATAGTAGCGTTTCTGAGTACCCATCGTTGTACTGAGCTGCTACTTCGACTTCAATCCCTTGCTGAATACCGTCAAAATACATCACTTTGCCAATGACCGACTTGCCCTCGTTGAGATAGTCAACGAATTCTTTGATACCTTCATTGTACTGATATTCTTCAACTGTTTGTGGATCGGTTCGCTCATCGGTCAGAATTATCTTCGTGCCTTTGAGCAGAAAAGCTGATTCACGCAGTCTATCGGCAATTGTTTGAAATTTATAAACAGTCGTCGAAAAAATGGATGAATCTGGTTTAAAAGTAATCGTCGTGCCGGTCAAGTCTTTGGTTTTGCCGATTTTTTTCAATGTGCCGACCGGATGTCCACCATTTTCGAAATCTTCTTGATACTTAAAGCCATCGCGATTGATCACAACTGTTAAATGCTCGGACAGGGCATTCACGACTGATGAGCCAACACCGTGAAGACCACCGGCAGTTTTGTAGCCGCCTTGACCAAATTTACCGCCAGCATGCAAGACCGTCAAAATCACCTCTGGCGTGGGCCTACCAGAGGCATGCATCCCAGTCGGCATACCACGGCCATGATCGATCACGGTGATCGAGTTGTCTTTGTGAATTATAACTTGAATGGCATCACCATAACCAGCTAAAATTTCATCAACAGCATTGTCGACGATCTCCCAAACTAAATGATGTAAACCTCGCGTATCCGTCGAGCCAATATACATACCAGGTCGAACGCGGACAGCTTCTAAGCCTTCCAAAATTTTTATATCTGATTCATTGTAAGAATTTTCTTTATTTTTTGTCATATAAAATCCAGGCGAACACTCATTCGTCTATCAGTTTGTAAAGATACACTATTTAAGTTATTTTTTGCAAGTCGTATCGTATGAAAGTTATAATAATTACGTGATTTTTAAAACGATTATATTTATTGTTCTTGCTTATTTGATTGGCTCTTTAATGTCTGGGTACTGGATCGGCAGATTTTTTTATCACAAAGATATTCGTGATTTAGGATCTGGCAATATTGGGACAACGAACGTTTTTCGAACATTAGGCATTAAAGCCGGCATCATTGTGATGATTCTCGACATTGCAAAGGGCGTGGTTGCAGTCTTGCTGCCTGTCTTTTTTGGGTCGATTGCAGTTAGTCCCTTAATTTTGGGTCTTATCGCCGTTCTTGGCCATTGTTTTTCTGTTTTTATGCATTTTCACGGTGGCAAAGCCGTTGCGACAACGGCTGGTGTTATGCTGGGCTATAATTGGCGATTCTTTCTCGTTTGTTTCGCGATTTTGCTGTTTGTTCTTTTTCTGACGTCGATGATGAGTGCGGCCTCGATTTCAAGTTTTATTTTCGGAACGGCTTACACTTTTATTTTTTTGCAGGATCATTTGTTATCGATCATTTGCGTCATAGCAACCCTTGTGACGCTCTATGCCCATCGAGAAAATATCAAACGAATTTTCAAGGGTACGGAGTCCATGCTGCCTTTAGGTCTTAGGTATTGGCTTTCAAAGAAAACGCATTGAATAATGGAAAACTTTTTCTTTATTAACGGCTAGCGGCATAATACCTAATTTATCTGCTAGTTTTTTATTTGTATCAATCGTATCTGCAACGCCCCACCAAGGCTCAAGAGCAACAAAGGGTGCATCGTCCGTTGCTTTAGACCAAATGCCGAAGAATTCTAAATTAACTGCGTTAATCGAAACGCTGGCGGTTTTGCGTAAGGAATTAGACGACAAATGTTTTGCAGCTACGTCGGTGCGTAAAGTTAGTTCAGTTGAGCCTTCGGGAGCTTTTAAAATGATGGCATCATGAGCAAAATCAGATCTAGATATTTGGTGTGCAGAAGAAAAGTCGAACTGTCCAATAGCTTGCGGATTCAAATAATTGCCGGCCAAAACATAATGATCGAAGGTTGCTTTATCAGCTGAAACGGTCGCACTGGCAAAGTCAGCATTAAAAGCCGGATGGCCGCCGATTGAAAAGAACATCGTTTTTTCATCGGTATTCCGTACTTGATAATCAACTTTTAGTTGACGGTCATTAAGCTCATACATTACTTGTAAGCTGAATTTGAAGGGATAGTGCGCTAGCGTCTCTTCAGTCGACTGTATTTGCAGAACTAATTTCGTACTGCTGCTGGAAACTGTTTTCCAGTCGATATCGCGAGCAAATCCATGCTGCGACATATGATATTCTTTGTCTTGAAAAAAGTAACTGTCGTCTTGTAAACGACCAACTATCGGAAAAAGAATTGGCGCATGTCGTTTCCAAATAGCTGGATCTCCTTGCCATAAATATTCATAGCCATCATCATTTGCTTTAATTGAAGTCAGTTCGGCACCAGCACTTTTAATGCCAACTGTTAAATATTTATTTGTTAATTGATAGTCATTCATTAGTTTTTATTTTAGCCCGATCGAAGAATTTTTTATAACCTTCTTGCAGATTTTCCGTTGTAACATGTGTATAAATTTGAGTCGTCGATAGACTGGCATGGCCCAGCAGCTCTTGAACCGTCCTGATATCTGCACCATTGTTTAATAAATGTGTTGCAAACGAGTGTCGCAGCATATGGGGATGAACGTTTGCAGTCAAGTTAGATCGCTTTGAAACCTGTTTCAAAATATACTCAGCACCAGTTTCAGTCAGCTGTTCACCGCGGGTATTGATAAAAATATATGGATGCTGCCGAGCAAATTTCTGCATGATCTGTTCGCGCCAAGGCAGATAATTTTGCAAAGCATTGAGCGCCGGCCGGCCAAAGGGAATAATACGCTGCTTTTGGCCTTTTCCGATCACATTTACGATCTGACTTTTAAAATCAATTTGCCCAAAAGTAAGGTTTGTGATCTCGAAAATTCGCATGCCTGTCGCATAAAGCAGTTCGATCAAGGCTGAATTGCGTAGATGTTCGGTAGATTTTGGGTCAGCTGCTGCTTTTAAATAGATCAAAACTTCTGCCGGGTACAAAAATTCTGGTAGCTTTTTATTCTTAAAACGAAAATTAACGTTCGTAAATGGATTTGTCTGGGCGAAATTATTTTCGATCAAAAAATGATAAAAGCTCCTTAAACTGGATATTTTTCGAGCAATCGATGTTTTGGCCAGTTGTTTTTCATATAAATGATTCAAATAGATCCGCACATCAAATCTGTCAATTGCAGAAAAAAGACTAAATCCGCCATTTTGTTTGAAAAAAACGACAAATTCATAAATATCCCGGTGATAAGCCGTGATCGTACGTACAGAATACTGCCGTTCAGCTCTTAAATAACGCTCATATTCTTTAATTTGGTTTGTTGCTGAACCCATGATTCGATTATAGTTTTTAGCTGAAAAAAAGACTTGTCGAAGTAGCTGACCTTATGAATTTATAAAAGTCTTTAAACGTTTACTAATCAAGGTTTGCAGTTTATTTTTTTCTCTAAACTAGGATTCAAGGAGAGAAAATGGCAAATCAAGTAGTTATTAATCCAGTTGAAAATATTCGTTTAAGCAGTGAATTATGGAAAGAGGATGCAGTCAAACAACTCTCTCTTTTACAGCGATCTTTAACAAATATTTGCGATCATTTTTTGATTAGCCAAAACAACTTCATCGACAGAATGAAAGAAAACGCTGAAATAGCTGCTGGAAATTCGGCTGTTAGCGTATATCATGCTTCTGTTTCGGTTAAAAACAACACAATCAATTTGACGAATGACATTATGTCAGTTGGCTTGTTCGTTTATGCTAAAACATCTAACTTTATCGACTTCGAGCTTTCAACCATTTTTCGGCAGATCAAGAGCTTTTCACGAGATCTTTCCGTAACCGCTCGGCGTTTTCTAAGAGCATCGATCCTACTGGAAAAACGCCTTTCATTACTTTCGATTAATAATTTCTCAAAATTCTTGATTTTCGTCAAAACATCTTCTACCGCACGTTCGACTGCGGATGAAAAAAATGTCAAAGTTTCCATTGTGCAGAGTGCTATTCACCATCCGGTTAAAGCTTTTACAGCTGTTACATTTACAGGTTTGACTATTTACGTGGCTTTTGTGGCCACACATGCTATTATCCAGACTAATTGGTCGATCCCAAACTACAGTCCCTCTAATTTTTTAAATAAATAAAAAAACGACTGTTAAGTCGTTTTTATTTTGCATTAGCTGTTTCTTTAACCTCGGGCTTTTTTGGTTTTGTCCAACTAGCAAAATCACAGTCGGGATAGCGAGAACAGCCGTAAAAGACGCGGCCGCGCTTTGTTCGTTTAACAACAACCTCACCAATACCGCATTTTGGACATTTCATACCAATTTGTTCAACAATTGATTTTGTCCCATGACAGTCTGGAAAACGGGAACAAGCATAAAATTCACCCCTTCTCGATCGACGAATGACCATCAGACCGCCACAAGTATCACATAATTCAGGTGCAATTCGATCATAAATTGGGACCTTTTCAATGTTTTCTAGAGCAGCATCGACCTCTTGACTGAAAGGCTTATAGAATTCATCAATAACTGTTTGCCATTTAGAATCTCCGACCTCGACTTTGTCCAATTCGCTTTCGATTTTTGAAGTGAAACTTTTATCTGTTACTTCAGGAAAAGATTTCACAACGACATCTTGTACAATGTCGCCAAGGTCTGTCGGCACGATTTTTTTCTGATCAAATCCGATATAACCGCGCCGTTGCAAGGTATCCATGGTTGGCGCATAGGTTGATGGACGTCCTACACCTATTTCTTCCAACGCTTTGATCAGGCTGGCTTCGGTATATCGGGCAGGCGGCAATGTATAATGCTGTTCTGGAAAATTATTAACCATTTGAACATGATCACCAATTTTTAATGCTGGTAAAATATTATTCTTCGTTGAAGATGTTTTGAGTGCTTTAGTCCAACCTTCAAAAAGAACTTTGATACCAGTTGAACGCCAAGTGACTTTATTTTGTTCGATCATCAGTGCCTGGTTCTCTAACTTCTGCTCACTCATTTGGCTGGCAACGAAACGAGACCAAATCAAGTTATAAAGACGGTATTGATCATGAGTTAAAATTGTTTTCAAAGATTCTGGCGTGCGCTTGACATCGGTTGGGCGGACCGCTTCATGGGCGTCTTGGACCGTATCCGATTTTTTAACAACATTATGACGGTGATAATACTCCTCGCCGTATTCCTTTAAAATGAATTCTTTGGCCATCGTTTGAGCCGTTTCTGATAAACGAGTCGAATCGGTACGCATATAAGTAATTAAGCCCACATGGCCAACTTTTGGCAAGCTAAGTCCTTCGTAAAGCCCTTGCGCGATCTGCATGGTTTTACGGGCATGATAATTCAACTGTGAATTGGCTGTTTGCTGTAAAGTCGAAGTTGTAAAAGGATTTGGTGCATTGCGTTTAGACTCTTTAGTTGATAAGTCTGTAATTTGAAAATCTTCGTCAGAGTTGATTCTTTTTAGAATAGCGGAAACGATTTTTTGATTTTCTAACTTGATTTTTTTACCATCAGTACCGTAAAATTCGGCGGAAAATTCATGTTTACCAGCTTTAAAATCAGCATCTAAACGCCAATACTCCTGAGGAATGAAGGCTGAAATTTCTTTTTCTTTGTCAAGGATCAGCCCTAAGGCAACAGATTGAACACGGCCAGCAGAAAGACCCCGTTTTACTTTTTTCCAAAGAATGGGACTAATTGAGTATCCAACCAGGCGGTCCAAAACTCTTCTTGCCTGCTGAGCATCAACGAGATCTTGTTCGATGCCACGCGGGTGTTTGAAAGCTTCTTTGACAGCTGGTTTGGTTATTTCATTAAAAGTGACCCGATTTTTACCATTTTCAGGTAAACCTAAAATATGTTCCAAATGCCAAGCGATCGCTTCGCCTTCACGATCCGGATCTGACGCAACATACACAGCAGATGCTGCTTTAGCTGCTTTTTTTAATGAATTAATCAGTGGTGCTTTACCACGAATATTAATATACTTGGGTTCATAATTATGCTCGGTGTCTACACCTAACTGCGATTTAGGCAGGTCGCGAATGTGACCCATAGATGCTAATACCTGATAATCTTTCCCTAAATAATTCTCGATCGTCCGTGCTTTAGCGGGACTTTCAACAATGACTAATTTTTTTGCTTTTGTCTTTTTAGTTACCACGAATAACAGTCTACACTAGCTGTCAAGTTTTCAAATCAATAACAGATTATTTCATTTAAGATGTCCCTAGCAGTCAAAACCAATTTCGCACCAGCAGCAATGAGTTGATTTGTGCCGTCAGAATAGCTTTGGTCAACATTTCCCGGGATAGCCAGCACGTTGCGATTTTCTTGTGTTGCATAAGCCGCTGTGATCAGACTGCCTGAATGCTGTTTTGCTTCGATCACAAGCGTTGCTGAAGATAGTCCAGCTAAAATCCGGTTTCGAGCCGGAAAATGATATTGTTTTGGCCGAACATCAGGAAAATATTCCGAGATAAGAAGTCCATGTTTGCGAATTCGATCTTGAGTTTCTTTGTTAGCAGCTGGGTAATTGACATTGATGCCGTTTCCAATTACGGCAATCGCGGTCCCGCTATTTTGCAAGGTTAATTCGTGAGAATATACGTCGATACCTTTGGCTAGGCCGGACACAATCGAAACACCCGAACCGACGATTTCCGCTATCAATTTCTCTAAGATTTTTTGGCCATATTCCGTCATTAATCGTGTCCCAACAACTGTCAGCATCGGTGATTTTAAAAAGGCCAAGTCTCCTTCATAGAACAGGATGATCGGTGCCTGGTAGATCTCCTTTAGCTGTTTTGGATATTGTGTATCACAAATGGCTAAGAATTTTAATTTCCGATATTTTTCTTGGTGATCAATAAAATCCATTACTTTGTCCGCGTGGGCTTTGATAACCGATCCATTGAGAAACTGGTAGTTATCATATTTTACAAGAAGATCTGTAAAATCCGCTTGACTCAAGGGCAAGTCATCTTCTGAGAGCTGATTGTTTAAAATATAATTGTAAAAAAAGTGCTCTTGTTTAGCCGTTGATAAGACGGCATGCAAAATCAATAAGTAGTCGCGTAGTTTCATAATTCCTCCACTTATTGATACGGTCTTTTAAAGCAGATTTGAAACTGGTGCAAAACTTTTTCGATGAATTGGCGTAATTCCGTATTTTAAAAGCGCTTCCCGGCTTTCGCGGGTAAAATATCCAACATTACGTTCAAACCCGTATTCTGGGTATTTTTTAGCCATTTTAATCATGATACGATCCCGGTGTTCTTTGGCTAAAATCGAGGCCGCGGATATTGAAACCGAAAGCTGGTCACCGTGAATCAGCTTTAGTTGCTTAATATCTAAATCAATCTGCATGGCATCGACCAATAAGACATCTGCTTGTCTTGCAAGTTGTAGGACAGCGTTTTTCATGGCTTTTCTGCTTGCTTCGTAAATGTTTAAATGATCAATTTCAACTGAAGATATTTCACCGAAAGCGAAAGCAACAGCTTGCTGACGAATTTTTTCTTCGGCTAAATGCCGTTGATATTTAGTTAATTGTTTGGAATCATAAGTCTCTGCTACATTAAAATTTTTTGGTAAAATGCAAGCACATGCAATCACAGGGCCAGCAATGCAGCCGCGCCCAACCTCATCAATGCCTGCAATCACTTGATAGCCTTTTTCTTTTAATTCTTTTTCAAATTTAAAACGCGTTGGAAATCCAGCGCGTATTTCATCTAATTTCATAATCAATCTTCTAAATAGTCATCACCATAAAAATCAAGCGAAATCCGACCGAGTTTGCCCGCTCTAAAATCGTTGATCAAGCGTTGACTAGCACTTTCGAAGTCTTGGCGCATACCAAGCTGGCTTGTGATCGACATTAAAGCAGCAACTGGATTGTCTAATGGAAAATGACCAATTTTATATTTAGTTGCGATCGCAGTTGGATAATTTTTCTGAAGAAAAGAAATCAACCACAGTGCTAAATCATCGGATGCTAGCAAAGTGTCTTTAATACCGCCTAGAATACCAATTTTGGTACCTACTTCCTGATCATCAAATTTAGGCCACAGTAAACCTGGCGTATCTAAAAATATCAAATTATAGCGTGTGCGAATCCAATAAAGAAAATGTGTGACACCAGGTGTATTAGCTGTACGAGCAATATTTTTACCTGCCAAATGATTAATAAAAGTCGATTTACCAACATTTGGCGTCCCAGTTACGAGTGCTTTTAGATTGGCAGCTGCGTTTTTCTCTGAAAGTTTGGCAAAAATCGGATTAACTTTTAACTGCCTTAGAAAGTCTTTGGAAAGAACACCTGTTTTTGCATCTGTGGTTAAAATTCCGGCAAATTGATTCTTGTTTTTTGAGACAAATTTTGCTACTTGTTTTGGATCAGCTAAATCAATTTTATTTAAAACGAGGAAAACCGGTTTCACCGAAATCATATCCATGATTTGTGGATTTTGAGTGGATTGTGGAGCGCGGGCATCAACGATTTCAAGACTAAAATCAACAAGTTTCATCTGTTCGCCAATCTCACGAATGGTTTTGGCCATATGACCTGGAAACCATTGTATTTGTTGTGTCATAACCCCTCCTCTGAAGTTAAGAAACGTCGCCAAGCCTCATCGAACACTTGCATGCTCATTAAATAACCGCCGCTTTCTTCTAAATATTTTGAAATTTCATTGAAGTCCTGTGACTGTTTAGGAAACTCTGAATCAAAAAAAGCAGCATTTGCAAATTCTTGAACTTCATCTGCATCTTCAGGTTTTCTTTGTGTCATCAGCCATTCATAAAAACCTTGACTCTTCATTTTAGACCACCTTGAAAAATTATTGTGTTTCTACGTAAATCGATTGTTTCTGCTTTAAAAGCCAGTAATTTACCCGTTTTCATTTTAACAATATTGATTCTAATTTCCTTTTTGCTAGCATTGATAGAAATGAATTTTGGCAGTTTTGTTGTGGATTTAATATATGAAAGGACAATGCCGATCGGTAGCGGCATTGAACCAGCAATAAGTTTTTTAGCTTTTAAAGTAACATTGCCATTTTGAGTGACACTAGGATCGAAAGCAACACCGACATTAAGATTAGAACCGAGTAGTTTAACGCTTCCGTACACATCTACCTGTCTTGATTCAGCTGAGACAGATAAGTGTTTTATTTTTTGTTCTTTTAAGAACTTTGCTGCGATGGTATCGACCTGTTTTCTTGTTAATACGACATTAAAGCTAGCATCGCTATCATGAATCGAAGATTGAGAATCTTGAGATTGAGAGTTATCGTTAGACACTGCACCCCAGATAAAAAAGCACACCAAAAAAATGGCTGCCAACAGTGACCAGAAAGCCCAAAACCATATATTTTTCCTTGTTTTTATTTTGTTTGCCATGATTTATCACTGAGAATAGAATTAAATAATTGCTTAGCCATGTAACTATACCCTAAATTATTTGGATGAAAATGATCTGCTTGAGAAATAAAATTATTTTTGATGCTGCTGCTACCATCCAAGAGAGATTTTTGGAATTTATTTTCGGTCGTAGCATTTGCAGTTTTATCTTCTTGGATCAATTTTTTTATTTGATCAGGACGCTGATATTGACCATAGGTTAACTGACGAAAAACAGATATGTAATGACCATCTGCTTGTTTTTCAACTATCCTTTGATTGACTGCATTGTACAATTGGACGTCCTTATTTAGATCGGTTCGACTGGCAATATTCACAAAGGCTGGATTATAGTTGCCGAAAACAAATAATGATGATTTCTGACGGATCTGCTTAATTCTGATAAAAAGCTGATTTAGAGAATGATGATATTTTAAAGAATTTTTTTTAATTTCATTGCTTAGAGCAGCGGCACTTTTCACATCAAAATGTGACATTAATTCCTGCCTTAAATCGTTGCCACCAGCTGTCATCACGACAATATCAGCATTTTTAAGCAATTTCTGTTGTTTCTCTGATTTGTTCAAGCGTTTCAATATTTGGTCAGAACGGTCACCAGGTTTACCAAAATTAGCTGATGAAAAATGATATTGGGGATAAGTTTTTTTAAGCAACTTAATGACTCGCCCTGTGTAGCCTTGCTGACCAGTCGTGTCGCCAACACCAAATGTCAGCGAATCACCCAAACATACGACTGAAATATTGCTTGAATTTATCTGTTTAACATGATTATTGTTCTTTGGCATTAAAAATATCATCGATACGGTAAAGACAAGGAAAAAGCCGAGAATCATAGCTAATACTATTTTTAAAAAAACTCTCACACTATTCACCATAGTACAAAATGCAAAGTGTGCCAATACCCGTATGTGTCGCGATTATTGGAGAGGTTCCTAATGTGACAATCGGTGTATTAGGAAATAACTTTCGTAAACGATCTGCCAGTGCTTTGGCACCATCTGGATCATCGACATGAGAAATGCCAATCGCGTGAACCTTTGTCAGCTTTTGCATACCCAAAATGACTTGATCGTAAAACTTATTGATTGATTTCTCACCACGACCCTTTGAAACTGTCTTGATCGAATCATCGATGAATTCCAAACCGACTTTAATATTTAACAAAGAGCCGACCAAACCACTAGCACGACTGATACGACCACCAGCAATTAAGTTTTTTAGTGATTCCAAACTTAAAAAAATTCGCGTTTGCTTGGCAATTTGGTTCAATTTCTGAAAAATTTCGTTAACGTTCTTACCTTCTTGAGCCATTTTAGCAGCTGCTAATACTTGAAAAGAGAGACCACGATCAATAGAATGAGAATCAAAAAAAATGACTTTGCCTTTAAAGTCTTTCGCAACAGCAGCAGCTGTCTGTCCGGTCCCAGACAAAGCTTCGCTTAGGTGAATGCTGATGATTTGGACATTGGGACTTTTTTCTAGAATATGTTCATAAGCATCATAAAAATTGATGACAGCTGGCTGACTGGAGGTAGGCAGCTTTTTTGCTGTTTCCATTTTTTTGAAAAATTCCTCATGAGAAATTTCAATGCCTTCTAAGTAATTGTGATCATCAATTGAGACCTGCAGAGGGACAACTTCGATATCATATTTTTTTATTTCCTCAGCTGTCAGTGCGGCAGATGAATCAGTGACGATTTTAATAATTGGCATAATTAAAATTATACTTTATCAACTTTATTTTTCCTTTCATATACTAAGAAATCAAAGGAATAAGCATGCTTAAGATCTTGATCATGATGAATCGTAGCAGTTAATCGAAAATCGTTATCATCAATTTCTGGCGCGAAAGTGTCCCCTTTTATATTGGCATTAACGACAGTCACAAGTAATTTATCTGTGAGGTGCATGAAGCTTTTGTAAACACTAGCGCCGCCGATAACCGCTAGATCCAAATGATTTAATTCAGCTAGTTTGATCGCTTCTTGAGGTGAATGCACAATTTTCACCTGAGGATCTGAATTCTGATAATTTTGTTTTGATGTCAAGATAATATTTAAACGTTTTGGAAGGGGCCTGGATCCAAAAGACTCGAACGTCTTTCTGCCCATAACGACCGCTTTATTTAAAGTCTGCTGACGAAAAAATTTAAGATCATCCGGCAAGGACCAAGGCAGATGCTTATCCACACCAATCACGTTATTTTTTGATTGTGCCCAAATTGCTAAAATCATTTTTCGCCTCCTGAATTAGAACTGTTTTTTGATTTGCGAGTTGTTCTAAGATCACCTTTTTTCTTAGATTCCTGATAATTTTACCGAAAATTGGTCCCGATGGAATACCAATTTTTTTTAAGTCAAAACCTGTGATTTGAAGTTCTGAAACTTCGTGAATAACCAATTTTTCGTATCGCTGCTTTAATTCGTTTTGATCTGGTCGAGAAACTGCGGACAAAGCGATTGCTATATCACTACCAATTGTGAATAAATCTAAATTATCAACTGCTTTCTTTGATAAAAAATTCACGGATTTAATAATTTGTGTTTTTAAATGATTACTCATTTTCCAGCAATCAAGGTATTGATTTAATTTTTCGCCCCTCAAATGAGAAAACCAAACAAAACGAGTCCAATTAATTGCGTCAATTGTAGACTGAATGCCTGTAAAGTCTGTAAATAAAGCGCTCGGGTCATTGATCAACTGGTGGCCTGGCAAATAATCCGTAATACCTAATAACAGCATTTGCTTAAGAGATTTTGAAGGATTGTCACCTGACAGCAATTTCGAAAACTCCGAAAAAATTCTTTCCACAGCGATATCTGCTAAATTATTTTTAATTTTTGCGCCTGCAAGTAACGTTTTTTCTTCGATCTCGAAATTTAATTGACTAGAAAAGCGAAAAGCTCTTAATATTCGCAAAGCATCTTCTGAAAAACGTGTTTCCGCTTGACCAACGGTCTTGATAATGTGATTTTTTAGATCATTAAGACCACCAAAATAATCGAAAAGTTCGCCTTCTTCATTTACCGCAAAGGCGTTGATTGTAAAATCACGTCGAGAAAGATCGTCTTGCAAGTTTTTCGTGAATGAGACAGTTTCAGGATGACGATTGTCGAGATATTGACCATCAATTCGAAAAGTGGTGACTTCGTAATTGCTGCCAGCAAAAAAAATTAAAACTGTACCATGTTTTTCACCAGAATAGTGGTTAGCCGTTTTGAAAATCGCCTTCATCTCATTGGGTTTGGCATCAGTTGTGATGTCAACATCATGCTTGGATCGATGTAAAAGAACATCACGAACTGAACCGCCGACAAAATAAGCTTGAAAACCATGCTCTTTTAAATGCAGCAATAGTGGAATTGCTTGTTTGAATTCATTTGTTAATGCAATTTTCATGAAAGTAAATAATTTGCCATTTCAAAATCGTCGGGAACTAATTTTAAATAATTTTCGAGGAATATACGTGCTTGTGTTGTGTCGGTATTTTTGAAGATGAAAAAAGCATCTTTTAAAAACGCAGGTTCATTGGCGAAATATTTTTTTACCTGATTGAAATTTTTTTCAGCTGTTGCTTGTTGATCAAGGTGAAAATAAGCTAAACCAAGATACCAAAAATAGTGTTGATCGATTTCCTCATCTTCGATATGCGCATTTAGCAAAGAAAGGACTTGATCATCCTGTTTTTCTTGCAATAAATTATAGGCTAATAAGCTAATAGCTTGTGTCTGCGAAGAATCTTTTTTAACAATTTCAGCTAATTCTGAATCCGAGAGTGAATATTGTTTAGCATTACTTTGCGCTAAAGCTAACTGAAAACGTGTCTGAATATTAAAAGGATCGAAATTCTTAGCTAATTGCAAACTGCGAATTTGGCCTTCAATATTGCCTTCTTTTAGCAAGGCTTCAGCCAAATTCAGATAGTCTTCTAAGCTTGCCTCTTCATTCTCAATATTTTTTTCTAACAATGCTTGTGCTTTTTGCTCATCGCCGACTTGCAAATAAGCTCGAGCCAGAAGGCCGTTTTCTTTTGCGGACAGATTTTTTAAACCAACAGTTTCAAATTCACCGATCGATTCCTCGAATTCGCCATTTGATGCTAATGCATTGGCAAGACGTTCGTGCAAATCAATGTCGCCGATTCGTTCATGCCCTTGGTCAATCAAATAATCATAAAGCTGAGCAGATTTACCATTTTCACCTTCAGCATCATAAAATTCTGTCAAAGCAAAACGTACAAGCGGATCATCACTCACATTTTGCAAATCTAGCAAGATACCTTCAGCTGACTCAAGTAGTCCCTCCGACTCATACAGGTCTGCTTTATCAATTTGAGCAGCTAAATAAAGTGAACTTTTTTCGGAAATCTTATCAATCAAAGCTAGCGCAGCATCATCGTCACCTTCGTCAATATAAATTTCAGCCAGATTAATATTGCCGGCATCATTCACTTTGTGATGTTCCTGCAGCGACTCTAACAAGCCTTTTGCATCATCAACAAAACCTTGTTCAAGTAAACTATCGGATAAACTGATCAAATCTTCTGTTGTATCATGGCTGATTGCTTTTGCCATCAAATCTTGATTATTAAATTCAGACTTGGCAATGTTCGATAAAATTTGTTGCGAATAATTCGTCATGAGTTAATTCTATAATAAAAAACCAGCCAAACGGCTGGTTTTGATATGTTTACTTAACAGTATCTTTTAATGCTTTTCCAGGTTTGAATGCTGGAACTTTTGATGCAGGAATTTGAATTTCGGCACCAGTTTGTGGGTTACGGCCTGTACGAGCTGCTCGATCACGAACTTCGAAATTGCCAAAACCGATTAATTGAACTTTTTCACCTTTTTTCAAATAACTTGCAATTGAATCAAAGACTGCATCAACTGCAGCAGTCGCATCTTTTTTAGTAAGATCGGTTGCTTTTGCAACTGAATCAACTAATTCTTGCTTATTTGCCATTAATTTCTCCTGTATATTCGTTTTGTAAAATTCACGGCTACCATGCATTTCACTAATAAGAATTTAACACAAAATGGGTAAGAAATACCATAAAAAAGCGTTAAAAGCCTGTCATAGCGCGAACTGTAACCTATTTGTCATTAAAAACTTAAAAAGAGTCCTCATTTTCTTGCTCGAATTCTCAAACGGATCGGCGTTCCGGCAAAATCAAAATTTTCTCTAATTTGGTTTTCAAGATAACGCTGATAACTAAAATGCATTAACTTCGGGTCATTGACAAAAATCGCAAAAGTTGGCGGCGCCACAGCTACTTCGGTCGCGTAATATACACGCAGCCGTTTTCCATTACGTGTCGGTGTTGGATGAACGGCGATGGCATCTAAAATTGTTTGATTCAAAATAGATGATTGGATTCGCATTTTGTGATTATTATCGACAGCCACGACCATATCAGGAATTTTATCGATTCTTTGTGAACTTTTCGCTGAAACAAACATAATTGGTGCATAGTCCAAAAATTTGAACTCTTCACGAATGTTATCTGTGAACTGTTGCATGGAATAATTATCCTTTTCGACAGCATCCCACTTGTTGACAACGATAATCACTGCCCTGCCTTCTTCGGTTGCTAGCCCAGCAATGTGTTTATCTTGTTCTTGGATACCAGTTGAGGCGTCAATAACAACCAAAATAACATCAGCGCTTTCAATCGCCATCTGAGCCCGTAAAACAGAATATTTTTCTGTACTTTCAATAATTTTGCCAGATTTTCTAATTCCGGCCGTATCTGTAATTGTGAACACGCGCCCTTGATCATCGACAAATTGTGCATCAATCGCATCACGTGTTGTTCCCTCTATATTGCTAATAATTGATCGATTTTGTTTGATCAAAGCATTAAAAATTGATGATTTTCCAACATTGGGACGACCGATGATCGCAATTCGAATTTGATCTTCATCATCTGAATCACTAGCATTGGTATCTTCGTTTTCCTTAAAATCTTTGATGATGCTGTCTAGCATGTCGCCAACACCGATACCATGAACTGCTGAAATTGGATAAGGATCGCCAAGCCCAAGTGCATAAAAATCAAAAATTAAATCATGCTGTTCAATGTTATCCAAATGATTGACCGCTAAATAAATCGGATGTTGAGATTGATAGAGAACTTTGGCAACTAATTCGTCATCTTGCGTGATGCCGTTATGTCCATCGACAACGAAAATAATAGCATCTGCTTCCGCAATAGCTAGTTCCGCTTGTTCCTTTATCTCATTGACGAAAACGTCGTCAGAAGAGGATATTCCGCCTGTATCGATTACGGAGAATTTAACACCGTTCCATTCTGCCTTTTCATATAATCTATCGCGTGTAACACCTGATAGATCGTCAACGATTGCTTTTCTAACGCCTACGATTCGATTAAATAAAGTTGATTTACCGACGTTTGGTCGGCCAACTATTGCAATTGTATATTTTTTACTCATCTTTATAAGCATACAGAAAACACGCGCCTATGCGCGTGTTTTGATAATTTCCGATATTTTTTCTACGACCTGATCAATTGATAAATAACTCGTATCTATCGTAACTGCATCACTAGCTTTTTTCAGTGGGCTGATCAAGCGGTGAGAATCCTTGTAATCACGTAAAATGATCTCATCTTTTAATTCTTCTAAGGAAACTCTAAAACCTTTAGTTTGGTTCTCTTTGAAACGGCGAGCTGCCCTTTGTTCAACGCTCGCAACCAAAAAAATTTTAACCTGTGCCTTTGGCAAAACCGTCGTACCAATATCCCGACCGTCCATCACAACCGAAGCTCCCTCGGTCATTTGTCTTTGACGCTCAGTCATTTCCTCTCGAATCTTTTTGTAAGAAGAAACAAGTGAAACGTTGTTTGTTATTTCTTCGGAACGAATAGCCTCTGTAACATCCTGTCCATCCAATATCACTCTTTGAACAGGATCGGCCGGCACGAAAGTCAGCGAAATTGTCGCAACTTGTTCAGACAACTGTTCTTCATTTTCATAATCAATCTGATTAATTTTCGCGTACAATGTTACAGCACGATACATTGCACCTGTATCAATATAGATAAAAGCAAAATTCTTGGCAATGATTTTTGCGACAGTCGATTTGCCGGAACCTGCAGGTCCATCGATTGCGACTTGAAGCTTTTCTTTAATTGCCATTGACTTTCAAAACTTGCCCCGGCACCAATGTCGCTCCAGTGGCCAAACCGTTTAACGAATATAACTCAGTCACAGTCATACCGTATATAGATGCGATATGGTAAGGTGTATCGCCACTCTTGACAGTATAAGAGCTGGTTGTAGCAGCAGAAGATGAGCTGCTTTGCGCTGAAGAACTAGAAGATTCACTAGCTGTAGACGATGTAGAACTGGATGATTGCGTGCTGTTCGATGATGTGCTGCTGGAACTTTGTGAACTTGTTTTTGAAACTGATGAAGCAGAATTAACAACTTTATCATTGTTTTGTCCGCGATTAACAATTGCGCCAATGACTGGATTTGCCAATAAAATAATAATCGTAATGGCAACAAGCGTCAAAACAGCTTTGCCGCTAAGGCGACTCAGCATGGTTTTTGACGACTTGCTTTTTGATCTAGTTCGTGGAATATTCGTTTGGTCTTTCTTTGTATAATCAGTTGGATTATAACTATTTCGTGGTTGACCAAAGTTCTGCGATGCTTCTGATTCTTGACTCGCTCGTGAAAGTGGCTTCTGCTGCTCTTGCTCGTCAAAATTTCTGTAAGGGTTTGAAGAAAAAAAGGAAGTCGGCGCCTGAGAATCAACAGTTTTGTCGGAATCTTCAAAATTTTGAAAAACATTTTGTTTATTATTATTTTCAAACTGAAAATTTGGATCATCAGTTGTTTGAGAACTCATCGGCTGGCTAAATAACGAGTCGTCTGAGGTGCTAAGACTTGATGGCCTGCTAAAAGATTGAAAATCACTTTCACTTGCAGAACTCGCATCCGCTGCTTGCTGAGCAAAAGTACTTTCACTATTTTGTGCTGTAAAACGACTGTCCGGAACAAAAGGCTGATAAGATTTCATATCATCAAGAGAGTCCTTGTTTGCACTGCTTGACGAACTAAAAGATCTGGAATCAGCTTCTTCACTATTATTGTCTTTATCTGGATTATATGGTTGAAAATCACTCATTTTGGCCTCGTTCAATAAATTTATTCTATCATAGCCGATTAGGGAAAATTTTTGCGAATATCTTCTCAATCGGATAGTATACTATGCCCCACACAAGACCTTCGATCAAATTGAAAGGTAAAATCATGAGAATGATATATTTCCAAAAGCCAATCGTTTTGTCAATATCAAAATTCATAAATTTGGTATATGCAGGAATTGCAAAGAAAATATTGACGACAATCGCAACGATCGTCAATGCAATGGTAGCTAAAATAATCGCCAACCAAATATTTCGTTTTCTCAGTACTGAAAAAACTAGTAAAAAAACAATTACGGCAACAATGTTAATTGGCAGTCC
The DNA here is from genome assembly GCF_004102045.2 of Oenococcus sicerae. GTDB lineage: Bacteria > Bacillota > Bacilli > Lactobacillales > Lactobacillaceae > Oenococcus > Oenococcus sicerae. The sequence continues at coordinate 1,528,426 of NZ_CP029684.2, read as the reverse complement.
GATCCACGTGATGACGCCTTTGTTTAGCAAAATTAAATATAAAATCGACCGCAGCAATAAACCTAATAATCCATATTTAATCCCATAAAAATGTGCCAATAGCAATAAAGGTACGATAGAAATTTCTAATTCGAGGAAACTCGCTCCCGGAATGATTGGGACAGTCGGAAAAATAATCAAAATAAAACTGACAGCAGCAAAAAGTACTGTCACCATGAGTATCCTTAAGTTTTTTCTGTTTTCAGTCATCGTTTAATCCTCTTAACTTCTTGATCAGATAACGGCCGGTATTGGCCGCTCTTCAATTCCCCTAAGGTAATTCCAGCAAACATGTTACGGTTCAATTTTATGACAGGATGATCAATGAATTCTAAAATCTTTTTAATTTCATGATTTTTTCCCTCGGCAATTGTGATTTCCATGAAAGTCTCAGCCCTGTTAAGATCAGTTTTTAGAATTTTCGCTGCTTGTGGAAAGTAAATTTCATTATCAAAACGTATCGGCTTGGTCAGCTGATCTAATTCGGTGTTTTGGACGATACCTTTGACCCAAGCTTCATAAGTTCTTTTGATTCGGTGCTTAGGATGGGTCAACTTTTGTGTTAAGTCACCATCATTGGTCAATAATAAAACACCAGTCGTATCCATATCTAATCGACCAACTGGAAAAATTCTGCTCTCAGTCTTAATGAGTTCTGTAACGCTAGGTTGATCTGGATAGCTTTTATTCGACGATACATAGCCTGAAGGTTTATTTAACAGATAATATTCAAACTTTTCCCCACTAATATCTTGATCATCAACAGAAATCGTATCTTTTTCATTAACCTTGCTACCAAGTTTGACGACAATTTTGCCATTGACTTTAACCCGACCATTGATAATCATTTGCTCCGCTTTGCGTCTTGATGCAATACCTGCTTTAGCGATGCGTTTTTGTAATCTTTCTAATTCAGTCATTAGTTCTCGTTTTCATTTTTTTTAGGTCGTTGGAATAGATCAGTCTGGTCAGTGCTGGCAACATTTTTTAAAGTATTTGGATCTGGTAATTTCGGCAGTTCTGTGATCGTTTTTAAGCCAAAATAGTCCAAGAAAAAATTAGTCGTTTCATAAATGACAGGTCTTCCGATTTCGTCTTTCCTGCCAACTCCATGAATCAAGTCTCTTGATAAAAGTCTGGAGATCGCGCCTGAAGAATTCACGCCGCGTATTTTATCAACTTCTACGCGCGTGACCGGCTGCTTGTAAGCAATGATCGTTAAGGTTTCCAAGCTGGCTTTCGATAACGTATTAGCAATCGGTGATTGATAATATCTGCCCAGTAAAGCGGCAAAGTCCGACTTGGTGATCAAACGGTAAGTAGCATCATTTTTCAACAATTTGAGCGGATTTGTCTTATCCTTAGCTAATTTTTGATCTAAATCATCAAGCAAATCAGAGATGGCTGAATGATCAAATCCCGTTACTTGACTGAGGCTTTGTAGATCAATGCCGTCATCACCAGCAATAAAAATTAAAGCAAATAAGGCTGCCGTTTGATCAATTTCCACTAATATAACCTCCTTTTTCTAAAAATATTGTATTCTCAGTGTTTTGGCTAATTACAATAATATGGTCTTTTGCCAACTCTAAAATAGCTAAAAAAGTTGTAATCAGTTCATCGCTGCTAGTTGAAACTTTAAAAAAAAAGTTAAATTCAAGTTTAGAAGGTAAATCTGTTTTATGAAACAAGAATTTGATTTCCTGAATTTTATCTGCAACAGAAAAATGTTCTTGTTCAATTTTCCTTTTACGAGGATGCAGATCAATTTGGCGATTAGCGATCGATAAAAAAGCGTTTTGCAAATCCTTTAGAGTAACACCTGCTGATAATGCAGCAACTTTGATGTTTTGAGGAATTTTCCCGACCGGACGTGTATAAGAAAGTCCACGATGTTCTTCTAGATTTGACATATCATCGATAACTGTCTGATAGCGTTGATATTCAACTAAGGCATTAACAAGTTCTTGACGCGGATCTTCGTTTTCTTTATCATCATCAGTTTTACTTGTGGGCAATAAAAAACGTGACTTAATTTTAATCAAAGTTGCGGCCATATACAAATATTCACCAGCTGAATCTAGCGAAGGATTCAGCTGTTCGTCAATAAAATGCAAAAATTGATCTGTAACTTTGGTGATCGGCAAGTCAAAAATATCCAATTCTTGAGTTCGAATCAAGTGCAGAAGAAGATCTAACGGGCCATTAAAGTCCTTTAGAGAAATTGTGAGTTCATTATTAATCACGAAAACAATTCTATCATTGCCGGTCCTTAATTGGCTCGCGGATGAAATTTATCATATTGTTCTTTTAAATGTTTTTGACTGACGTGTGTATAAATTTGAGTTGTACTGATATCCGAATGTCCCAATAACTCTTGGACAATTCTTAGGTCGGCACCGTTTTCCAACAAATGGGTCGCAAAAGAGTGACGCATTGTATGTGGACTGATGTCCTTTGTGATATTGGCTTTTAAAGCAAAACTTTTAATTAATTTAAAAATGCCCTGTCGTGAAAGCTGTCTACCATGATCATTGACAAATAGGTAAGGCACATTCTCATCTTTAATCAACAAAGGTCGAGATTCGTTAAAATATTTTGCAATATAAAGTAAAGAAATTTCACCTATTGGAATAATTCTTTGTTTCTCTCCTTTTCCAATCGTAGTGATCAGACCAAGATCGGCATGCAGGTCTGCCATTTTCAAGTTACAGATTTCAGTCACGCGAAAACCGGTTGCATACATCGTTTCCAATAATGCACGATTTCTTAAGCCAAGCTTAGTCGTAATATCTGGAACAGCGAGTATCCTTTCGATTTCTTCGGTTGTCAGAACCTGAGGCAAATGAGCATTCTTTTTTGGTGTTGTCACTTTCAGCATGGGATCGACATCGATTTTTTCATCCTCTAATAAATAAGCAAAAAACTTACGCAGCGAACTGACCATATGGACGACCGAGTTATTCGATTTTCCTGTCTGCTGCAGTTGATTCAACCAATCTAATATTGTAAAACGATCGATTTTAGTTAACACAGTATTCGTTTGATGCAAATAATGACCAAATTCCGAAAGATCCTGATGATAACTTTTGATTGAATTTTCCAGTAAACCACGCTCAGTTCTTAAATAAGTGGAATAATCAGACAAAAGATCATTAAATTTTTCCTCACTAGTTAACATAACCTTATTAGTGTACAAAAAAACAGCCATCGTTGTGGTTGTTTTTAAAAATATATTCAAAACTTAAAGCTTGACAACGTGAATTAAGTTAGTCGTACCAGGTTTTTTGATTGGTAATCCAGCTGTAACCACGATTGTATCGCCTTTTTTAGCAATTTTATGCTCATGAACCGTTTTCTTTGCTAATTCAATCATATCATCAGTCGTTTCTGGTGCTTCCTTAACAACTGGATAGACGGCATAATTAATCGTCAATGAACGAGCCGTTAACTCATCATAGGTAATTGCCAAAATAGGCACATCGGGACGGAACTTAGATATCAAACGTGCCGTATAACCAGAGGCTGTTGAAGCCACGATCACTTTAGCACCAGCTTCACGAGCAGCGTCAACGGCTGCTTGAGCTAATACTTCCGTGTCGCTTGCTTTTGGTTCGTTTCGTAAATCAATTCGATTACCATCGTCATGAACGTGATTTTCAGCGTATTCATCTGAAGTTGCCATAGTAGCAACAGCTTCGACTGGCCAGCTTCCATTAGCTGATTCGCCGGAAAGCATCGTTGCATCAGTACCGTCCCAGACAGCATTTTCAACATCATTGATTTCTGCACGAGTTGCACGAGGATTCTCGATCATCGAATCAAGCATTTGTGTGGCAGTAATAACTGGTTTGCCTAAACGATTCATATAACGGATCATCTTCTTTTGGATAACAGGTACTTCTTCATACGGAATTTCAACACCCATATCACCACGAGGAACCATCAATCCATCAGAGACAGCAACAATTGATTCGAAGTTATCAATACCCTCTTGTGATTCGATTTTCGGGAAAATCATGACATGGTCTTCCTGATGATGTTTCTTTAAGAGCTTACGAATATCCAAAACATCTTGGGCCTTACGGACAAAAGAAGCGGCTATGAAGTCAATTCCTTGTTCCAAACCAAATTCAATGTCTGACTTGTCCTTTTTTGTAATACCAGGTAAATTAATAGCAACACCAGGTGCATTGACACCTTTTCTGCCGCCAAGGACGCCGTCATTATCAACTTCAACAAGTAGTTCCTTGTTTTTAGAATCTTTGGCAGTGACGGTCATTTCAATAATGCCATCATCGAACAAAACTTTTCCGCCGACTTTGACGTCATCATAGAGTCCTTTATAAGTGACGGCAATCTTTTCTTTTGTGCCCTTGTTCTTTTCATTCATCGAAATGCGAAGTTTATCGCCTTTCTTGAATGCAATTTTGCCACTTGGCGTGTCTTGAACCGTTGTCCGGATCTCAGCACCTTTAGTATCAAGCATAAAACCAATTAATTTACCAGTCTTTTTTTCAGCTTCGTGAACCAGTCCCATACGAGCAGCATGCTCATCGTGATCACCATGACTAAAATTAAAACGTGCAACATTAATTCCGCTTTTGATCAATGCGGAAATAATTTTTAGGTTGTTGGATGCAGGACCTAAAGTGGAAACAATCTTTGTCTTTTTCATTCAATGCTCCTGTTTTTTGTTTATCATTTAACAATAACAAAACACTTTTATCTTAACATTTTCTTCACGAATCAGTGACCGATCCGTTGTATTTTATTCACAATAATATTTATTTCATCTTTTCTCAACTGCGTCCTACCAATTAAGGCAATTAGTGCACCAGATTTCAAAATCGATGCTAATTGTACATATTCACGCGCAAAAACTGTGAGCGAACTCTCGCCGGTTCCATCAGAGATAGAAACAAAAGCCATTTGATTACCATTTTTATCCCTTGTTGTTCGAATCGAATCGATCATAACTGCCATCTTGACCTGTTGATCAGCCTTCAAATCAATGATTTGTGTATACCCTTTTTCAACAATTTCTTTTCTAAGACTATCAATAGGATGACCTGAAATTGCAAAACCCAAAGTCTCTTTTTCGTGATTTAGTCGATCTAGTAAAGGCATCTCATCGGCTGACGCCATTTTGGTTTCATTTAGGAGACTGCCGCCAAACTGCATGGCAGTAATCATCGAACTAGCATTATTAACTAATTCTTGTCGTGTGTAGCCAAAATGATCTAAGGCACCAGCATATGCTAATTGTACGATGTCGCTATCGGCCAAACGACTACCAGCCATTCTCTTTAGAAAATCAATCAGGCTCGAGAATAAACCATTAGCATGTCTTTCTTGAAGAATTTCATCTGCAACTTGTCTATTTAGTCCTTTTACTTTATTCAATCCAATATAAATTGCCTTGTCATCACTGATAAAAGCTTGTTCAGCATGATTGATATCCGGTCCTAAAAGCTTGATACCAGCGTTTTTTACGTCTTGTAAATAAACAGCTTTACTATCGTAATTTAATAAAACACTAAAAAATTCCATTGGGAAATAAGCTTTGAGATAGGCGATTTCAAAAGCCAATTTGCTGTATGCAACAGCGTGGCTTTTATTAAAACCATAATTGGCGAATCTTTCAATATAAGAAAAAATTTCCTCAGCCTGTGCTGTTTCGTGGCCATTTTCGATCGAACCTCTGATAAAAGCATCATGCTGAGCCAATAATTTTTCTTCATTTTTGTGTCCAATCGCTGCTCGAAAAACATCAGCTTCACCAAGGGTGAAACCAGCATAAACTTGTGCGATCTGCATAACCTGTTCTTGATAAATAATGACACCATAGGTTGGAAGTAGAATTTGTTGCAGGCTATTGTCTATTAGTTTAATTTTGGTTGGATCAGCTTTGCCCTTGGCATAATTTGGAATATTTTCCGATGGTCCAGGTCGATTCAGAGCATTCACGGCAACAATATCAGCAAAACTGGTTACAGAAACTTGTTTTAAAGCGCTTTTAGCAGACTCGGATTCGAATTGAAAAATACCGTTCGTTTGTAGATTACGGAATAAGGTCAAAACTTTTTCGTCATCAAGCGGTACCTTATCTAAATTAATTTCTTTTTGAAAATGCTGTTTGATCAAATTTCTGATATCAGCGATCATGTCCAAGTTTGTCAGTCGCAGCAAGTCAAATTTAACTAATCCGATCGCTTCAACATCATCTTTATCAAATTGTGTGACTGTGACATCGGAAATTTTATTCAAAGGAACGTAACGAACTAATTTTTCAGGGCTTAAAACAATCCCAGCAGCATGAATACCAACATGCCGAGGCAAACCTGAAATTGATTGTGCCAGTCCGATAATTTGTGCTGCATGTGGCAAATCAGAAATAGCATCAGGCAGATTATCAGGATCAGCATTTTCTAAAGCATCGTTATTTTGCGCCATAAAACTCGAAAAACGTTTCAAACTGCCCTCGCTACTGGCAAAGATTCGGGCACTATCTCGAACGGCTAAGCGCCTTTTAAAAGTATCAAAAGTGCCAATCTGAGAAAAATGATCAATTGAATACTTTTCCTGTAAATACTCAACGATTTCTTGCCGGCGATTTCCTGGCACATCAATATCAATATCTGGTAACTGAACACGTTTGGGATTCAAAAAACGTTCAAAATAAAGATCGTATTCCAGCGGGTCGATAGTTGTAATGTAAAGCGCGTAAGCAACCAACGAACCAACTGCTGAGCCCCGTCCAGCACCTAATTGGATATTTTGATGACGGGCGAAATTAATAATATCCCACACCACAAGAAAATAATCAGCTAAATCGAGCTGAAAAATAATGCCAAGTTCAAAATCAATTCTTTTTTGATAGAAAACAGGAATTTCTGATTTCCTAAAACGATTTTTGAGACCCAGTTTGACTAATTTTTTTAAATAAAGTTCTGGATTCTCTTCTTTCTCAGGGAGTGGGTAAATTGGCAGATGTCTTTGGCTTGTTGGCCAGTCGTCACTGATCGATTCGATGAAATGTTCATTATTTGCTAGTATTTCAGCAGGTAAAGCAGAGCTGTAAAAATCTTCGTCTTTTAAATAACTGCCAGATAATTCGGGTTGACCAGTGAAATCGAGTCTATTTTCATCAATGTGCCTTAAGGCCGTCGCAACAACAGCATCATTTTCTTTGACCCAGTCAATCGGAAAATACCCGAGCTGTTTTCTCGAAAATGTGGTAACACGCTGCACTTTACCTTCTTGATTATCTTGCAAAATGAGAACAAGCTGTGAAAAATCAAAGTTATCAGTGTCCAGATCCAATTGCTTATCTTGGTTAAATGCCAGCCAACTGCTGATGATCATCAAATGCTGATAGCCGGCATAGTTTTTCGCGACCGCAATAATTTCTCCATGATTCGTATTACTAATCGTTAAACCGATAATTGGACGAATTCCAGCAGAAATTGCAGTCTGACGAAATTTTTCAGCACCGTACAGATAATCATGATTGGCCAAAATAGCAGCTTTAAAAGATCTTTTTTTCAGCATTAAAACAAGATCCTCAGTCGAGTCAGGATTTTTCAACAGATCGTATTCGCTAAATACTTGCAATGGTGTGTAAGACATACTTCAATAATATCGCGAATAGCATTGATACGAAAATGTGTTCGTATAATTGTATTTTTTTCGCAATAGATTTACAATGCTTTGTATGAAATATATTGTTGTTGCTTTTTGGTCGGTTGTTTTAGGAAATGTGCTTGGATTTATCGTGGGTCAACTTTCTCAGCAAATTTTTAATCCTTTAAAAGTCACGATTGTGTGGCTGATCATTGGTGAACTTGCTGCCATCCTTATCACTCATATCTCTCAATCAGCTAACTCTGATGAGACAAAAAAAACTTCCGAGAAGTAATTTCGGGAGTTTTTTTATTGGCTTTATTTTGAATGCAGCTCGATAATTTTTAAAATAACATCTGTTGCCAGTTCCATATCCTGCACTGAGGCGAACTCATAGCGGCCATGCAGATTTTCAGCACCTGTAAAAATGTTTGGCGTTGGCAAACCAAGAAAAGTTATTTTAGAACCATCTGTGCCGCCACGCACAGGCTGCTCATCCGCTTCAATCGATAGTGCCTTAAATGCCGCTTCTGCCAGATGTACTGATTCCATATGGTCTTTTAGAATATCAGCCATATTGTAATACTGATCATGCTGACTTAATTCCAAAACCAGGTGTGGGTAGGCCGAGTTCACTTTTTTTACAGCATCCGCTAGAATCTGTTTTCTCTTAGCTAAACCATCTCGCTTAAAATCACGAATAATAAGATTTGCCATGGCTGAGTCACCATCCCCATCGAGATTCAGTAAATAATAATATCCTTGATCGCCCTTCGTATTTTCTGGTCGTTCATTTGGCAGCAAGTTGAAAACATCAATAATTGCGATCAATGGATTGATTAATTTGCCAAAACCACTTGAGGGGTGCACTTGCGTTCCAACAGCCTTGATAACAGCTGCTGAGGCAGAAAAAGTTGCCCATTCTAATTCACCTTTGATAGAACCATCGACTGTAAAGGCGAATTTAGCAGCAAAATTTTTCGTATCAAAATGATCAGCTCCAACACCGATTTCTTCATCTGGACCAAAGGCAATTTCAATTTCGCCATGTTGAATTTGCGGATGATCAAGTAAATAAGACATGGCCGTAATGATTTCGGCCACACCAGCCTTATCATCAGCACCAAGTAACGTCGTACCATCAGTTGTGATTAAAGTATGTCCTTTGTAATTATGCAAATTCGGGAAAACAGCCGGATCCAAATTATAATCATCATTTAATTTGATAACGGATTCACCATCATAGTTTTCATGCACTTCGGGCTGAATGTTTTCTGCATTGAAGTCTGCAGTATCCACGTGCGCAATAAAACCGATTGGATCAACAGTTTCTTTGCCTTTACTGGCTGGAATTCTAGCAAATAAATAGCCGTCTTTCATGGTACGGACATCAGCGAAACCAAGTTCTTTGATTTCGCTAGCAAGTTTTGCTAGAAAAGCGACTTCTTTGGGATCGCTAGGAATTGTTGTTGAAGTTTCGTTGGAGCGCGTATTAACTTTGGCGTAAGCAATAAAACGATCGACTAATTTTTCATATTTCATTTAAGTACTTCCTCAATTTCCTTTATTTCTGTTTGCACACTATCGTATCGTATTGTGGACCTTTGAGATGACTGCTCAAGTGTTTTTTTGATTTTATTTAAGCGCTGAAGTTCTTGCTGCCATTTTCGTCGAAAGAGTTCGGATTTTATTTGCAGCAACTTGGGTCCGAATTTGAGTTCTGCAGTAGTCAAAGGAATCATTTTATCTGTTTGTGTTGCGACAATAATTTCGTAAAAATGGCCGTTTTCCAATAATATCTGCTCATCAGTAATGAGCCGATTGCTTTGTGCGATCATACGTCTCACGTCAGCTTGTTCGTTATTGGCCTGCAAAATCAATTTTGCAGCATTAAGAAAATCAGGTATTTGCGATAACAGTTTGGCGATCAATTCGCCACCCATGCCAGCGATCACGATCGTATCTATTTTATCCGCTTTATTTGCGACTGATAAACCATTGCCAAGTCGTAAGTCGATTCGGTTGGCATCGTCTAGATCAGCTAACCCAATTTGTTCTTCTGCTTGAATTAAAGGTCCTTTACCAACATCTGAAGCGATCACGAAAGCGGTTTTGCCACTTTCTATTAAAGCAATTGGGATCGCAGCGTGATCAGTCCCAACATCAATTACAATTGCATCCTGATCGATCAGCTGATATATTGCCATTAATCGGTCTGATAGTCTTGCCATAAAATCAATTCATCCTTTCTCTGATTGGCTCAAATAAAAAACTGGACCATGAAATCCAGTTTTGCAACACGTCAAGTTCATTCCTCCATAAAGTCTTTTAATTGCTTGGAACGACTTGGATGACGAAGTTTGCGCAGTGCCTTGGCTTCAATTTGGCGGATACGCTCACGTGTTACACCAAAGACACGGCCCACTTCTTCTAAAGTCCGAGTCTTGCCATCTTCCAGACCAAAACGCAAGCGTAAAACATTCTCCTCGCGCTCAGTTAAAGTACCCAATACCTCTTCTAACTGATCTTTTAGCATTTGGTCAGAAGTAGATTCGATTGGTGACTCGCCTTCGTTGTCTTCAATGAAATCACCCAAATGAGAATCATCTTCTTCACCAATAGGTGTTTCCAAAGATACTGGTTCTTGGGCAATTTTTTGAATTTCACGAATCTTGTCAGCTGTTAATTCCATTTCTGCGCCAATTTCTTCAGGCATCGGATCACGACCAAGGTCTTGGATCAAAGTACGTTGGATCCTGATCAACTTGTTGATCGTCTCAACCATATGCACCGGAATTCTGATCGTCCGCGCCTGGTCGGCGATCGCACGTGTAATAGCCTGACGAATCCACCAAGTTGCATAAGTCGAAAACTTAAAACCTTTTGTATAATCAAATTTCTCGACAGCTTTCATGAGTCCCATATTGCCTTCTTGAATCAGATCCAAGAAATGCATGCCGCGACCAACGTAACGTTTAGCGATCGAAACGACCAAACGCAGGTTGGCTTCAGCTAGTTCCTGACGTGCACGTTCACCATCAGGACCGCCTTGTTCAATACGCTTGGCGATCGTCACCTCTTGATCAGCATTCAGCAGTGACACACGACCAATTTCTTTTAAATACATCCTAACCGGATCATTGATTTTAACTCCTTTAGGTGCAGAAGAAGCCTGTGCTAACTCTTCTTTGCTTAAAGTATTGCTCTTGACTTTCAATGATTTTTCAGATGGATTACCATTTTCGTCAACAATTGAAATACCAGCATCTTCAACTTTTTCGATCAACTTGTCAATTTGATCTGCATTCAAGCTAAAGGGTTTGGCAATTTTTTCTTCCAAATCATCATAGACAACATGACCAGTTTTTTTATTCTTTTTGATGAATGCTTTAAGACCCTTCTCATAAGTTTTTTCATCAAAATCAGCCGCAATAGGTTCAGCTTTTTTACTGTTTTTCTGTCTTAGTGGTTTTTTAGCTCTGCTTTTGACAACTGTTTTGGCTGTTTTAATCGTGATTGCTTTGTCACTGCTGTTATCCGATCCGCCAATTTTTCGATTGTAGCTCTCAGCCAAATTAAGAAGTTCGTTTTTACGATCTTTCTTTAAAAATTTAACATTTACTTTTTCTAAAGCTGCCTGAATTTCAGCAACAGTATTTTCATTTGAAACTATAATTTTTTTAGCCACGTTTGTTACCTGCCTTTTCTTTCATTAGCTTCGCTAATTGAACATTTAGTTCTTTGATACGATCATTTTGATTCAAATTAATCGCTTGCTGAATTTCGATTTTGGTTTGTTTAATTTTTTTTTCAAACGGAATTCGACTACTGAGCTGCCACAAATAATCATCAATGGCTTTGATATTATCACTTGCATAGAAATCGACTTGGTCCGTTAAGAGTTGATTAAAATTATCTTTTTCATCAGCTGTCATATTGGCCATTAAGGCATCACCAATTGCCTGATTGCCAGGATGCTTACCGCGATATCCTTTAATTAGAAAATAATAAAGTTGATTTCGCGGGTCATGAAAAATTACTTTCCCTTGTTTCTCAATTTCTTGGAAAACTGTTTCATGATAGAGGGCAGAAACGATCATTTTTCTTTCAATCATTGCTTCTTGGCTGCTTAAAGGATCACGAGCCTTCACTTCGGTCGGCGGATCCGATGCTTTTTCTAAGTTCTGGTGATACTCAGCTTGTACCTGATCAGGAGCAGTGACTTGTTTTAACGATTGATCCAAAACAGAGCGGCTCAAGCCGAACTGGTCGGAAAGCTTTTTTAAAGTCAGATCATTTGCGATCGGATTTGAATGGCTACCGAGAAATTTAAGCAAATCATTTGTATAATCACTCAAATTTGCTGGATTTTCAAGATTGCGATTTTGTTTTAAATATTCAAAAGCAAAATCATTGATCGAGGTGGAGTCCTCTTCAAATATTTGTTTTAAAGCCGCTGGACCCTTAGCCTGCAGATACTCATCTGGATCTTTTTTATCTGGAATCGTGACAATTTCTAATTGTAAGTGAGGAAATTTTTTCGCTTCTTCAATTGCACGCCAAGTCGCATTCTGGCCAGCCGAATCGCCATCATAAGCAATCGTCAATGTTGGACTATTTCGCGAAATCAACTGCAATTGGTCTTTTGTCAAACTCGTGCCCATTGAAGCAACACCATAATCGATACCGACCTTATGAGCCGCTATCACATCAAGGTAGCCCTCAAGTAGAATCAGATGCTGAGAGAGCTTTGCCGCTTGTTTAGCGACATCAAAATGATATAAAAGTTGTGATTTTTTGAAAACAGCAGTCTCTTTGGAATTGATATACTTAGCTGAATTTGCCTTGTCCAAGGTCCGTCCAGAAAAACCAACTATATTGCCATAAGAATCTTTTAAAGGAAACATGATGCGGTTGGAAAAGACATCGTGAAAACTGCCATCATCATATTGTGAGATGATACCCGAAGCTAGCTGAATCTCAACCGGGATTTTCTTTTCATCAAAAAAGTCATGTAAAGACCAGCTGCTGGGCAAAAAGCCTAACTGAAATTCTGTAATCGTTGCACGATCAAGCTTTCTGGTCTCCACTAGGTACTTTAAAGCTTCAGTCGACAAATCAGTATTCAATAATAAATGCGTGAAAATCTCAGCGGCTTGGGTGTTCAAATTAATGAGATCTTGATCTTTTTCATTAAAATGATTAGCAGCATTCTCTGTGTATTTCTGATCAATTTTGATGCCAACACTTTCGGCAGCTTTTACGACAGCTTGGGGAAAAGAAAGGCCATTTTTTTCGGAAATATAATCAAAAACATTGCCGCTGCGGCCGCATGAATAACATTTGTAACGCTGTCCGACTTCGTCAACTGTAAAACTGGGTGTATTTTCAGCCTCAAAAGGACATAGTCCCCAAAAATACTTGCCCTTTTTCTTTAGATCGACATATTTGCCAATAAAATCAACAATATTGACTGCGTCTTTAACTTGTTCAATTGTGCTTTTTGGAATTAAATTTGCCATTAAACAAGCTATTATATTACGCACATAACTTGACTTTGTCAAGTCGAATGAATGCCTTTGTAACAGCCTGTATCGGTATTATTTAATTGTGAAATAAAGATTATGTAAACCAATAGTAGCAAGAAGCATATCAATAGCGATCTGAATATTTTTAAGGATTTTTGTATTTAGCAACTTAATTATTCGATGCCTATTTTGTACTCTAAGAACTGCCTAATTAATTTGGATTGGCTCAATCTTTTGTTATTCTTTCTATTATCAGCGTTGCTATCAGTTAAAGTAATCCTGTAATGTCAAATAATCTATTACTGTTCTGTTCTCAATAACAACAACATCCGTCGTGATATTTTCAACAAACTGTTTATCATGTGATACAACGACAAATGCCGATTTGTTATTGGCAATATATTTAGTTAGGGCAACGACACCATCATAATCAAGATAATTTGTTGGTTCATCTAATATGAGTACATCGAAATCAGAAATCAAGCATGATACTATTTGTACTTTTAATAATTGGCCTCCGCTTAATTCATTTGGACTTCTATTGGCCATTTGTTGATTAACTCCTAATGCGCCAGCGACTTCTAGAATTATTTCTTCACTTACTCCTGATTTCTTAATTAACTGGGTTATGAGAGGGCTTGTAGCATCCCAATCTTGCTTGATATTTTGGTGAAAATAACTTACGCGAACCTTCTTTATTGATAATTTTTGTGCTAAGTCATTAAGGAGTGTCGTTTTACCAGCGCCATTATCGCCCAGCAATGCAATAACATGGCCCGAACGGATTTTGATTTGAAATGGGTCAATAACTAAACTCTTGCCGTTAACCTTAACACCGCTAAAAGACACTTTCATGGCTAATTTTCTCGGTTTTTGACCGGAATCTAGGACTTTTAATCCCATTTTGGAGAAGGGTTTTATATCATCGCGATGTTCATTGAATGTGATGCGCATTCTTTTTTCTGCATTTGCTAGTCGATTCTGCACCTTATCATATTTACCAGCCAAACCTTTCGCTTTTTTGTCCGAATTTGATATACCTCTTACTTTTTTTGAGCGTTGGGATTTTTCTTGCAATCGTTGTAATGATTTACGCTGCTGTTTTTTTGTTTGTTCTGTACTTCATACAACTGAAACTTTTTTTGACGTGTTTGTTCATAATCGATTTGAAAAACACTAAATTTTTCGTCATATAATTTGACTTGGTGATTTTCAATCAATAATACGTGATCTGTAATGGAATCTAAAAACTCAGCATCATGGACTTACCGTTAGTACAATTCCAGAAAAATGTTGAATTAAGCCAGTCAATGCTTTGATACCATTCTTATCTAAATTTGACGTTGGCTCATCTAACAATAAAATATCAGGATTCGAAAATACAGCTTTTTTTAATCGTTGTAGTTGTAATTCACCAGGACTACGGCACTCCTCCCAATCATTAAATTGCGAAACTATTTGTACTTGGCCATCTAAAGATATCGTTCCTTGCTGAGGTGATAATTGACCACTAATGAAATTTAGTAATGTCGTTTTGCCGAGACCATTATCGCCAAAAATGCCGATGTGGCCATCCGAAAGCTTAAAATTAGTATTTTCAAAAATAATAGTTCCTTGGTCAAATTCAAATGACATATTTTTTACGTCAATCATCAACTTAGGACCTTCAAGAATCTTTTGTCTGTTAGAGAGTATAGCAAACTAGCAACCATTAGCCCCGTTAATACAATTAAACTGATCGATTTGATTGGAATGGTTCTCGAAGTAATTGCCGCTAAAGGTGCTGTTACCATTAGTAAAGTGAATATTGTCCTCAAAGTAGTCCCTAAAATCCTGTTATCGATTTTTTCTTGTAATAGTGTGATAAGAATGATTCCAGTAAAAGTATTAAACAAACTATATAATAAAGCCCAAAAAACCAATTAACCCAGTAATCAAGATTCCTTCATTATTAATAAATGAATATAGCAAAGACAGGACAAATAAAGCGCCACTCTGAATCAATAATAGTAAACGATAGTGACTTTTGTAATTCATGACTAAAGTATGCTTATGCTGAATAACGATAGTGGCTACAACACTAGCGGCGGAGATAACTATTTGTTGAAGTGAAAAAGCATATTCAATGTTTGGTAGTTTGTCATTTAAGTAGATTGGTTGAATATACCAAAAAGTCCAATATAAAAAATTCATTACCAATGCGTATGGCATAACTGTTTGAATGACAGGTTCATGCAATATGTGCCTTAGTCCTCGAAAAGTATTGATAACTGCTTCGTTAAATTTAAACTTGACATTATTGTCCATTACCACATCAGGAATTAAATTTTTTGCAACTGAAATATTTAAAATGCCAATTGCAGATAAAACAATTAACAAAATAATTAATATAGTTGACGATTGAACATCTAAATAAGTTATCATGAACGCCAATAATGATCCCGATAGAATGCTAGAAATTCCAGAGACCGCAGAAAAAACCAGCATTATTCTTTACTCTTTCGCTTTCATTTTTAGCAAACTTATATGTTGATACCTCCACCGCAGAAGCATAAAAGACGGAAAGTAACGAGTTGAAAGTCGAAAAACTGAGTAATAACCAAATTGTGAGATTAATATGCGTTTGAAAAAGTGAGAAAAACAGGATGCTAGTCACACCTATGCGCATTAAAGATACCCATTTTAAAATTTTAGCTGGGTTAATCATGTCAGCAACAGCGCCACCAATCGGCCCTCCAACTATTTCGATGACTTGCAATGCTCCAAGCAAAGCTACCATATCTTGGCGATGTAACTTGACTGCAAAATACCAAATTAGGAATAAATTAAATGTTTGTGTAGCAACAGTTACAACACCGTCGTTTATGATTATCTTAAGAAAATTTTTATTCATATAAAAGGTGTGCCCCTATACTTCTCACGTAATGCAATGTTTTCAATTGTCCAAAATTCCTGAAAGTAAAATGGCACAAATTGATTTGAAATCAGCGGCTGTAACTCAGGAGAGTAAACTCGAGTCGTAAATCCTTCTGGGTTATCACCAACCATCACATAATAAAAAGTAGGTTTTAACACGCTACTTTTTATTTTCGTGAACTGAAATTGGCCAGTCACTAAACTCCTGTTAACGCGATTCCAGAAATCGCTACTAAAGTCATTAGGTATAATTGCTTGTGATAAATTATACCAATTTTCCCCGCGAAAGGTGTGGACAGCTTCTAGCAGCGCATGGTTAATTGTCTTTTGTAAACTATGAAATAATTTGTATTACGCACTATTAAAAATAATCTAAAATCATTTTCGGCAAATTTTCTAGTCCTCACATGTTGCCTAATTCTGCTCCTACAGCAACTAAAATCATATTTTTGACAGCTATTTGACAATGATTTTTTGCAAGTCGCCAAGCTGTGCAATTAAATGACTGATCAAATTAATCTGTGCGATTCGGTTCGCTTGGATCTGTGGATCCTTATCCATAATCATGTTTTCTTGAAAATAATCATTAATTGGATCTTTTAACAAGGCAAATTTGGCGTAAATACTTTCTTCACCCTCGCTTAGCAGCTGATCAGCCTTTTCTTGTTTTGTCAATTCATACAAATGTTTCTCCGATGCGCTTTGCAACAGCTCAGGGTTGACTTTTGCGTTACTAGGATTCTTCTCTGCTAAATTTTGAACACGTGTTAAAGCTTCAATTGTTTCGCGAAAATCAGGATCGGATGTGTGGCTTGCCAGAATTCTGATTCGTTTGAAAATATAATTTATAATGCCTTCTTTGACTTGATTAGTCGCCGCGTCAACTAAGTCATAACGGACATCGGACCGCTGTTGGCGAATACGATCCAAAAAGAAATCAATCAATTCCTTGCTGAGATCCTGAGGATCCGTAATTTTGATATTAAAACCATCAGCACGCTGATCAAGCAATTGTTTTAAGGAAATCAGTAATTTGCGAACTGAAAAATTCCATCTGCGATCATCGACAATACGTACGATTCCTAAAGCAGCTCGGCGCAAACCATAAGGATCATTAGCACCAGACGGCAAAATTTTGGCAGTAAAGAAAGAAAACAGCACATCAAACTTATCCGCTAGAGCTAGTAAAGCACCCACTTCGCTTTTAGGCAGCGTCCCATCAGCCGAAATTGGCATATATTGTTCGGATAAGGCTTGGCTGACAGTTTTATTTTCACCAAAAATTCCAGCATAAATACCCGCCATGGTTCCCTGAAGTTCAGAAAATTCACCAACCATGGCCGTTGTTAAATCGAATTTATATATCGCAGCAGATCGCATCAAATCAGTTTTTTGTTCTTCGGTAAAATTCAATTGATCAGCTAGCAAGGCTGCTATTTGGGAAACACGTTTCATATGATCAACAATATTGCCGATTTTTTCATGGAAAACTAAATGCTCAGCTTTTTTCATGAAAAAATCAATGCTGTGTTTGCGATCTTCTTCAAAAAAGAACTTGGCATCTTCTAGACGTGCAACTAAGACTTTTTCATTACCGCGAACGACATTTTCGATTTGCTGTCCATTTCCATTGCGAACCGATATGAAGTAAGGCAGCAATGCCTGTTTTGCATCAGTCACATAGAAAAAACGCTGATTATCACGCATGCTCGTAATCAGCACCTCATCTGGAACAGCTAAATATTTCTCATCAAAGCTGCCAGCAAAAGCTGTTGGAAATTCAACAATGTTGGTTACTTCCTCGAGCAAATTCTCATCTATGTGTAAATTCCAAGCATGATCTGCCGCTATTTTTTTGACCTGGCTGCGAATCAAGTTTTTGCGTTTTTTAGCATCGGCTATAACATTTGCTCCTGCTAAGATGTCCTTATAACTGTTTGCATTAGGAATTTGAATACCAGCTTTACTGAGAAAATGATGTCCGCGTGTCAAATTTCCTGCAGTCACATCGAGAATCTTAAATGGCACCACTTCACTATCTAAAAGCGAAACCAGCCAGCGGATCGGACGAACATACTCTAATTTATAATTGGCCCATTTCATATAAGTTGAGAATTTCATTTTCTCGATAACGTCAGTACCAATATGCGTTAAAATTTCGTAAGCCGGCAAGCCATTAATATGCTGACGCAAATAAACGTAGCCGTCACGCTCTGTAAAATCTGCCGTTGTTGCTTTTTGACCACGAGCAAAACCTTCAGCGGCACGGGTCCAGTTGCCATCAACATCTTTGGCTACTTTCAAGGAAGGTCCACGATGTTCTTCATCTTTTGCTTGGGAATGATCTGCTAAGCCATTGATCAAAACAGCTAGACGTCGCGGTGTTGAAAAATCTTGAATTTTTTCATATTTCAACAAATTTTCTTCAAGAAATGTTTTCACACGTTCGATCAATTGATTTTCTGATTGCGTCACCAAATGCGCTGGAATTTCTTCCAAACCGATCTCCAATAAATAGTTAGCCATCTTATTTTTCTCCCTTCAATTCAACGATTTGACCCATTCCAGCTCGTTGAGGCGCATCGATCACAATGCCGTCAGCATCAATATCTTCAGTTAAATGAAAATCGCCATTTGCCTGAGAATCCAAAAGTTCTTTTTTAGACATCAGAAAAACTGAAATACTTTCATCGTGAAAATTTTCAGCAAAAGATGCCTTTGACCATTCTTTGAGATTTTCAATATCTGTAAAAACAGATATCCATTTTGTTTGATCACTACTGTTATGCAGTGTGATATAAGAGTGGTGAAGCTGTTTTTGCTTATCCAGCAGTATCCTCCCGGGCACGAGAAAACTAATTTTATCAGCAATCGTTTCCGTTATTTTTTCATTGATCGTGACAGCATTTTCTTTTAATAGCTGGTCATTTTTCAAGCTTTGATTCAGCAATTGAATTCGTTTCAAAACATTATTTTCATAATCTTGAATCGTTAAATTGAAATCAATTTGGCTGTAGTCAAAAATCAAGCCATCAAGGCGCTCGTCAGTCGCAATTCTAATTGCCTGATCGATCAAAATCGGTTTGATGATCGGAAAAGTCAACGCAAAGCCATCCTTGAGAACACGATGCGCAAGTTTGTCGCTTGTAAAAATTAAGATATAGATTTTACCAGCCGCTGTTTTATAGCGAAAATTTGTTTCATAAAAAAATTGGCCAAATAACGCCGCGGAGACTAGATTTTGACCCGAAAACCAATTGTGTTTGGTATCGGCATTTTTATAAGCCGTTAATAAATTGGCGGTTCGTTCTGGACTATAACGTGTTTCGTTATCAGACATTTCCTGACTCCTTTGCAGCTAATTTAGCCAGCTTTTTTGTATAAATGCCCTTGTTGCCAATATATTGCTTACGAAGCTGAGGATCTTTTAATAAAGGGAAACCAAGCTTTGCTCGCGCGATAATAAATTCGTTAGCAACGGCGTGTGCCATACTACGGATACGATGCATGTAACCAGCTCTTTCGGTAACAGAAACAGCACCACGCGCATCCAACAAATTAAAAGTGTGGCTGGATTTTAAAATGTAGTCGTAGGCTGGATGAACAAGACCCAGCTTAATCAATCGTTTAGCTTCTGTTTCATATTGATCAAAGTTTTCCAAAAGCATTTTCTCATCAGATTGATCAAAGGAATAGACTGAATGCTCAAATTCTGGTTCTTTGAAGATATCACCATACAAAACACCATTGCCCCATTCAAGATCATAAACAGATGGAACATCTTGAATATAAGATGCCAAACGTTCCAAACCATAAGTGATCTCCGAGGTTACTGAGTCAACTTCAATTGAGCCTACTTGCTGAAAATAGGTGAATTGAGTGACTTCCATACCATCCAGCCAGACTTCCCAACCGATACCTGCTGCTCCCATTGACGGATTTTCCCAATTATCTTCTACAAAACGAATATCATGTTCCAAAGCCTTGATGCCTAATTTTTCCAAACTACCCAAATACAATTCTTGAATATTTTCAGGAGATGGTTTCATAACTACCTGAAATTGGTGATGCTGAAATAAACGATTTGGATTATCGCCATAACGGCCATCAGCAGGTCGACGCGAAGGCTGAACGTAAGCGGCATTCCAAGGTTCGGGCCCATTAGCTCTCAGAAAGGTATAAGGACTTTGCGTTCCGGCACCGACCTCGTTATCGTAGCCTTGCATGAGGTTAGCTCCTTGGTCAGCCCAGTACTGCTGCAAAGTTAAAATGATATTCTGCATTGATAATTTATTGCTCATTGATTCCTCCATATTATGAGTTGAAGCAATTTTTTGTTTTGGCAAATAAAAAACGTCCTCAACAGCAAAAAAATTGCTATCAGGACGCTGACGCGCGGTTCCACCTGATTTCCGCCGATTGAAAACGACGACACTTTAACAAGCAAATTTGCTCAACGATCGCCGCAAAGTTTCAACACAAATTTGAATACACTGAAATACTACTATTTTACCAGCTTAAAAACAAGATTAATGGCTATATGATGCAGTTTTCAAACTAAATAAGACTTGGCAATCCTTGTGTAAATCTCGACTGCTTGCAAATAAATATTGACAGCTAAATGTTCATTAACAGCATGTGCACATTCATCCGACTCTGGACCAAAAATCAAAATTGGAAACTTAGCACTACCTTTGATAAATTCAGAAGCTTCATTAGTTCCTGTACCAGCTACGAGATCACCTGATCTACCAGTAACCTCTTTGATCTTGGCCTGCGCTAATTTTGTAAATTCAGTCACCGGCTGCACCGGCAAGGGTAATTCAGGAAAAACTACTTTTAAGCTTAACTGTACTGCTTGTTTTTCATTTAAATCATCAATAATTTCATTGAGTTTCGCAATGATTTCATCATTGGGCGTTTCCGGGATCGTCCGCATGTTACCGCCAAGAACCGCTTGATCAGGAATTTGGTTCAGCTGTTTGCCGCCTTTTAGAATCGTGAAAGCATTTGTAAAAGAACCAAGAATGCTATTTTTTTGTGTCAGGCTGGCGAAGTAAGCATCAAAAGCATCCATCACTTTTCGCAGACCATTGATAGCATTGACCCCTTTTTCCGGCACCGAAGAATGTGCGGACCTGCCAGTAGCATAAACCTGATAATCAATGACACCTTTGTTTGTATAACCGATCTGAAAATCTTTGCGCGGTTCGCCCAAAATTAAAGCCGACACGTCATTCAAACTGCCGCTTTCAGTGATTTGTTTTGCACCGATTTCACTGGTCTCTTCACCAACTGTGCCGATCAATTTAAGGCTGCCTGCAAAATCAGAACCGTCAGTCGTAAGATCCAAGGCTGCCGAAACCAGCGCTGACAAACCGCCTTTCATATCGTCGGCACCACGACCATACAAAACACCCTCATGAATTTCAGCGGCAAAAGGATCATATTGCCAAGCAGATCGATCCCCTGCAGAAACAGTATCCTCGTGGCCAGAAAAAGCCAACACTTTATTACTGGGACTTTTGCCTTTGATCGTAATAACAACAGAATCACGATCAGTATCAGCTGAAATATAACGAGTCGTTACATTTGGAAATTTCGCGAACAAACTACCGATGTATTTTGCAATAGCTGCTTCATTTGCATTTTCACTATTAAATTGAACGATCTTTTGAAAAATTTCGATTTTATCGCGATCTGTTAAGCTCATTTTGTCAACCTTCTTTCAGTTATTTTATCAGTTCGTTGGATTTTCTGGGAATTTGTTCTGAAGTGTTTCCATTTGTTCGATAAATCGACGTGCACGTGTTTTCAGGCCAACTTGTTGATCGTAAATCAAATTAATAACACGTTGCAAACTTCGTTTGATGTTCGCCGAGATTTGAATTGAATTAATTTGCGAAACTTTTATTTCCGAAAATAATCGCAAATAATAAATTGCCTTCGGATTTGCATGCAAGCGATGAGGATCTAAAGCGTAGTGCTGCTTGGCTAGAATGCCATTATACTGTTCCGAAAAATCAAATTCACCTTCAACGGTGCCGTCAATCGGATCAGCTCTTAAATTTGGTTCAACGCCAAATACTGCTAGTAATTGAATTTCGAAAATGTTTGCAATAATTTGTGGATCAAGGCCATCATTGATTTTTTTTAAGCCTTGTATAAACATTAAGTACCAGTGATCGATCTCACTGTTCTCATCAAAAGCAGCAATCAGCAATTCAGCAATATGACTCGCATAAGCATTCAAAACAATGTCTAACGAGATTTGGTCGAATAGTGTTACAGACTCAATTGAATTAAGATAGCCAAGGCCTCTTCTCTTAGGAAAACGGCCAAAAAAATCGCCATGAACAAAAAGTTGTGTGGCAATTTTTAATTGGCTATTTGTTTTTTTGCTGCCGCGAGCCAAGTAACTGTTGATACCAATTGCTGGACTAATGATTTTGATCAAAGAGTCATTTTCCGAATAATCGCGAACACCGATCACAATGCCAGAGATTTTATCAGTCATTAGAAATCTTGCTTGGAATTATAACCGAGTTCTTGTAAAGATTGCGGTCGTTCTCGCCAACGTGCTTCAACTTTGACCCAAGTTTCTAGATAAACTTTATCACCGAGCAAATTTTCGATATCTTTGCGAGCCAGTTGACCAATTTTCTTAATCATACTGCCTTGTTTACCAATAATAATATTTTTTTGCGAAGCACGTTCGACAATGATCGAGGCCTGAATATGAAGTTTGCCATTTTCACCATCTTTTTTCATTGAATCTATTACAATCGCAATAGAATGCGGTACCTCTTGTTCGGTCAACAATAAAATTTTCTCACGGATTAATTCGGCTACCAGGAAACGTTCTGGATGATCTGTAATTTGGTCTTTTGCAAAAAACTGTGGACCAGGATTCAGTTTTTCAATGATATTTGCAACAAGTTCTTCAACAGCTTCACCGGAAATAGCAGAGATCGGATAAACTTCCGACCAATCAATCGCATTTGTTGTATAACTCGCGATCGTCTTGAAAAGATCATTTTTGTTTTTAATCAAGTCGATCTTATTGACCAATAAATAAACCGGTGTGTTTTGAACTTCTTTTAATCGCTCAATAATAAAATTGTCGCCAGGGCCGCGCTTTTCAGAAGCATCGACAACAAACCAGATCGCATCAGCTTCATTCAAGGCGCCAAAACTAGCTTTTTCCATGTATTGATCAAGGCTATTATGTGGCTTATGAATGCCAGGCGTATCCAAAAAAACAACTTGTGCTTGATCAGTTGTGTAGATGCCAGCAATTTTGTTGCGCGTTGTCTGAGCCTTATTAGAGGTGATCGCAACTTTTTGACCAATAATGTTATTTAGAAGAGTTGATTTACCCACGTTAGGCCGGCCAATAATAGCTACAAAACCTGATTTAAATTCTTTGTCCAAAATAGTCTCCATTAGTAAGTAAATAAATTATGTATTCCTAGCCAGTGCCAAAGGTAAGGCTGCAAAATAATCGCTAAAATAGCAAATTCAACAAAAACAGCAAAAACCACACCAGCTGCAGCAACATCTTTAGCTAATTTAGCTAAATCATCGTAGCGATCACCAACTGTTAAATCAACCACAGCTTCAATAATTGTATTCAAAATTTCAGCAATGATCGCAAATGAAACAGCCACTGTTACCCAAAGCCAGTCTGAGCGGCTTAAATGAAACTCGATTCCTACCCACAATACAACTAATGCGATGACGATGTGAATTCTGAAATTGCGCTCACGGCTAATCATGATCCAAATACCATTGAATGCATTAAAAAGCGCAGCAAAAAAAGTCTTGTTGCGTTTATAGCTCTTGCGCTTTGGCATAACTGGTTTTTTATCTTGTGAGTCCATATCTTTCTAGTATCTTGTCTTGTAAACCAAACATTTCATCTTCTGCTGCTTGGCTCTTAGTATGATCATACCCTAATAAATGTAAAAATCCGTGGACAGCCAGATAAGCTAGCTCACGCTCGTAACTGTGACCATATTCTTCGGCCTGCGCTTGCGCATGATCCAAACTGATAAACAAGTCGCCTAATTCCTCTGGAACACCATCAATATGAATACGATCAGCTTCTTCTAAAGCAAATGAAATCACATCCGTTGCCCGATCAGTATTGCGGTATTCTTTATTAATTTCGTGAATCTTCTTGTCATCGACAAAATTCACGGACATTTCATAATCACGATCCAGTTTCATAAAATCAGCCGCGGATGCTAATACCTTCTTGACCAATTCTGCGTCCTTGCCTGTTAATTCTTCTTGTTGATCATTTAAAACTACCACATCAAGCATGCTCTTCAGCTTCTCTTTTCTTTTCATCTCGTTCATAGGCGTCGACGATCAGTCCAACCAAGGGATGTCTCACAACGTCATCGTGTGTGAATTCAACCATGCCGATCGACTTGACCCCTTGAAGAATTCGGCGAGCCTGAATCAACCCTGATTGTTTGGAGCCATGCGGTAAATCAATTTGCGAAATATCACCATTGACTAGCATACGTGAATTGAATCCCAAACGCGTTAGAAACATTTTCATCTGTGCCGGAGTTGTATTTTGAGCCTCATCTAAAATAATAAAAGCATTATCAAGCGTGCGTCCACGCATATAGGCCAAAGGCGCTACCTCAACGATTTCACGTTCGATCAAACGACCAGCTTGTTCAGAACCAACGATAGCGTCCATCGCATCATAGATCGGTCGCAAATAAGGATCAACTTTTTCTTTTAGGTCACCTGGCAAAAATCCCAATGATTCGCCTGCTTCAACTGCCGGTCTTGTAATAACAATGCGATCAACGTCACCTTTTTTAAAAGCCGAAATCGCCATCACAACAGCCAGAAAAGTCTTACCAGTACCAGCGGGACCAATGCCAAAGGTAATTTCGTTCTTCTTGATCGATTCGACATACTGCCGCTGACCAAAATTCTTCACTCTAACCGGGCGATTGCGAGCATCGTTGATCAAAGACTCTGAATAAAGTTCCGAAAAATACGCTAAAGTGCCCTTCTTTTGCATACTAATGGCGTTGGCAACATCGGATGAACTAAGCAAAATATGTTTTTTGATCAACTTTATTAATTCAAGCAAAACCAAGGCAGCAGCATTAACTTTTGATTCTTCGCCATCAACGATGATTGAGTTACCGCGCTGACTGATATCGACACTTAGTCCCTGTTCCAGAATCGCCAAATATTTGTCCTGATTGCCAATGACATTTTGCAGCTGCTCCGGGCTGTCTAATGAAAATTCACGACTGATTTTCTGACTCATTGAGCACCCAATTTTTCCTTCACGATCGCAGCTAATTTGCCACCATCAACGCGTCCTTTAGTCTGAGCTGATAATTTGCCCATCACTTTTCCCATGTCTTTTAAACCATTAGCATTAAGCTCAGATATGACTCGTGCCACCAATTCTTGCAGCTCCTGGTCAGACAATGGTGCGGGTAAATATTGCTGCAAAACTTTGATCTCATTTTCTGTCTGTGAAACTAAATCATCTCGTTTGCCTTTTTTGAATTCACTGATCGAATCATTTCTAGACTTGACTTCGCTCGCTAAAACACCTATTACTTCTTCATCTGATAGTTCATGACCAATTTCGATCTGCTTATTAGAAATTGCGGCCTTGAGCATTCTTAAAACGCTTAAGGTTGGTTTGTCTTTGGCTTTCATCGCTGTAATGATAGCTGATTGAATTTCACTTGTTAAACTCATATTTCTCCTGTTTTTATATAAAAAAAGGCCTTGCGGCCGCTGAAAAATTAATGATCGTTACGAGCACGCTTACGAGCACGCTTTTGAGCTGCTTCGCTTTTGAGCTTACGAGCAACTGAAGGTTTTACATAGTACTCACGCTTACGAACTTCTTGAAGGGTCCCATCCTTGGCGACACCACGCTTGAAGCGGCGCAGTGCATCATCAAACGACTCATTATGACGAACAATAATACTTGCCATGAAATATCCCTCCTTCCGTGTCCGATTTACTTGCGTATGACTCAATAATTATGACATTTTTAGGGTTAAATGGCAAATAAGTCCATTTGATTAGCGTCGGTCATCCCATCTAACATATGATTTTGATCCATGAATTCAATCAAAGTTTTATTAACTGATCCGCGTTTTGCCAAATCCTCTTTTGAAATAAATTCATGTTCGGCTCGAGCAGCCACGATTGTTTTAGCAACGTTGTCGCCTAGACCCTGCAAAGCAATAAAGGGCAAAA
The DNA here is from genome assembly GCF_004102045.2 of Oenococcus sicerae. Classification (GTDB taxonomy): domain Bacteria; phylum Bacillota; class Bacilli; order Lactobacillales; family Lactobacillaceae; genus Oenococcus; species Oenococcus sicerae. The sequence goes on along the minus strand of NZ_CP029684.2, from coordinate 1,502,054 downwards.
TAATCTGATTGCCATTGATTTTCCAGTCGAAGGCCTCTGACTCGTAAAGATCAACCATTTTAAACTCGATCCCGCGCTGCCAAGCCTCATTGGCAATTTCATATATAGCCAATGTTTTAGCTTCTTCTTTATTCAGATCATTGTAACGGCTGCGATAACTTTTAACGAGGGCCTGCACTTTCGTCTTCCCTTGCGTAATACCGACCGCATCAATTGTTTTATCTTTGGCACGAACTGAGAAATAAGCCGCATAATAAATGGCCGGGAAATAAACTTTGAAAAACGCAATTCTTAACGCAGAAGTCACATACGCCGCCGCATGAGCTCGAGGAAACATATATTGAATTTTCTGCATCGAATCAATATACCAATTGGGAACTTTAGGATGAGACTTCAATATCTCCATGTGTTCAGGCGAAATACCTTTACCTTTACGAACCTTTTCCATGATTTGAAAAGCATCAGAAGATTCAAGACCAAAAGACATTAAATCAGTCATGATCTTATCGCGGGTTCCAATGACAGTACCGATATTAGCTTGACCATTTTTAATCAATTCGTCAGCATTGCCATTCCAAACGTTTGTACCATGTGAAAGGCCAGAAATTTGCAATAATTCACCAAAATTGTGCGGTTTTGTCTGCTCGAGCATGCCACGAACAAAATTAGTTCCAAATTCTGGAATACCAAGGGTTCCAGTATTCGACATAATTTCTTCTGCGGTGACTCCCAAAGCCTTTGGTGAAGTGAATAGTGATATAACACCGGAGTCGTTCACAGGGATCGTCTTTGGATCAATTCCTGACATATCCTGCAAAGCTCGCAATAGTGTCGGATCATCATGACCTAGAATATCCATTTTTAAAACATTGTCGTGAATGGAATGATAATCCAAGTGTGTTGTTTTCCAGTTCGAATTAACATCATCAGCCGGATATTGAATTGGCGTGAAATCGTAGACATCATGATCCGACGGAATAATAATAATACCGCCGGCATGCTGACCGGTAGTCCGTTTAACACCTGTAATGCCATCAGACAAGCGGTCTTCTTCGGCTTTTCGATAGTGAAGGTCATTTGCTTCTTCGTAGTTTTTAACCATACCGTAAGCCGTTTTTTCAGCAACTGTGCCAATAGTACCGGCTCGGAAGACATTATTTTCACCGAACATCACTTTTGTATAGTTGTGAGCGATCGGTTGGTAGTCACCAGAAAAATTTAGATCGATATCAGGTACCTTGTCACCTTTAAAACCCAAAAAAGTTTCAAAAGGAATATTTTGTCCATCGCCGATCAGAATCGTATCATCAAGCGGATTGCGTTTTTCTGGCAAATCAAAACCAGAGGAAACGCTGATATCATCAACGAATTCTGTATAATTGCCATTGATCGAACGATAATGTGGCGGCAAAGGATTGACCTCGGTAATACCCATCATCGTTGCAACCAATGATGATCCAACAGACCCACGAGAGCCAACTAAATAACCGTCTTTATTGGATTTAGCCACTAATCGCTGACTAATGACATAAATAACCGCATAACCATTACCGATAATGGCATTTAATTCCCGATCCAAACGCTTTTGAATAATATCAGGCAAAGGATCACCATACATTTCTTTTGCACGAGCGAAAGTCTTTTTCCGCAAAATATCCTCTGAACCCTCGATTTTCGGTGTTGATAGACCATTTTTTAGTGGTTGAACATCATCGATCATGTCGTTGATCTTATGTGTATTTTCAACAACGATCTCATAGGCTTTCGCTTTACCAAGAAAAGCAAATTCATCGAGCAAAGTCTGCGTCTTTTTCATTGAAAGATCAGCTAAGGTGTATCGTGTTTCACCAGCTGCAGATGATCGAGCAATTTTAGAATTTAAAAGAATCGTGCGATAAATACGATCTTTTTCGCCAAGATAATGAACGTCACCCGTTACAACTAATGGTTTCTTAAGAATTTCAGCCAACTTAACATATTGTTTCACTAAATTGGTCAATAATGCCTGGTCTTTGATAAAACCAGATTCGATCCGAGGCTGGTAATTTTCTAAAGGCTGAACTTCAAGATAATCAAAATTAATTCGTCGAGCTAATTCTTCAGCTTTATCAATACCTTCTCGGGCTAATGTATCAAATAAATCGCCACCGACATCGCCAGAACCGATCAAAAGACCCTCTCGATATTTGGCCAAAAGACTTTTTGGTGTTCGAGAAACACGATAATAGTAATTAATATTTGACTCAGAGACTAACTTGTAAAGATTTTTTAAACCAGTCTGATTCCGTACTAAGATCGACAAATGAGTTGGTCTCGTTTGACGCCAACTAGCATGATCATCGCTATGTTCATTCAGCTGCTGATCAAAAATGACCGCATGATCATCTTCAGCTTCCTTCAAAAACAAATGCAGCAGCATACCAGTTGCAGTCGAATCGTCAATCGCACGATGATGATGCTCTAGATTAACGCTGAACTTTTTTGACAAAAAATCCAATGTATAGCGCCCAAAAGATGGATGAAGCCATCGTGCCAGATTCAAGGTATCAATCACTAAACTATCGATTTTAGGCATTTGATGCATCGAAAGCGCATGATTGACAAAACCATAATCGAATTTAATAACATTGTGGCCAGATAAAATCGTACCCGCATAAAAATCCTGAAACAGCTTCAAAACCTCTGCCTCAGGTTTGCTATCTTTGACAAGATCATCAGTAATACCAGTTAAATTGATCGTCTGTTCGGATAAAGGAAAACCAGGGTTGATGAATTCGTCAAAAGTATCAATAACCACGCCATTTTTCATCTTCACGGCTGATAATTGAATGATTTTATCGTTGACAGCCGATAGACCCGTTGTTTCAATATCAAAAATAGTGTACAACTGGTCTTTTAAAACCTCGTGCTGTGTATTGATTGCGATTGGTTCGCCATCTTCAACATAATTCACTTCCAGGCCATAAATAGCTTTAACAGCATATTTTTTGCTTGATGCTGCCGCCTCTGGAAACGCTTGAACACCAGCATTATCCATAATTGCCAAAGCTTCTTGATCCCATTGAGCAGCTTGACTAAACAGCTCACTAGCTGAGTTAACAGCATTTAAAGCTGTCATAGTTGTATGCGCATGCAGCTCAATGCGCCGTTTTTGGCCCTCTGCAATCGGATCAGAATCACTTTCCTTTTCGATCGTTTGCATATCGTTAATATTGAGCGACAGTTCCCCGCCCATATAGTCATCAACGGCTACCCTGCCTCGGATTTTTACCCAAAGATCGCTAGGCATATTTTTCAGAACTTCATTGTCATGCTTACTTCTTGAGAAAACTTTTGCTGAAACAGAATTCGTATAATCCGTGATCTCAATTGTTAAAATTGCCCCGCCACGTTTGGTTTCGCGATAATCAGACTTAAATAAGTAACCTTCGACGACGACATTATCGCCATCATTGATCTCATCTAGAATCGTTAACTTGGCTGAATCCGAAATAGGATTTCCAAGTAAAACATTAGATTTGAAATTTGGTTCAGCAGTCTGCGCAACTTCACTGGCTGATTCGTGAATTTCAGCTGCTTGCGAGTTCGCAAAGCGTTCTTGTATTTCGGCTTGTTTCTTGCTATCGATCGCAAAAACAAATGGCAAATCAACACCCAAGGAAACGTATGCCTGATCAATCAGCCCTTTAAGATTGGAAAAATAATCGATACCGGCCTGAGTCATTAATAAAGCCTCGAGCTGTTCGCCTGTGTTCACAAATTCAATCCCTCTAGAAATTTCATTAGTGTAGGGTGTGTTGTGAGCAATGAGCGCCAAAACAAGATTCCAATAATCGTTTAGCTGGACAGTTGTGGCTTTTTTTTCAATTTTAAAACGAAATTCAGAATGAATATTTTCTTTGGAAAAAATTGCTTTGGCATCTAAAATAAAACGTGCTAAAGAAGTCGTGTCCAAAAAAACATCACTGCTAAGCTCAAAAAGCCATTTACGTTGTTCCGGAAATACTTGAACATCGTTTAGTACAGCTCCCCGCAGTTGATCGATTAGGTCATCTTGGCCATGGCCAATTTGTTTCAGCAAAATTTGTAGTTTAGATTGATTTTCAGACATTAAAGTTATTTTAGTTCATTGAATTTATCTTTGGCGTATGAAACAACATCATCAGCAGAAATATCTGTTGTTTCGCTTTCATTTCTAGCTTTCATTTCTAATTTTCGCTCCGCTGCAGAACGGCCAACCACGATACGAAGCGGGATACCAATTAAATCCGAATCAGCAAATTTAACGCCCGGACGTTCCTTGCGATCATCAACAAGGACATCGAATCCAGCTGTTTTCAATTTTGTTTCTATCTCTTCGGTCAGTTCATTTTGAAGCTGATCTTTTGTATTCATCGTGATCAAATGAATATCAAAAGGTGCTACTGATTTTGGCCAGATAAAACCATTTTCATCGTTTGACTGTTCTGCAATCGCGGATAGTAATCGAGAAATACCGATACCATAAGAACCCATGATAATATCAGTAAGCTTACCTTTTTCATTTTGGATTTGGCCACCCATTTTGCTGCTATAGAAAGTACCAAGTTTGAAAATATGACCAATTTCAATTCCTTTTGTAAAGACTAATTTGCCTTGTCCATCAGGAGAAACGGCTCCTTCTTTAGCTGTCAGGAAATCACCAATTTCAAAATTACTTAGGTCACGATCTAAATTAAAATTGGCAAAATGTTTACCATCTTGATTAGCACCAACGAACCAATTTGACTCATTTTCAAGTGTACGATCAGCCAAGATTTTGATCTTGTCCTGATCTAAACCAATCGGTCCTAAAGAACCAAAATGTGCTGAAAATCGATCAAACACAGTCAGTGCATCAGCTTCAATTAACTTGTCAGCATGCAAAAAATTTTTAACTTTCGTTTCATTCACTTCATAATCACCTGGCAATAGAACAGTCACCAATTGGTTATCAGCTTTAAAAACAATACACTTTGCAATTTTATGTAAGGCTACTTTTAAATAATCGGCATCATCTTGTGCTGTTTTGGTATTTGGCGTATCAACTAGAACCATTTTCTCAGCCGTTTCCACAGGTACTTTCTTTTCAAAAAACTCCTCAGCCATTTCGATATTCGCTGCATAATTTCCTTGATCGGAGTAGGCAATAATATCTTCACCTGTCGCTGCGATCGCTTGAAATTCTGCCGAAGCCTTGCCACCCATTGCGCCTGCATCGGCGATAATTTCACGAAAATTTAAACCAACTCGATCGAAAATCTTTTTATAAGCCGATTCCATAGCATCGTAAGCATCGTCAAGCCCCTTTGAGTCAGCAGAAAAAGAATAAGCATCTTTCATAATGAATTCACGGCCGCGAAGCAAACCGTTTTTTGGACGCAATTCATCACGAAATTTTTGTTGAATCTGATAAACGATCAAGGGCAATTTCTTGTAAGATTTTATTTCATCGGAAATAATTCTCGTAAAAGTTTCTTCATGCGTTGGCGCCATGATGAAATCACGATCATGCCGATCTTTTAATTGATACATCTGCGGGCCATAAGTATAAAAACGACCAGATTCTTTCCACAGTTCAGCAGGAATTATTTCTGGCATCAGCATTTCATTGGCACTTATTTCAGCCATTTCCTGTCTGATAATTGTCTCGATTTTATTAATAATTCTATCTGCTAGAGGCAAATAAGCATAGATACCGCCTGCAACTTGTCTCACAAAACCGCCTCTCAGCATAAAAATATGGCTCTTAACCTGAGCTTCAGCCGGCACTTCCTTTTCTGTTGGAATAAATAATTTGGATTGTTTCATCTTTCACCTCAATAAATCATTAATCGTAACTGCGATCATTAATAAAATCATAAAAACAGCGCCGGCAATCGTAACAGATTGGTTAATTTTGTCAGACAAAGGTTTGTGCCTTATGGCTTGAATCAAATTTAATAAAAGTTTACCGCCATCTAGGACTGGAATTGGAATGAGATTAAAAATACCGATATTCAAACTGAGAAAAGCTGTTAAATTAACCAAACTGAGAAAACCATCGGAGGCTGCCGTACTTGTTGTCTTAGCAATTTCAACAGGACCACCAAGCTGGTTTAGACTCGGATGAACGATTAAATGCCCTAAAGCCAGCCAAATCGAACTGGCACCATTGATAAATGTTGAATAGGCATAACGAATGCGATTTGAGAAACCACTAGTTGTATATTGTTCGACGCCAATCAAATAACGTGTCTGACCAGATTCAACTATTTTTTTTGGTTTAATTCTGATCACTTTCGTCTTGTGTTGCCGCCTATAAGTCACCTTGACCGTTTGCCCTTTTTGCTGCGAAATAGCACTAGTTAATTGGTTCCAATTCGAAACCTTCGTGGAATTGATTTTCGTGATCAGATCACCTTTTTTCAGGCCCTGCTGAGCCGCTGGATAATGCGCAATTGGTGAAATCTGGGAATTCGATACAGGAACTTTTGCAAATGCAAAAGCAATACCAATAAACAGAACAATGGCTAAAACGAAATTCATGAAAGGACCAGCAAAGTTAACAATTGCTTGTTTCCAAATGGCGATATGTGTCAATTGACGCTCTCTTGGTGCAATTTGAATAATTCTATCTTTCTCAACTCTAATTTGCGTTTTTGTTGATAATTGATAGCTGACCTCGTCACCAGTATTCTGGTCGCTTATGCCCGAAATCATCAATTTATTGCTCAAATCAATAGCCGTAATTCGTAGAACCTGTTCGCTAACATCATCATTATCATCCGAAATATCAATAAAATTGACTGTTTTGTCATCAGAGAATTTAATTTTAACGACTTTTCCAGGACGCAGATCATTTAAGTATTCGTTGTCCTGATCCGCACCAGCCATCAAAACGTAGCCACCAACCGGTAAAAGCCGAAGTACGTAGTTCGTGCCATTTTTATTTTTACCAAAAATTTTAGGTCCCATACCAATCGAAAACTCATAAACAACTACGCCAAATTTTTTTGCAGCAAAAAAATGACCAAATTCATGAATAGTTATGATCACACCGAAGACGACAATAAAAGCAACGATAGATGTTAAATTCATTTAGGCTAACCCCAGCAAAATAATCATGGGCATGACGAGCAGCATTGAATCAAAACGATCTAGAATACCGCCGTGCCCTGGCAGAATATTGCCTGAATCCTTCACTCCGTAAAAACGTTTTAAAGCAGATTCAACCAAATCACCAAATTGTCCAATAATTGAAAGAAAAATCGTGACCAAAATGATTTCGACTAAATCGAAATTTGGCGCAAAATTGCTATAAAGCGCAAAAATAATGCCAACTATCGAAGCAACCAAGCTGCCGCCGATCGAACCTTCCCAAGTCTTATTTGGGCTTATCTTAGGAATTAATTTATGTTTACCAAACTTGCGGCCAATTATGTATGCAAAGCTATCAGTCAGCCAAACAATGATCAGACCAAAAACAAAAGCCTGCCAATTTTCCGAACGGGCTTGTAAGAAAAAGTGAAAACCAAAACCTATATATAAAACACTCAAAACAAGCGAACCGGCATCATCGAAAGTCAATTTATTATTTGATAACACAGTTGTTAAAAGTATTAGCAAAATAAAAAAATAAATTAACGTATGCTGATTGAAAAAAGTTGGCGAAGGTAAGGCAATCCAAAAACTATTAGGTAAGATCGTAATGGTCACAGCTATAAACGAAATGACCGCTTCAAAACTCACTAATAGCCGCTTTTTCATAAATAAAAGTTCGCCAACAGCTATCATGCCAAGCAAGGTCATTAAAATGGTCAGCGGAATGCCGCCCTTGACGACAAAAGGAACAAAAATTAGTAAGGCAACAACGCCTGTAATTACTCGTGTTTTCATGATTCCTTAATGTTACCAAAACGACGGTCACGATTTCCATAGGCCGCCAAAGCTTCTTCAAAATCTTCAGCAGTATAATCAGGCCACAGCTTGTCAGAAAAATAGAACTCAGAGTAAGCAGCTTGCCACAACAAAAAATTACTGATTCTTTGTTCTCCGGAAGTTCTGATAATCAAATCTGGGTCCGCATGATCACCCAACGAATTCGTTGATAAATTTGCACTAATCAGTTGTTCGTCAATTTCATCCGTCTTAATTTTGCCCTTTAAAACTTGGTCAACGATTGATTTTGTCGCGTCAATGATCTCCGTGCGACTGCCATAATTCATGGCAAAATTCAAAATCATCCCGGTATTATCGCACGTATCATTGATAGCATTATAGACGGCTCTTCGAGTTGCTTCAGGCAAACCATCTAATTCGCCGATTGCCTCCACTTTAATATTATTTTCAATTAGTTCAGGGACAAAAGTATTGAAAAAATCAATCGGCAGTTTCATCAAATAATTGACTTCATCACTTGGTCGGCCCCAATTTTCAGTTGAAAAAGCAAAAAGAGTTAATATTTTAACGCCAAAATTATTCGCTGCAAGTGTGATTGTTTTAACAGTTTGGACACCAGCTTTGTGGCCAAAAATTCTCGGTTTATGCTGACGCTTAGCCCAACGGCCATTACCATCCATAATGATTGCAACATGTTCGGGCAAGATGACTTCTACTTTATTGCTATCTTTTGTTTTGGTCATCTTGAATAATGCCATCAAATCTCCATTAATTCTTTTTCTTTGTTTACTGCAATTTGATCGAGTTCTTTGATCTCATCATCGGTTGCTTTTTGAATATCGTCCTCAGTTTTATGTCGTAAATCTTCTGGAACGTCTTTATCTTTTTTTAAATCAGCCATAAAATCATGGCGGGTATTTCTAGCCGCGACTTTGGCTTTCTCAGCTTCAGCTTTAACTTGTTTAACTAGTTCCTTACGGCTGTCTTCAGTGAGAAGAGGAATAATTAAGCGGATTGCAACACCATCGTTTTGTGGTGTCAACCCTAAATCACTAGCAAAGATCGCTTGTTCGATAGCTTTTAAAGACGTTTTATCATAAGGTGCGATCAATAGAACACGAGCTTCTGGAACTTGAATACTTGCCAACTGGTTTAAAGGCGTTGGTGCACCATAATATTCAACTTGTACCTTATTCAAAATGCTTGGATTAGCACGCCCAGCTCGAATGTTGGTTAAATCATTCTGTAGCGCTTTGCTCACTTTACTCATGCGTTCTTTGACTTCTTTTAGATTAATTGTCATCTTGCTCCCTTAATCACCGTGCCGATATCTTGACCCTCAATCGCCTTTTTAATATTGCCGGTTTCATTTAAATTGAAAACAACTAACGGCATGTGGGTATCTTTGGCCATTGCACCAGCAGTTGAATCCATAACTTTCAAATTCTTCTGTAGAACCTCATCGTATGTTAATTCTGAAAATTTTGTTGCCTCAACATTTTTTCGCGGATCCGAATCATATACACCATCAACACCATTTTTACCCATCAAAATTGCATCAGCATCGATTTCAGCTGCCCGGAGCGCAGCCGTTGTGTCGGTGGAAAAATAAGGCGATCCAGTACCAGCACCAAAAATTACAATTCGGCCCTTTTCAAGATGACGAATTGCTCGGCCCCTAATGTAAGGTTCAGCAATCTGGCGCATTTCAATAGCAGTCAAAACGCGTGTGACAACGCCGGCTTGTTCCAATGCATCTGCTAACGATAAGGCATTCATAACAGTACCGAGCATGCCGATATAATCAGCTCTAGCACGATCCATGCCGGCTTTTGCTGCTGATTCGCCGCGCCAAAGATTGCCGCCGCCATTTACGATGGCAATTTGCACCTGCGGATAAGTTTTTTTAATATCTGCTAATTCAGTAGCCACTCTACGGACAGTCGGCAAATCAATGCCTGTACCAGCTGAACCGGCCAAGGCTTCGCCTGACAGCTTTAATAAAATACGATGAAACTGAGCTTCAGCCATGGTTTAACCGTTGATCTGCTTAGCAACTTCTTCAGCTAAATTACTTTCTTGTTTCTCAATACCCTCACCAACTTGATAGCGAACAAAAGACTGAATCGTTGCATCCTTTGTTTTGAGATATTCCGCAACTGATTCGCCATCGCCTTTAACAAATGGTTGGTTTAATAAAGCTAATTCATCCAAGAATTTTCCTAAACGGCCTTCAACAATCTTTTCCTTGATATTATCGGGTTTATTAGCAATATCATCAGCTTTTAATTGGGTTTCTTTTTCGTGTTCAACAATTTCTGCAGGAACATCTGCACGACTCAGATATTTCGGTGCAATGGCTGCGATATGCATAGCAACGTCTTTGGCTACAGACTGGTCACTGCCGTTCAGCAATGTAATGACAGAAATCTGGCCGCCCATGTGCGAATAACTGCCAAAAACTTGACTATCTGTCTTTTCAACAATAGCGAAACGACGGAGTGTAATTTTTTCACCAGTGTGAGCAGAAGTCTGTACGATCGTATCGTTCAACGTACCGCCATCAATCGTTAGAGCTAGAGCTGCTTTCAAATCAGCTGGCTTGTTGGCTAAAATAACTTTGGCAGTTAAATGGAGCAAATCCAAAAACTGTTCGTTGGTCGCAACAAAATCAGTTTCAGAATTCAATTCAATGATCACAGCACGATTGCCATCTTCAAGGACATCAGTCATTCCTTCGGCTGCAACGCGATCTGCCTTTTTAGCAGCCTTTGCAACGCCGCGTTCTTTTAAAACGTCGATTGCTTTGGTCATGTCTCCATCAGCCTCAACTAAGGCTTTTTTTGCATCCATGATACCTGCGCTTGTTTTGTCGCGCAATTCTTTAACTAGTGCAGCAGTAATTTTTGCCATTTATTCTTTACCTCACAAAAAATCGCCTAAATAGGCGATATTATTTTTAGTCGTTTGATGTTACTTTATTTTCTGTATCCGAAGTTTGTTGAAAATCACCTTGGCCGTTGTCAGCATTAGCAAAGGTATCTTCAGCAGAATCCTCACCTGCATCTTGGCCTTGACGACCCTCAATAATCGCATCTGCAATCTTAGACGTGATTAATTTAACCGCTCGGATCGCGTCATCATTCGCAGGAATTTTAACATCAACCAAATCGGGGTTGCCATTAGTATCGATCATGGCCACGACCGGAATATTTAAAGTACGTGCTTCTTTAACAGCAATTTCTTCTGTCTTAGGGTCAACAACGAACATCACATCAGGAATATCTTCCATGTCTGCAATTCCACCAAGGAACTTTTCCAACTTTGCTTTTTGTTTACCGAGTTGCGATGCTTCTTTTTTAGGCAGTTTATCAAAACTGCCATCTTCTTCAGCAGCACGAAGTTCCTTTAACTTGTTAATACGTGTCTTAATTGTATTCCAGTTAGTTAAAGTACCACCAAGCCAGCGATGGCTTACATAAGCTACACCAGCTCTTTTAGCCTCTTCTTCGATTGCTTCAGTTGCTTGTTTTTTTGTACCAACAAACAAGAAATTAGCACCATCAGCGGCCTCGCCTTTTACCCAGTTATAGGCATCGTCCGCCATACGTAAAGTTTTTTGTAAATCGATGATATGAATACCATTACGAGATGTAAAGATGTACTCATCCATTCGTGGATCCCAGCGACGGGTCTGATGACCAAAGTGCGCGCCGGCCTCCAAAAGTTCTTTCATTGAAATTGCAGCCATTCTAGGCCTCCTAATGTTTTTGTCCTCGCAAAAGCTTCAAGCGTCCTGCCGACTCAAACGAGCAACGGGCAGAACATCCACTTTATGCTGTGTATTGGCGAATGCCGTTTAATATTTTACCTGAAAGGGCTATTGATTACAAGTTGATATATTTTTCTTTGTCCGCTCGACTGAATTTTTTAAATTTTATTTCAAAACTGAGTGCCTCTCCTTTATTCGAGAATTCCTGACGATAAACAAGTTTTAAAGGATGATGAATTGCCGCTTTTGTAAATTTAGCGCCTTTTTTAGCTTGATGGGTAGCAAAACGGCGATCAACATCGTCACTCGTTCCTGCATACAAATAATTATCTGCTGTTTGAATCACATAAAAGAAATATGGCCGCCTATGCAGAACATCTTTCATTTCATTCGTATATTGATCTTTTTCATTGAAAATTGCCAATGGCTTGTCGACTTTGATCTTATCGTTGCTGCCCTGTTTATTAGCTTTGATTAAGACAAGCTTAGCTTCATGATTTTTTTTGCCATACACGAAACGAATTTTAGTAATTCCAAAATGGCTAGCTTGAAGGACACTAATGACCTCAGCAATTCTCTCAGCCCGGTAAATAAAATAAAGTTTTCCCTTAGATTTTAAATATTTTTGGCTTTGATCAACCAAAACCTGTAAGTTAAAACTTTCTTCATGACGGGCTAAAGTTCGCCGTTCTGATGTGTTTTTTTGAGCATAATTAACCGAGTCAAAATAAGGCGGATTGGCAACGATCGTGTCCAAAGAATTGATAGCGAAAGTGTCTTCAAGTTGATTGACATCACGATTGATACTCTGAACTCTGTTTGATAAGTTGTCTAATTGAATTGATTTAGCTGCCATACGCGACAATTTTTCATCTTTCTCGATTAAAAAAATTTTGCCAAAAGTTTTCAATGCATATAAAAGACCGATCGCACCTGTGCCGGATCCGAAATCAGCCACTATTTGTGTAGCGGACAGTGATTTATCAGCGAAATCAGCCAATAAAAACGCGTCTACACCGAATTTTGGCAGAGAGTCACTTTGGATAATACCGAAATTTTGACTAATTTCTTCAATTTTTTCGTCTTGAGCGAGTATGATTTTTTGCATTTTTATATAATGATAGTCATGTATAGACTAATTTCAGTAATTGTTCGGGCGATTATTTGGTTAATTAACGGCAAAATCAATGTCTACGGTAAAGAAAATATTCCAAAAAATGAGAAGTTCATTTTAGTTGCACCTCATCGAACTTGGTGGGATCCAGTTTGGTTTGCAATCGTGATGTGGCCGATGAGGTTTATTTTTATGGCGAAAAAGGAACTGTTTAAAAACAAATTTCTAGGTTGGTTCATCAGCAGCTTAGGTGCTTTTTCCGTTGATCGAGAACACGCTGGACCCTCAGCTATCAGAATACCAGTTCAAGAATTAAAAACAGGATCACGAAGTTTTATGATCTTCCCTTCAGGATCCAGACATTCATCTCAGCTAGAAGGCGGGGCGATTGTGATTGCCAAAATGTCCGGGAAAAGTCTTCTGCCAGTTGTATACCAGGGACCGCTACAGTTTAAGGGACTTTTCAAACGTGGATCAACCAGTGTTGCTATCGGACCAGCAATAACCGTAGATCGTCACGCGGACAAAGAGCGGGTCATCCTTCAAATGCAGAAGGCTTTTGCAGAATTAGATAAAAAAATTAATAAAGACTGGAAATATGTTGACCAGCATCCAGAAAAAGAAAACTTAGACAAATAAAAACAGACCTCCAAAGGTCTTTTTTTTTAAGAATTTTTTTTCATCTGTGCCATCATTTGGTTAATTTGTTTCTGACTTAAATTTCGGCCCATAGAAGCACCGATCTGTTTAAGCATTTGTTCGTTGATAGGTGGATTTTTCCTTAGATAGCTCTTCAATGTAAAACGGGAAATCAACATACCAGCGGCTAAACCGATAACCAAACCAATTAAGACAAACCATATCCAGTTCATTATTTAACGTAGTCCTTTCTTTTTTTGAACATCAATTACCTTTTTAGGAGTAACTTCCTTTCCATTCTCATCGAAAACCTGCAGCATTTCAACCTGTGACTTAAAAGTTTTACGAAAATTTGCCAAAAACTGTTGTCGTAACTGTTTTTGTTCTAGTTTTTCGGCTTCGTTTAGTCCCTTTAATGATTTTTGTTTTGCAGCCAGCTCATTGATTCGCGCCCGCAGCGCTTGATTTGCCGCCTGTTCATCTTCATCAACGATAAACTTTGCTTCTTTGTGTTCTTGTTCTGATCGTGAATTATCGGCCATCAAATTCTCCTTCTTGTATTATACAAAATTTTGCGTTTTTATTAAATTTCACGAACATGTGTTTGTTTTGATGAGCTTTTTCAGCTATAATTGCATATAGCAATAAGTTAGTAGAAAGGCATTATTTCATGGCAGAGACAAAACAGCTCGGAATTCTTCGTTTTATTTATGATAAACAAAACGAAAAAGGTTATCCACCGACAGTTAGAGAAATAGGTGAAGCTGTTGGCTTGTCCTCTACTTCAACGGTTCATGGGCATATTGATCGTTTAGAAAAACACGGCATGCTGCATAAAGATCCGACCAAACCCAGAGCGATCGAAATTACAGACAAAGGTCTGCGCGCATTGGGTGTGCCTGAAACTCCCGGTAAAGTACCTATTATCGGTCTGGTTACTGCTGGTATGCCGATACTAGCTGTCGAACAAGCTGCTACTGAGTTTTTACCGCTGCCAACAGATCTCGAGCGCTTTGATGGCGATTTATTCGTTTTGCGTGTTTCTGGAACATCAATGATCAATATTGGCATTCTTGACGGTGATATGGTTTTTGTACGTAAACAAGATTATGCAGATAATGGCGATATCGTCGTAGCGATGACCAGTGATTTCGGCAACGGTGAAGCCGAGGCAACTGTTAAGCGTTTCTTTAAAGAAACAGGCCATTATCGTTTGCAACCAGAAAATGACACTATGCCGCCAATTATTGTTCAAAATGTCGCTATTCTGGGTAAAGTCGTTGGTCTTTATCGAAATTCTATTTATTAAAATACCTGTTTTAGATAACTGGTCCCGTATAAGGGACCTTTTTCATTGCATCAAAATCGTAATGCTCAAGTTCCTCAGCTTCCACAAAATAAGCATGCACAGGAACCGAGAGCATTAAGTTCAGCATTGATTTCTTTTCTTGAAAAATAATAACTGGTGTGCCTTTTTTAACTGCGTAACCAATTTCCATGGCAGTGCCAGAATCAACATTTGATCCTTCGAAATCGACGAGCGCAACGATCGCATCAGCCGCTTCAACTGCAGCTAGGTCACCATGGTAAGTAACATCCTGCCACTCAGGACTACCAAACTTAAAGTCCTCATGCTGATGAAATCGTGGATTAAAATACTCAGCAATCGTCGGATTGTTTTCGAGCGCTTTCTCAATTTTCTCAATACGTGTCACTTGTTCATCGTTGAAAAAAGGACTCGCCAAATATATTTTTTTTGCCATACTCACCTCGAAGTTATTTTATCAAAAGTTTAGATACTGCCGCTTTGTAAATTCGTTGATGATTTTTAATTTCAGCCAATTGAAATAGACTTTTGTCATATTCATTCATTAAAGACTGGTCGTCACTGCTTTTTGGAAAAAGCTTGAACAGTTTTTCATATTCCAGAACAGAAAGCCGCTGCCGCGCATTGAGATCTTTTTGAACATGGCTTTTGATTGCTTGCTGATAATTTTCCATTAAAGTTAATGAATAAAGTTCGCCCTCTGCACCACTGCCATATGAAAACATGGCAATCAGGTCTCCAGCTTGAACATCACCATGGTCTAACAGCGAAATTAAGCTTAAATACAAAGATCCAGTGTAAATATTGCCAACCTGACGGCCATAAATTTGGCCAGCCAAACGATTTCGTTCCAAGTTTTGTTGTTGTTGACCATCAGCTTGATCGATTATCTGATCAAGTGCTTTCTTCCCCATTTTCGTAAAAGGCAGATGAAAAACAAAAGCCTTAAAATCAGCGATTCGACGACCTGTCCGTCGGATATAATCTTGCCAAGCATTCGCAAAAAAAGTCTCGTAAGCTTCTTGACTAAATTTCCCCGATACAATAGCATCTGTTTCATCTAATGGCCGCCAAAAATCCATCAAATCCTGTGATTGAAAAACCGAATCATGATTGTAGCCAGCCAGTTTTGGATCTGAACTCACGATCATGGCAACCGCGCCAGCTCCTTGAGTGACCTCTCCTGCGCTTTTTAAACCGTAACGAGCAACATCGGTCGCAACAACCAGCACACGTTCATTTGGATGCAGGCTAACATAATCAAAGGCAGTCATTAAAGCAAAAGTACCTGCATAACAAGCCTGTTTCAATTCGATCGTACGCACGTTTTTTGCCAGATGAAGCATTGTTTGCAGATATACTGCGCCTGATTTAGAATTATCAATGCCCGATTCACTGGCAAACAAGATTTCACTGATGGAATTAATGTAATCGGTAGATTTACCAGTTAAAAGCATCGATCCAGCGCTGGCCGCCATTGTGACTGAATCCTGTGATGGCGGTACAACACTCTGTTTTTCTTGACCAATGCCGATCGTAAATTTATTTGGATCAATACCACGCGCTTTAGCCAAATCAGTCAAGTCTAAATAAAGATTAGGTGTAAAAAAAGATATTTCATCAATGCCAACTGTCATAGATTTAATTATAAATTGAAAACATCAAAAAATTAAGATCAGCTGCATTATTTTAATTTCCATCTGATTAATCTAAATTACAATAGGAAAAAAGCTTTTTTTTTTGCTAGAATTACTTCTGTAGCTCGGAGACATGGCAGAGTGGTAATGCAGCGGACTCGAAATCCGCCGAACCGATGTAGAGTCGGCGCCGGGGTTCGAATCCCCGTGTCTCCTTCGATGAAAAGTCAAAGACAAACACTATTTCGGTCGTTGCAAATTTTTTTTGCAACGATTTTTTCTTTATTATGTGGATCAATTGCCGGTACAGCTATTTTGTCAGTTATTTTTTCTATATTCAAGGCAGTTTTTGGCGCAGGCAGGGTTAGTTATAATTCATTAACGAACAATCAAGTTTACTTGAGTTGGCTTGCTATCATTAGCGAAGCAGCAGCTATTTTTTTTATTTGGTTATTTAATCATTTTGTTTTTAAAATTAAAATTAAATTTATTGATAAAAATTTTCTAAAAGCACTAATTATCGGTTTCCCCACTTTAATTTTTATCGTAATCAATTTTCTAGTTCTATTTGCCAAAGCAATTCATTTATCTTTTTTAAATTACTTTACCGCAATCGTTCTATCATTATTAATTGGTATTTTTGAAGAATATTCGGCGCGCGGAATCATGATTGGCAATTTGGATACCGTAGATGATCAAAGTAAATTCTCCAACTATAGCATTATTATAATCTCAGCTATTTTCTTCTCAGGATTGCATCTATTAAATCTTTTATCAGCAGCTAGTTTACCTGTAACAGGCATTCAAATGATCTACACAATGTCTTTAGGCGTGTTGTTTGGTTTGATTTATTTAACAACAAAAAATTTAACTGCAACAATTTTATTTCATAGCGCGATTGATATGATCGCATTTTTAGCGGACCCGAATGCTATTTTCGGTCTCGGAAATTCCAAAGTAAATCTGCTTGATTTCTCAATAAATGCATTGATTCTTATAGTTGCTTGTATCTATGCAGCTTGGATTCTCCGAATGGTGAAAAAACATCAGCTAAATTTTTCTTGAAACAAAAATTTCAAATAATAAATTTGGATCTAGATTTGTTGATTTAAGTTTCAAATCAATATCGGCCAAATTAAGATAGCTATTACTGATTTCGGAAAAATGTTCAAGACTGGCGAATTGATTAGCTAGCTTTGCTCGATATGGATGAATATGAAGTTTTCTAGCTAAATTATCATCACTTAAAGAAAGACTTTTGGCTTGCAGTAGTAATCGATATTGAGATAAAAGCAGCGCGTTGATCCTGATTGCTGCTTGACCTTGATCTAGCAAATTTTTGTATATTTCAAGTGCTTTTTCGGTTTGTTTTTTATTCAATGCCTCAACCAAATCGAAGGCTGATTCTGTCAATTCGGGCGTAACTAGTGCATCAATGCTTTCCTTGGTAATCAGATGATTTTGGCCATACATAATTAGTTTGCTAAGGTTGTTTATGATCAGACGTAAATTTAAACCAAGGCGTTGTACGTAATAGCTAAGCTCGTTATCTGCAATTGAAATATGTGCCTCATTAAAACGTTTTTTGGTGACTTGAACGATTTCTCTTTGCGAAAGCGGCTGAAAATCAATATTTTCAGCATGATTGGCTAAATTTTTGACAATTTTTTTTCTGCGGTCTAAGGTCAGTCCGACAGCATTGAAAATTAACGTATTTTCCGGCTCTGGATGAGATAAATAGTTGAGTAATAATGTTTCCTCTGATTTTTCCAAGCTGCCTTTTGTCGTCAAAAAAAGTGGATTATCAATGATCACAAAACGACGATTTGCATTAAAGGACAAAGTTGCGGCATCTGCCAAAATTTCACGAATGTTTTGATTGTCATAATTAGCTCGAACAAAATCCCAGGAACGAAAATTTTTATCTACCGAATTTTCGAGTGCTGTGATCGTTTGTTCCGCTACAAAATCTTCATCACCAGTAAAAGAAATAACGGATGGCAATTGCTCATGTTGAAATTGTTTTCTAAAATCATTCGGTGTCATCAAAGTCCTTTGCAAAAGTCTGAAAATAGCTCTTTTTATCAGTATAAACGAAGCGAGTCATGCCATTGGTTTGAGTATTAAAAGATTGAATGTGTAAATCAGAAATAGTTTTCTGCATATCGGATTTCGGGTGTCCATAACGGTTATGCCTGCCTGCAGAAATAATACCAAAACGCACTTGCCAGTCTTGCAAAACCCGTTTGTCACTAGATGTATTTGAACCGTGGTGTCCAAATTTAATTAAATCAACTTTTAATTGTGGATAGCGTTTTTGAATTGCGCTTTCACCTTCTTTAGGCAAATCTCCGGCTGTAAAAACAGTGAGACCACCAATTTTCGTAAACAAAGCAATTGAATCCTCATTCTCAGCCTGGCCCGAAGTAAATGGATGAACGATTTGGAATGGAAAACGATTGATTTTCGTATCGGCTGTTACCTCAATGACTTGCGTTTTATTCAAATATGGCAAAATTTCTTTTTTAAACGCATGTGTTTGCAACATACCGGCTGGAATTAATAAACGGTCTACTCTCATCTGTGCAAATAAATATTTCGCATTGCCAATATGATCCATATCTCCATGAGATAAAACGAGAAAATCAACATGGCCTATACCCTTTGCCTGTAGATAATTCACAATAATCGATTTCGCTTGATTAGAAACAGCAACAGACTGTTGCCAACCTTGTTTCGGCAAAACCACTTTACCACCCGTATCAATTAAAACAGTTTGCTGGTTACCTGGCGTTCTTAAAAGCAGAGCATCGCCCTGACCAATATCGAAAGCTGAAAATTCACCATTTTTTGGCAAATGAATCCAAAGAAAACTGCTGATAAGAATTATGGCAGCGAGGGTTGTTGATATCTTGCGTAATTTTTTTCTTTCATCGAAAGCCAATAAAATTAAAATGACAAGAGGCACAATGAGCCAATCATCCAACTTGCCAAAAACAATTTTTCCAGGTAATTGAGAAATCCATTCAATTAGCTCAGCAAATAATTGGATTAAGTAATTAATTGTGTTTGTTACAATTGGTAGAAAAGGTTGCAGACAGGCCGCAATCGCAATCAAAGGCATTATCACGATACCAAATATCGGTATCGCAAAGAAGTTAGCCGGCGTACTTAGAAGATGCCAAGTGAATTTTGCACCCAAAACGATTGGCATGCTAACCAAACTCATCAATAAACCTTGTTGAAATTTTTTTAAATGACCAATAAAAAGCAAAGAAAAGCTCAGTAAATATGATAATTGGCCACCAATACTAAATAAAATCATCGGTGAAAGTCCAATGCCAATCAATAAAGACCCAGACCAGATTATTTCTTTACTCACCCTGAGATGAAAGAGACCTCCAACGGCCATCAATTCGGCAGCAATGACCGGTCGAAGCAAAGATTGAACGGCTCCAGAAAAGACAAAAAATAATGGCATTGTGGCGGCAATCAAAATAAGTGCATGTTCTTTGCGTAAATGAATTTGCTTGAATAGTTTACGCAAAAAAATAAAAAAATAGCTAACCTGAAAACCGGAAATACTAAAGAGATGGATCAGGCCTAAATCAGTCACTCCGGGATATTGCTGGTAAAAATCATTATCAAGATCACCAATGAATAAGGATCTCGCATATTCTGATAATGGACTTGGCATCACATTTAAATAGTCAATTAATGCTTTTCTGAAAAAGTGAATCCGTTCGTTAATGATATTGAAAATATTTTTCGGCCGCCATTTAGATACCCGTTCGAAACTGCTTTGACTCAGCTGATTTGTGATCGATTGTGTTGAAAAATAATCGCGAACATCAAATTGAAAGAAATTCGTCGCTCTTTGCGGCTTGCCAACGTCTCCGTTAACCAAACAAATCAGATTTTCACGATTGTTTTCCCAAAAAAGCTTTTCAGCAGCTGATTTAATTTTGACATACAATACGATCTTGTGCTTGTGAGTCAGGTCGAATGCCTTGGCTTTCAGCTGATCACCATTAATGATTATTTCATCTGCGTATAATCTTACTTTTATTTGAGCATCTTGCTGATTTGGTAATGTTTGCTGTTGCAAGCTTGTTTGAAAACAGTAAAAACGCAGCAAGAATAATATAACTAAAAAGACAGATGCGAAAATAATTTTTCTGGAATAACACAAAATGACCCTGACGAAAGCAAATAAAAAAAGGCAAACAGTCAAAAGAGAAAAACGAAAATACGTTGCAGTCAAAGCTGCGATCAACAGACCGAGACAAAAATAATTATTTTGAGCAAACTTAGTTAACGCAAACATAATCGAGTAGTTTTTCAACCGTTTTTTGACCAAAACCGGATATTTTTTTTAAATCTTCCACTGATTTAAATTTGCCGTGTTCATCACGATATTTTAAAATTTCCTCAGCTTTTTTTATACCCACGCCTGTAATTGTCTGCAAGGCTGCTGTATCAGCAGTGTTTAGGTCAATTTTAGCCTTCTCTGAGTTTGTGTTACCCGTTGAAGAAACTGTTGAATTAGTATTTGTAGTTGAAAACTGTGTTGGAATGTCCTCGCCTTTTTTCGGTACATAAATAACCTGACCAGCGGTTACCTCCGCAGCTAAATTTAATTTGGTCATATCAGCCTCAGAATTTGCCCCACCAGCCTGATTGATGGCAGATTGTACAATCTCACCCTCATGTATTTTAATCACTTGAGCAGTTAAAACGGCACCTTTAACGTCGACGTAAAAAATCCGTTTTTCTGGTTCGCTGCTTGAACTTTTCTTTAGCGTCGTTTTTGACGTTGAGGAGCTATCAGCAGACGACAATAATTGAACAGGTGCTTTTTCAGTTGATTTTGGAAAAATAAAAAGCAACGCAAAAAGTGTGATACCAAAAATAGCACCACCAATAATCAAAACTTTTGTTTCTATTTTTTTAGACAAAAAAACTTTTACAATAAATGCTCGCATACTTCTTTTTACGAGATTAGTAAAAGTTTTTTAAATTAATTTAATTAGCAAATTTTCCTTTTGAGTAAGGCAGATGCTCGGGAACGTTTGTTGGTGTCTCCGGATCAAAGCTTCGAAGATAATTTACAAAATCATCAAAGCCAGAAGGATAAGCATTTACACCGAAAATCAGTTGTTCACCTTTCAGGCTAGGTGAATGAAAGCGTACCCCCCATTCAACATTCTGATCTGAATCAGGGTCTACTGGTGCACGATAATCCTCAGCCCAGTCCTCAATAAAGCCCAAAGCAACATCGGAATAATGATCCCAAATTCGTGTTAAATCCGTGAATTTTTCATCATATTTCCAATTAAAAGCCGTATGCGTATCTGTTGAGAAATGTGGATTATAAAAATCAAAGTTCTCATCATTGACATCCGCAATCTCAGCTTGAGGCGGCCGCCGTAAATAAAAAGCATGTCCATTAATTCGTTTTGTGTAGACATAATCAAAGCCGTAACTTAAATTGCCAATATAAAAAATTAAATAATCTAATCTGATTGCCATAATTATTTCTCGATTGTGATTAAATCACGTGTAATACCAGCTGTCAAATTCTCAAAACCCTCTTCAGTAACTAAAACATCATCTTCAATACGAACACCAGCTAAACCAGAGAGATAAATTCCAGGTTCGATAGTCAGCATTTGACCACTTGTCGCTTCATCTTCAGAACCCGGTGATACCGCCGGTCCTTCATGAATATTCAGTCCAGCTCCATGACCGCCGCCGTGGTTGTATTCTTTGCCATATCCCTGAGAAGCAATGTATGCTCGTGCCGCTTTGTCAACGTCACTGAGCATAGTATCTGCTTTAACGGCTTGGATTGACAATTCTTGTGCCTTTTTGACAATCTGATAAATTTCTTTTAGTTTTGGAGCTACTTCACCAATAGCGAGTGTGCGAGTGATATCTGATGTGTAATGATTAAAATAATAACCAAAGTCGATCGTCACTAGATCACCCTCTTGAATCCTGCGCAAAGAAGCCGTTCCATGCGGCTTTGCTGAATTTTCACCAGAGGCAACGATTGTATCAAAACTCGCTTTTTCAAGACCTTGGCGGCGTGCAAAGTAATCTAGTTGATCAGCGATTTCCTTTTCTGTTTGTCCGACTTGAATCCAGTCTAAAAGTTGATTAAAAGCCAGAACCGAGCGTTTGGTTGCCTGACGCAGATTTTCCAGTTCTTCTGCATCTTTGATCTCTCGCAAAGCTTCAATCGGAGCTGGTGTCGGTACGAATTCTGATTCTAATTGGCCATCAAGAAAATCAAATACATAAAAAGGCAGATCTTCTTCAAAACCAACTTTTTTTACTTTCCAAGCATTCAGAGCACTGGCTGTATCGCCATAATAATCACGACTAATTTTCAGATCAACGCCAGCCGGCAGTTTGCCATCGAAGGCCTCTTCATAGCGACCATCTGTCACTAATAAAGCATGCTTTCGGTCCAAGCTAAACATACCCTCACCACTACCAGCATCAAAACCAGTTAAATATTCCAGATTGTAACCCTGGTAGACGACCATGGAATCAACTTCTAATACATCAAATAATTTCCTTAATTTGCTGATTCTTTTCACAAATTTATCATTCATCGAGTATACCTACCTAAAAAAAAAAGCGGAAAACCGCTATTTTTGATTAAAAATTTACTTAACTGCGGGTTCGAGCTTTGTATCATATTCTTCACGAGAATAAATAGAAGCTTGACGCTGTGCTTTTCCTTTACGTTCATAGCGAACGACACCATCAGCTAATGCATAAAGTGTATCGTCATCACCACGACCAACGTTAATACCTGGATAAATATGTGTACCACGTTGGCGATAAATAATCGTACCGGCAAGAACGTCTTGGCCATCGGCACGTTTTGCTCCCAGACGACGTCCAGCAGAGTCACGACCGTTGGATGAAGATCCGCCGCCCTTATGGTGGGCTAACTTAATTAGGTTCTGTAATTTTTCTAACATTGTGTGCCTCCTTAAACATTCTCAATCATTACTTTAGTGTATGGCTGGCGGTGACCTTTTTTAACATGGCCATGCTTTTTTGCCTTATATTTAAAGGTAACGACTTTCTTTTCTTTGCCTTGTTTAGCGACTGTTCCAGTAACAGCTGCACCAGAAACATATGGATCACCAAACTTCCCAGAAGCAAGCAACACTTTATCAAAAGTTACTTTATCACCTTCATTTGCTTCGAGTTTTTCAACGAAGATAGCATCTCCTGCTTCGACGCGATACTGCTTTCCACCAGTTTCAATAACTGCGTACTTATTAGCCATTTAGGCCTCCTCTTATACTCACCGTGGCGGTGTGACGAATCACTTGAAACCGCTTCAGAGTGGTTGAAGCATTGCAACAACTGAATTATTGTAACAAAAAAGACCTCAATGGGTCAACGGTCAGCTCTTAATTCCTATTTTGTACAAACGAGAATCAATGCTTAAATCTTTTTCAATCTGGCTAGCAACCTTTTTGGCCTGAGAATCTGACTCAGTCGCTGATTTAGCAGACTGTAAAACAATAATTGAGAACTTCGTGTGCAGGACTGAAGCAATATCGCCATCAATTAAATAATGACCTTTTTGAGCAGCCTCAATCGTTGCCAGGACACCACCGTTCTTGTCACCGGCCGCTGTCTCCAATTTATCAAAATCAGCCGTCGAAAGATTCTCGCCGTTTTGAGCAATCAATTGATCCACGTCCTGCTTAATTTTTGTCACCGTCTTAGGACTCGTTGGTTTATATTTATTTAAATCTTGCAGCAAAACATCAATATTATCTTTCGAACGATTGACTTGCTTAAATTGTTTTTCCGACATCTGAACGCCACCAAAAGATGCTCGAGGATACAAGAAATAAGCTGCCCCAAGCAGAACGATAACGACCGATGCTAAAATCCAAAAACTTTTCTTCATAATTTCAATGCGGAAGGTGGGACTTGAACCCACAACCTGCGGATTAGAACTCCGATGCTCTATCCAGTTGAGCCACTTCCGCGTACCTCTTAGTATAACTAAAAAAGGGTAAAAATTATCATCATCCAGCAAAAAACTCACGGCGGTAAGCAATTTGTAACTTCGCCAAATCATCTAAGTACCAATTTAAAAACCAGTCATATTTTGCTAAAACCGCCATCAGAGACCATTGATCATATAAATCCACTACTTTAAAAGACCACTGAGAGTGTCCGATGGGATCTAAACGCTGTGTTAAATATAATTTCAAGTCTTCATTAAAGCTAATTTCAAATCCATTATCTAAAGCAACGATATCCGTATGATGAGCTTGAGCTAAAATAAAAAGTTTGTCGGTAACAATTGCGGGTAAATCAACTTTATCGATTTCTAAAACAGCATCATTCTCTGGCTGAATCAAATTTAAGTCCAAAGCAAATTGGTCTTCCGAAAGTATCTCGGCCAATTGATTAAATGCTGATGATAAATTAGCAATCTGCTGATCCGTTAGTCTCCTGCCTACCTGCGATGCAATTAACTGAACAAAATCAGATGCATCAATAAAAAAACGTCGATTAAAAATGTCGAGATAAAACAAATTATTTTGCAAACTCGTTTCACGCAAATAAAAGCCACCAGCTGGAATCTGGGCTTTAACAAAATAAAATTCGAAATTCGGCAATGCATCTGCTCTTAAACTGCCAAGTAATTCATTTTCTGAATTTAAAGTCGAAAAAAAAGTAGATCCTTTTAGATTAAAGAGCTTTACCAACATTTGAGATAACCAAAAACTTTCGCTAAAATGAAAAAGCGGTGTTGTTCGTTCGTAACTCTCTAATTGATTTTTCAACAAAACAGACATAGCATCTACTGTTTCAACGGTTGTCTGTGCATTTAAAAAATCAGACAAAGATCGACTAAAAACATCTAGTTGTTGGCTATCGTGTGCGAGTTTTCTTTGAAAATCATTTAAGAATAGTTGAGATTGTGCTGAATCTTTGGTCATTGTATCCCTCTTAAAAGCTCGTTAAGTAATCAGTGTAAAGATGATCAGCCTGATCAACGAAATGTTGAAAACTGCCAAAGTATTTTTCGATCTGTTCACATTCTAGTTGAAGAATTGCACGATTTTTTTCTAATTGAATAATTTCCAGTTTATTATTGTCAATATCTTTTTTGACTGATGCAAGGCCTTTTTCTGCGTAAATTTTGTTCGCTTGATGTAATTCGGTAATTTGTAGATCTTGTTCTTTTGACGTTTGCGGATCATCCATAAAGGCTTTTAACTGATTCATTTCTGAATCGTTAAAAATGAAAGCAACGCGAATAATATCCAGCAATCCAAAAGTTCGAGCTGAAGGCCAAGTGCCAAAGACAATTTCGAAAACGCCAGTTTTAATCTCTTTAAAAATCAGAAAAGGAAAGTTTTCACGAATGAAATCTATTAATTTTGCTGATAAAAACGCCGCTAGATCGGGCTGAAATGTTTCAGTCATGCTGCTAAGAAAATTGTTCGGATCAGCGTGCGGCCACTGACGGACCTGCTCGTTATAACGCGCAGAATCAAGCAGCTCGTAAATGAGCGCATCATCATGATCAGCAATGGCTTTATTCATTGTAAGCAAATAAGTAACTTTGCTATCAATTAAGTTCTTCAATAAATGTATTTGATTGTCACTGGTCGCACGAACATCAGTCTCTTTTGCCATATCCTAATTTTTGCAAACAAAAACGTCTATGACCAGACGTTAATTAAATATTATTTTCTTTAAGAATTTTAAAAGGTTTCCAGATATTGTTCGATTTCCCACTTTGAAACTGAGGCACGATAAGACTGATATTCAAGTTTTTTCGCTTCAACGAATGTATCAGCGATTCGTTTAGAAATGGCCTTCGTAATAACATCGTCCGTTTCAAGATTCTCAACGGCTGCAAGCAGCGTATCCGGCAAATCTTTGATACCAGCTTTTTTCCGTTCACTGGCATCCATTAAGAAAATGTTACGATCTACCGAGTGTTCTGGTGTGATTTCTTTTTCAATGCCATCCAAACCAGAGGCTAATACAACAGCAAAGGCAAGATATGGATTAGCTGTTGGATCAACCATTCTTAGCTCCAAACGCGTTGAAGCCCCTCGAGAAGCAGGAACACGCACCATTGGCGAACGGTTCGAAGCGGACCAAGCAATATAAACTGGTGCTTCAAATCCAGGCGTTAAACGCTTAAAGGAATTCACAGTAGGATTTGTGATCGCAACAAAATTCTGGGCATGATCCAAGATACCCGCCAAAAAATGATAAGCAGTTTTTGATAAACCGAGTTCATCTTTAGGATCATCAAAAACATTTTTGCCATCTTTAGAAAGGCTCATATTTGTATGCATACCGTTACCATTAATACCAGCAATCGGTTTTGGCATAAAGGTTGCATAATAACCATATTTACGAGCAACTGTTTTTACGATCAATTTAAATAATTGGATATGATCAGCAGCGGTTACGGCATCGGCGTAACGAAAATCAACTTCATGTTGCCCAGGCGCAACTTCATGGTGGGCAGCTTCAACTTCAAAGCCCATCTGTTCCAAAGTAAGCACGATTTCTCGACGAACATGTTCACCCAGATCCAAGGGCGCTAAATCAAAATAACCGCCATTGTCATTGAGTTTCATGGTTGGTTTGCCATCTTCACCGACTTTAAACAAAAAGAATTCAGGCTCTGTGCCAACGTTGAAGTCAGAAAAACCATCTTTTTTCATTTCTGTCAGCACACGAATCAAATTATTCCTGGGATCTCCTTCGAAAGGCTTACGATCGCTAGTGTATACATTAGCTGTAATCATAGCGACTTTACCATCGTGTTCACCAGTCATGGAATCCGGTAGAATTTTAAAAGTATCTAAATCCGGGTACAGATACATATCGGATTCTTCAATGCGCACAAAACCATCAATTGAAGATCCATCAAACAATAAATCGTCATCTAGGACTGTGTCAAGTTCACTAACAGGAATTTCAACATTTTTTATCATGCCGAAAACGTCGGTAAACATCACCCGCAAAAAGTTGACACCCTCGTCCTTAACCGCTGTTTTAATTGCTTCTTTTGTTAATTTTGTCATTAATGTTTTTCCAGCCTTCCGATTTTCAAAAATTCGTTTTCAAGCGAACGAACAAAATCGATCTTCTCATCTTGACGATTCCTGACTCTATTGGTCTCATAAAGATCATGAATATCTTTTAAACTGTCACCAGATTCCATCATCGTTCTGATCTCAATCAATCGCTCAACATCATTCAAAGAAAAACGCCTTTGTCCACCCTTTCCTCTTTTTGTCGTAAGCAAATCTTGACTTTCGTAATAGCGAATCTGCCTATCAGAAAGATTCGTCAACGCACGAATCGTACTAATCGGTAAAATTGCTAAATCCTTTTTTAATCGCTCATCAATCATCTCTTACTAAATCCATCTAACTAAAATTATAGATATTTTTTAATAAAATTGTAAGAAAAGCTGACATTGGTCTATAATTGGTCGAATTTTTTGACCAAATCAAAGATTTTTTCAGGGTTTTTGGAGATTTCAATTGCATCAAACCAATGAATATCTGGAAATTGATTCCGAAAATAAGTTAACTGGCGCTTAGCATACCTTCTTGAATCACGTTTAATCAATTCTTTAGTTCGATCCAAACTTTGCCGACCATCGAAATAAGCCAAGAATTCTCGATAACCGATAGCTTTTTTTGATTGAAAATCGCCTTCCAGCTGAAATAATGTTTCTGCTTCAGCCAAGAGTCCTTGCTGAAACATTAAATCAACTCTTCGATTAATCCGATCGTACAGTAAAGAACGGTCCATCTCTAGGCCAACCAATAATGCCTGATAAAGTCGATTTTTAGGACTGGCCTCTTGAGGGATCGGAGCAGTATTTTGGCTTGAAAGCTGACGATCACCTAATAAAGTCTGCAAAAAAAATCCTGAGCCACCCACGACGACCGGCAATTTATTTCGATTTACAAAATGATCTATTAGTTTTCTCGCATCATTCATAAATTCATAAGCATTATAAGAGTCGCTAGGATCTTTGATATTAATAAAATGCTCTTTAACTGCTGCTAGTTCCTGTTGATTAGGTTTAGCAGTGCCAATATCTAATGTGCGATAAATTTGAAAAGCGTCCTCAGATATTATTTCAGTTTGCAATAATCGTGCTACTTTAATAGCTAGTGCTGTTTTTCCGCTAGCGGTTGGGCCAACAATGGCAATCATTTTTTGTTTATTGTTTAACATGATTCTCTTGGTTTGATCCTTGAATACTATCACGCAGCTGAGTCGCTAATTCGATCTGATTAGTGATAACTGCATGAAGTGGTTTTTTAAAAATATTTATTAAATCTCGAGGTTCGTCAACAACCCAAGGTGCAAAACAAGATTTTTTAAAACAAGTTATTAGCATGCGATTAAAAACAAAACGAAAATCAGGATTGATCTGTTGAATTCTTTTTGTAAGAAAATCAAAAACATCTCTTGGGGCGATCAAAAAAGTCAGTTTTGCCAAATCAATTGAACCATCAAGCTGCCGTAAACGATGAACTGTTTTACGATTAAAAGACTGGAGAACTAATTGCCACTGAGCAGTCGGAAAACTGCTCAGAGTGTTTAAAACAGCTTCTTCAATGCCAGGATAATCAACATGATCAGTTTTTAACTCAATCAACAGTATTTTATTAAATTGAATCAACGACAGCCAATTTAAAAATTCATGCAAAGTCATAATTTGCGTGTGTTCATATGTTTTAGAAAACCAGCTGCCAAAGTCTAAAGATTTTAATTCAGCTAGCGTCTTATTTTTGACATATCCCGACCCATTAGAAGTTCGATCCACTTTTTCGTCATGAATGACAACGAGCTCGTGATCCTTGGTCATATGAACATCAATTTCCAGACCATCAATTGGATATTTTACAGCTGCTTGAAAGCTTGGCAAAGTGTTTTCGGGCGCGGCATTTTTATAGCCTCGATGAGCAAAAATTCTAGTCTGCATTTTATTTTCGGACTTCGCCATGACCGAAAATTTCGTATTTATAACTGGTTAAAGCTGATAATCCCATGGGACCGCGTGCATGCAGTTTTTGTGTGCTGATACCTATTTCAGCACCAAATCCAAATTCGAAACCATCGGTGAAACGTGTGGAGGCGTTTTCAACAACCACAGCCGCATCAACATTATTCATAAATTTTTCAGTATTTTCCGCAGATTTAGTCAAAATAGCTTCTGTGTGATGGGTCGTATGCTGGCTGATCCAATCAATGGCTTGGTCAAGGCCGCTGACCACTTTAACTGCAATAATCAAGTCATTATATTCCGTATCCCAGTCAGCGTCTGTGGCTGCTTGGGCTCGATGATCAATTTGGATCGTCTTTTCATCGCCTCTTATCTCAACGCCGGCTTCGATTAAGCTAGAAAATAGTTTAGGCAAAAATTCATGGGCGATTTCTGCATGTATCAAAAGTTTTTCTGCTGAATTGCAGACAGAAGGATTCTGAACCTTCGAATTGAGGATAATCTTAATCGCCTGTTCTAAATCAGCCGACTGATCGACAAAAATATGATCATTGCCGGCACCTGTCTCAATAACAGGAACAGCAGCATTCTTCACCACATGGTTGATAAAAGACCCCGAACCACGTGGAATTAACAGATCAAGATACTTTCTCAAATGCAGCAGTTCGTCAACAGAGTCATGACTTGTGTCTGTGATAAGTTGAATAAAATCTTCGCTATAGTTTAATTGATTTAAAGCTTTTCGCAAAATATCTGCAATGAAACTGTTTGTTCTAATTGCCTCTTTGCCGCCACGCAAAATAATCGCATTACCTGATTTTATCGCTAAGGCTGCGGCATCAACCGTCACGTTAGGCCGCGCTTCGTAAACCATCGCTACCACACCCAGGGGCACAATTTTTTTAACGATTTTAAAACCAGCTGCTGCCTGCCACTGTTCATCTCGATCCGCTAAGGGATCGGGCAGTTTCGCTAGGGCACGTAAAGAATTAATCATGTCAGCAATTTTGATCGGCGTAAGTTCCAGGCGTTTTTGCATCGTCAGACTAAGTGTTTGCCGATATTCTGCAACGTCTTTTGCATTAACTTGTAAAATTTTATCCGTCTTTGCTTGAATCGCATTTGCAAAAGCCAATAAAACAGTATTTCTATCTTCAATTGAAAGTTGGGCAGTTTCTATGGCAGCTTGTTTGCCACGTTGTCCCATTAAAATTATGTCATCATGTAATTTAGTCATTTTGAAAACAAAGTCCCGATTTCCTTCCCTGCTAAAGCTTGCAAAATAGCATCAGGCTGACTGCCTGATAACAACAGCATCTGTTTATCATTTTCCAAAAGGTATTCAGCAGCCTTTAATTTTGTCAGCATACCACCTTTTCCCAAATCACTTTTTCCAGAAGCGAGATTCAACGTCTGATCTGTAATTGCTTGAATACGACGAAACGGAGATGCTTCGCTGAATTCATAGGGGTTTTTATCATAGAGTGCATCCACGTCAGACAAAATGATCAGTCCGTCAGCATCAACAGCTTTCGTTACCATTGCAGCCAAACGGTCATTGTCGCCAAAAGAATGCTGATGGTCCATTTCGTCAACAGCTATCACATCATTTTCGTTGATAATCGGAATCGCCTGCAACGCTAATAATTCGCCAAGCGCATTTAACATATTTTCCAGCATTTTCGAGTTGTCAAAAACATCATATGTCAGCAGAATTTGTCCAGTCAGCTGATGATAGAAAGAAAAAGTTTGGTTATAGATTGCCATTAAATCAGCTTGACCGATCGCAGCCAAAGCTTGCTGCTGCGAAATTTTTGAAGGTCGTTTTTTAAAAGACAATTGATGGATCGCAACACCGATCGCACCAGAAGTCACAAAAATAACCTCGCGGTTCTGATTTCTTAAAGCACAAAGCGTTTGAACCAACTGACCGATCACAGGCAAATTTATCTGACCATTTTTTAATACGATCGTTGATGTGCCGACTTTAACGACAATTCTTCTCCAGTTGTCAAAATTATTTTGTGCCATGATTAATTGTCGCAAGAATAGCACGATTCACAATATTTGCAAAATCGTCTTTTTCAAAAGATACAATTCCGTCGGCTGTTGATCCGCCTGGCGAAGCTACTGCTTTGATTAAATCATTTGGCAGCAACTGTCTAGATAACAAATTTTCCGTGCTTCCTTCAAGTGTTTTTAAAGAAATAGTCAATGCAGTCTCAGGATCAATGCCTTGATTGATCGCGGCTTTTTGCAAAGACTGGGCAAATAAAGCCACAAAAGCCGGTCCAGAACCTGCAATAGCGGAGAAAGCAGGAAAATCTTTTTCTGGTAATTCAACAAAAGAGCCAATTTTATTGAAAAAATCTTTCACTAACTGTTTGGATTTTTCAGAAATAGTTGATCCGAAAATAATTGATGTCAAAGAACGATCGAACTCAGCATTGACATTTGGCAACGAGCGAACAATCTCGGCTGCAGGCAGTGATTTTTGCAATTCATCAAGACTTGTTGATCCTAAAAAAGAAATAATCAACTTGTTTTGAAAGCAATCGGCTGGCAGATGTTGGATTATTTTTTTTAATTGCTCAGGTAAAAAAGCTAGCACGATCAAATCTGAATCGCCTATTAATTGTTTTTCTTCAGCATAATGTATACCAGTTTTATCAGCTAAAGATCTTGCACTAGCAGGGGAATTAACAAAAATATCGTCTGGTTGAACGCCGGCTTTAATCAATCCAAAAACAACAGCCGAAGCTAAATGACCTGCACCTAAAAAACCATATTTCATGATGTTCTCCTCTTAATTTTTAAACGAATGAATCGGAGCTGGAATATGCCCGCCTCGATTAATAAAATCAGCTGATGATCTTTCGATCATCGGCATGATTGGTGCTCTTCCCAATAAACCGCCAAAATCAATCTCATCACCGACTTTTTTGCCAGGTACTGGAATAACTCTAACGGCTGTCGTTTTGTTATTTTGAACCCCAATGGCTGCCTCATCAGCGATCATCGCAGCAATCGTTGTCGCCGGCGTGTCTCCTGCTATCGCGATCATGTCTAGGCCAACTGAACAAACGGCAGTCATGGCTTCTAGTTTACTAATCGTTAAAATACCGGCAACAGCTGAGTCAATCATCCCAGCATCTTCGGAAACAGGAATGAAAGCGCCACTGAGTCCGCCTACTCGTTGACTAGCCATGACACCACCTTTTTTAACAGCATCATTTAATAACATTAAAGCGGCCGTTGTACCGTGTGTGCCAACTTGTTCCAAACCGATTTCTTCTAACACTTCAGCAACTGAATCACCACGAGCTGGCGTCGGTGCCAAACTTAGATCGACGATGCCAAATGGTACATTCAATTTTTGAGCTGCTAAACTGCCAATTAATTGGCCAATACGAGTAATTTTGAAAGCTGTGGTTTTAATTTTTTCCGCAACAACATCAATCGGCGCTCCTTTAACGGTCTCTAGAGCTCGCTTGACAACGCCTGGACCGGAAACGCCTACATTAATGACAACATCATCTTCTGAGACACCATGAAAAGCACCAGCCATAAAGGGATTATCTTCAACAGCATTAGCAAAAACGACTAGCTTAGCATTGCCAAGTGGATCGACTTCAGAGATTCTTTTGATCGTTGTGCCCATTTTACGAATCGCATTTAAATTAATGCCAGCTTTCGTTGAAGCGACGTTAATACTCGACATCAATAAATCAGTTGTGGATAACACTTCTGGTAAACTATCGATCAACATTTTTTCGCTAGGTGTGGTCCCTTTTTGAATTAAGGCTGAATAGCCGCCAACGAAGTCCACATGAACATCAGCGGCCGCCTGATCAAGGCTATGTGCGATTTTCAATAACCCATCATAATTACAGTTGCCTGCTAGTAAAGATATCGGCGTAATAGAAATACGTTTATTGACAATCGGCACACTGAAATCACGTTCCAGCTGATTGGCAGTTTCGACGAGTTTTCCTGCTTTATCGATGATTTTTTTATAAATTTTTGCTGCTGTTTCTTCACCATTAGCACCAATACAATCTAAAAGTGAAATGCCCATCGTGATGGTTCGAATATCAAAATGTTCCTCAGAGATCATTTGAATAGTCGTGTTAATATTTTTTATATCCATGATCGCTCCAGCTAAATTTGTGAAATAGAGTTAAAAATTTCTTCGCGTTGAACTTGAATCGAAATTGAGAGTTTGGCGCCTAATGCCGTCAATTTTGTTTGCAGCTCAGTAAATTTAGCATCGATATCAGTAATATCAACCAACATGCTCATTGTAAAAATATCATCCATCAATGTTTGAGAAACATCTAAAATATTAGCCTGATTATCTGCTAACGTTCTTGCAACTTCAGCGATAATTCCAGTTTTATCTTTGCCAATCACTGTCACAACGGCTCTTTTCATCTCATTCTCCTCTGTGCTGAAATTTAGCTAATTCGTAGGTGTGCTGAATCAGTGTTGCGATCGTCATTGGTCCCACGCCACCGGGCACTGGCGTTATCCAAGAAACTTGTGCAGCAGTTTTTTGAAAAACAACATCGCCAACTGTTTGGCCATCTAACTTATTAGCGCCAACATCAATGACAGTGGCAGTTGCTTTTAAATGATCTAATTGAAACCAATTAGCCTTGCCCACTGCCACCACGATCAAATCAGCTGTTTGCGCAAATTGCTGCAGTTGGTCTGTCGGTGTCTTAGAATGAGCCAAGGTCACGGTCATGTCCGCATTAGTTAACAGGATACTCATAGGCCGGCCGAACAAAACAGATCGGCCGATCACTAAGGCATTTTTGCCTGTAAACGAATAATCATAAGCTTTTAAAAGCGCCATGACGCCAGCGGGCGTTGCTGACACGACATGTTTTTCCTCAGCATTTTCAAACAAAAGACCTTGGTTATAGGCTGCCAGGCCATCAACATCTTTAATAGGAGATATTGCATTGAAAACAGCTGATTCGTCAATATGCTGCCCCAAGGGGGATTGAACTA
Organism: Oenococcus sicerae; assembly: GCF_004102045.2. Classification (GTDB taxonomy): domain Bacteria; phylum Bacillota; class Bacilli; order Lactobacillales; family Lactobacillaceae; genus Oenococcus; species Oenococcus sicerae. The sequence continues at coordinate 1,467,593 of NZ_CP029684.2, read as the reverse complement.
AAATCCCAGAAACACTATCGTCATGATTCAATTTATCGATCAATCGAAGAACTTGATCAGTATTCCAAGTATCATCTATTTTGAATTCTTCAGAATCGATCCCAACACTAGCAGCCCTACGAACCTTCATGCCAACATACATTTTGCTGCCAGGATTTTTTTCATTATAGATGCTTGCTAATTTAATTGAAAAAGCTGCTTCTTTGACATTTTCAGCAATTTTTTCAAGAATTTTTTTTGAAAGCTTTTTTCCATCCAGTATCTGAACCATGCGTAAATTATCGCATATTATAAAAGTGATTTTTAATTTTTCTGCTATATTTTCATTGGAAAAAAGACGAAATTCGGCCACTTGCTTTATGTAGTTTTATAAACTATATTATATAGTGTTCAATACTACAAGGAACAAATATAATTCAAAGAGGTTTCAAATGACCGAAAAAATTGCCATTTTAATCGATTCATGTTCGGACGCGCCGCAATATTTGCAAGATAAAGAATACGTGAAAACAATGCCGATGCAATTGCATTGGGATGGTGAGGTTCTGCGTGATCGCGTAGATATCACGCCGGATGAATTTTACGATCGTATGAAACATAGTTCAACGATTCCAACGACATCCAGCCCTCAAAGTGGTGATATCATTGAAAAATTTGAAGAATTAAAAAAAGAAGGTTTTACGCATGTGATCGCTATTTGTATTTCGAGTGGTCTGTCAGCGACTTTCAGCCAAGTCAGTTCCCTTGCTGTTGATGAAAAAAATATCGATGTCAAAGTAATTAATACAAAAAATATTGGTATTGGCAGTGGCTTATTTGCCGTTTATGCTGATGACCTAATTCAACAAAAATTACCTTTCAAGACAATTGTTAATTTAGTAAATGCTTCGGTTTCAAGCAGCAAGATTTTCTTCTATATCCCAACATTAAAATATTTGGCTGCCGGTGGTCGTATTGGCAAGGTCGCTAATATTCTCGGTTCAGCATTAAATATAAAACCAATTATTTCTTGCAACGAACAAGGCATTTACTACTCGATCGCCAAGGCTCGCGGGGAGAAAAAAGCTATCGAAAAATTACTAGCGCTGGTCGCTAAGACGGTTGATGGACACAAGTATGTCCGCTTGGCTGTTGCTGAAGGCGATAATAAAGAATTGCTAAAATCAACTTGCGAACAGTTAAAAAAACTGTATCCTCATCAGCAGATTTATACTGGTAATATTTCTCCAGCTCTGGGTGTTCACACAGGTCCCGGATTGATTGGTGTAGCAGTGCATATCGCAAAAGAGGTTATTTAAAATGGATAAAGAGAATAAGCTGCCACTCTGGGATGAGTTACCAACTTTTGAAATCTATTTAGATCAATTATTGGATCTTGCTAATAATTATGTTTATCCAATTACTGGTGAACATTTAACACGAACAATGATGCACAATTATACAAAAGCAGAAGTAATCGTGAGACCGCGGAACAAAAGGTATCTAAAAATTCATTTGGCAGGCGCTATTGTTGTATCGCTATTAAAAAGTGTTTTCTCACTTGACACAATCAAAAACGGTTTTCAGATCGAGATGGAACAAGATAGTGCCCAAGAAGCTTATGATCGTTTTGTTAATATGTTCAATCAGGTATCGAAAACAAGTGATAGCGAATATTCAGGCAGTGAAAACCCGAATTCTCAAGCCGCAATGATCCAATATCAGGCAATCCTATCCGTAACTTACCATTTGAGAGCTATTGCTACAATGAGAAAAATACTCTTGCAGACGCTTACAACACCAATATCAGACGTAAAAAAACAAAAAAACACCTCTTCTGAAAGTTTTCAGAATTAGTTTCAATAACTTTGCTGCTAGGGTAAAGTTATTTGAGAAAACCGGGTCAGAGATCGCAAAAAATTGATAAACGCTTATCATACTTTCAGCTAACTGCTTTTCTAATAGACACTACCCTTTCTGTCAAAACCGATCTGTCATCTTATTTTTCCACTTATAGCAATGATCATCATGACATTGTATGACAACTGAATGACACAATTTCAAGAGTTTAGAGATATTATTTGACTATTTTTTTCACTAAAATTTCCTGCATCAAAAATGGGATGCATAGAATTGGTTCGAATCCAATTGAGGATATTTGGCTAATTTATTTTAACCAAAAAATTGAATAGGGATGGGATTTTTTTAGCATGAGGAAAACAGAAACATTATTTCGTAAAAAAATGTACAAAAAAGGAAAAATTTGGGTCGTAGCTTGTTTGTCATCAGCTGCAATTTTGAGTTTGAACATTCAATCAGCTCAGGCGGATACAAACACTAATGGACCAAATACAAGTGTCAGTACAGATAAAGCTTCTGCTGGTACTGCGATAACTGGAAATGATTCTTCTGACACTGAAAAACAAACAGCTGCCACAGCGAAAACAGTTTCAACTGATCTGCAAACAAATGATGGCGTTCAAACAACTAATTCAGCAGATACCAGTAATCAGCAATCTGAAACAGTCGATTCAGTCGGACATTATGTGGAAAAAAATGGTCACTGGTATTACTTAGACACCAGCGGTCAAATCGTGACCGGTCTGCAGAAAATAGACGGTCAAACACAGTATTTTGCTGCTGACGGTAGTCAAGTCAAGGGTCAATTAGTGACTGTTGAAGAACAAACTTATTATTTCGATTTAAATTCCGGAAATGCCGTCACGGGCTTGCAAACAGTCAATGGGCATTTAATTGATTTTGACAATGATGGTCGAGAAAGCAAAAACGTTTATGCCAAAGATGACCAAGGCAACAACTATTACTTTGACGAAAATGGTCAAATGGTGACAGGTCTGAAAGTTATCGATAATCTAACTTACTATTTTGATCAAGATGGACATCAACGCAAAGGTTTTTCAGCCGTTTTCAATAATCAAGTTCTTTATTTTGACAAAATAACCGGTGCTTCAACTTCAGCAACTGTGTCAGATATCAAAGAAGGTCTGACTGTTCAAAATGACGATTTTACACAGCATAATGCTGCTAACACAACGACGATCGATAGTTTTACGAATGTTGATGGGTATCTGACAGCTGCTGCTTGGTACCGGCCTAAAGATATTCTGGATAACGGTCAGACTTGGCGACCTTCAACAGTCACTGATTTTCGCCCCATTTTAACCAGTTGGTGGCCTGATAAGCAAACACAGGTAAACTATCTGAATTATATGAAGAACCAGGGCTTTATTAGCAAAATAGACGATTTTAAAACGACTGATGATCAGACCTTTCTTAATCAATCAGCTCAAGCAGTTCAAAGTGAAATTGAAAAAAAGATTAGTTTAGAAAAATCAACTGATTGGTTAAAAACGATCATGCAGACTTTCGTCGATCAGCAGCCGGCTTGGAATTCCAGCAGTGAAGATCCAAATACAGATCATCTTCAAGGGGGTGCGCTTACTTATATCAATAGCCCCTTAACACCAGACGCCGATTCTAATTTTCGCTTATTGAACAGAACGCCAACAAACCAAACTGGAACTCCTGAATATACAACAGACAATTCTTTAGGGGGTTTTGAACTCTTACTCGCAAACGACGTAGATAATTCTAATCCAGTTGTTCAGGCCGAACAATTAAATTGGCTTTACTATTTAATGAATTTTGGTTCAATTACAAACAATGATGCTGACGCAAATTTTGATGGTATCCGAATTGATGCCGTTGATAACGTAGACGCAGATCTGCTGCAAATCGCGGCCGACTATTTTAAAGATGCTTATGGTGTCGACAAAAATGATGCCACAGCTGATCAGCACCTATCAATTCTTGAAGATTGGAGCCATAACGATCCGACCTATGTGACTGATAATGGCAGCAATCAGTTAACAATGGATGATTATCTGCATACTCAGCTAATCTGGTCCTTAACCAAATCCAGTGATATTCGTGGTACGATGCAGCGATTTATGGACTATTATCTGGTCAATCGTGCCAGCGACAGTACTGAAGACACAGCGACACCGAACTACTCTTTTGTTCGTGCCCATGACAGTGAGGTCCAAACAGTGATTGCCCAAATCATTTCGGATCTATATCCAAATTCTGGCAGTGGTTTGATCCCGACCCAAGAAGAAATGGATGCCGCTTTTAAAGTCTATAATGCCGACATGCAGTCAGCGGATAAAAAGTATACCCAGTACAATATACCGAGTGCTTATGCAATGCTATTAACGAACAAAGATACCGTTCCACGTGTTTATTATGGTGATCTTTACACAGACAACGGCCAATATATGGCTACTCAATCACCTTATTTCGATGCTATTGATAATCTGCTTAAATCACGAATCAAATACGTTGCCGGTGGTCAAAGCATGGCCGTTGATAATCATGATATCCTAACCAGCGTTCGCTATGGCCAGGATGCCCTGACAGCTGAAGATTCTGGCAGTTCAGCCACAAGGACCCAAGGGATTGGCGTTATCGTCAGTAACAATGCTTCTTTAAAGTTGACGACAAATGATCAAGTGGTTCTTCATATGGGTGCTGCTCATAAAAACCAGGCTTTCCGGGCAGCACTCTTAACAACTTTGAACGGCTTAATAAGTTATCAGTCGGATGATGGTGCACCAGTGAAATACACGGATGCTAATGGCGATCTTATTTTTAATGCGAGTGATATATTTGGCGTTCAAAATTCACAAGTTTCTGGATACCTAGCCGTTTGGGTACCAGTTGGTGCTAGCTCTGATCAAGACGCCAGAACACAAGCTGACGACGAAGCATCAACAGATGGCAAAGTACTACATTCAAACGCTGCTTTAGATTCTCAAGTGATTTATGAAGGTTTCTCTAATTTTCAAGCTACGCCAACAACGCATGATGAATACACAAACGTTGTGATCGCAAAAAATGCTGATACTTTCAAAGATTGGGGAATTACTAGTTTTCAATTAGCACCACAGTATCGTTCAAGTACTGATCAAAGTTTTTTGGATTCAATCATTCAAAACGGATATGCCTTCACGGACCGCTACGATCTTGGTTTTGATACACCCACAAAGTACGGTACAGTCGACGATTTGAGAGATGCTATAAAAGCGCTGCATGCTGATGGTCTACAAGCGATTGCAGACTGGGTCCCTGATCAAATCTATAATCTGCAAGATGCACAAGTTGTCACCGTTGACCGGACTAATTCATATGGTCAAGAAGATGATGATTCGGATATGCAAAACGATCTGTATGTATCCCAGACCAAGGGTGGCGGCAAGTATCAAGAACAGTTTGGCGGTGCTTTTTTGGGGACTTTACAAAATCTGTATCCTGATTTGTTTACGGACAAACAGCTGTCAACCGGGCTAGCAATCGATCCCAGCCAAAAAATAACCGAATGGTCAGCTAAATACTTTAACGGCTCAAACATCCAAGGACGCGGTGCTTATTACGTGCTCAGAGACAATAACGATCAATATTTTAGAGTCACTTCCAATGATCAAGATGAGGATTTTCTGCCAAAACAATTAACGAATCAAATTTCTGAAACTGGTTTTATTAAAGATGATCAAGGCATGACCTACTATTCAACCAGCGGCTATGAGGCAAAAAATAGTTTCATTCAAGATGATAACGGCAACTACTACTACTTTGATAACAGTGGTCATATGGTTACAGGACAGCAAACGATCAACAATCATGTTTACTTCTTTTTGCCGAATGGTGTCGAACTGCAAAATGTCTTTTTACAAGATGCTGACGGTAATACCTATTATTACAATGATAAAGGTCGTCGCGCGACAAACACTTATATTACAGATCAAAACAATAATAGTTATCGTTTTGATGAAAATGGCATCATGCTGTCAAATCAATTAGCGGTGATTGACGGGCATACTCAATTCTTTAAAACGAGCGGTATTCAAGTAAAAAATGCCTTTATCAAAGATAACGATGGCAATCTGCGTTATTTCGAAAGCGGCAATGGCAACATGGTCACAAACGAATTTAAGCAATTGCCTTCTGGCGAATGGGCCTACCTCGCTAACGATGGTATCGCCGTCAAAGGATTACAAACAATTGATGGTCGCCAACTTTATTTTGATAACGATGGTCAACAAAATAAGGATATTTTCTACACTGATGAAAACGGTCAGCGACTTTATTTTAATGGGACTACTGGTGACCTAGTCAAAAATGATTTCATCTACAGCTCGTCCTCCCCTTACGCTGATATTCCCAATTCAGAAAATAACAGCTATAGCGGTAATCCTAATCATTGGTATTATGCAGATGATCAAGGACACATCGTCACAGGTTTTCAAACGATTAACGGTCATTTGCAGTACTTTGATAAAATTAGCGGTCAAATGCAGGTCGATCAATTCGCCCGTGAAGATAATGGTAATTGGGTCTATCTCAATGAAAACGGCGAAGCTGTTCAAGGCTTAACTCTGATTAATGGCAAGCTTAATTTCTTTAATCATGATTTCACGCAAGTCAAAAATAACTTTGCTACGGATCCAAAGACAGGCATAAGTTACTATTTTAATGGAACTAGCGGTAAAATCGTTGAAAATGATTATTTCACGAATAATGGTACCGACTGGTATCACGCCGATGAAAATGGTCAAAAGCAGACAGGCTTTCAAACTATCAATGGTCAAGTACAATATTTTGATAAAAACGGAATTCAGTTAAAAAACGGTTCCGCCTATAATCCTCAATCAAAACAGTGGTTCTATTTCGATGCCAACAAAGGCAACGGCAGCGTCATTAGTTAAAAACAATCACAATATTAGCGATCCAACCAATTTGGCTGGATCGTTTTTTTATGCAATTAACTAAAAACTAAATTTCTCATAATAAATATTTTTAGCCTTCACACCAAATTTCGCTAATAAGGAACGATAGCCGATCATCATTTTATTGGAACCAGACATTAAAAAGTAAGCCTGATCAATGATTGTTTCTGGTAAAATAGCTGAAATTTTTTCTAAATTCAAACGATGAATCGATTCAAAATAGTAAAAATTCGGCCATTGATCAGCCAATTGCAGCAGCAGTTTGCGATAAACGAGATCATCTTCGCTAGATACTGTCCAAATAAAGTATATTTCCCTTTTTGACGCGTAGGCCAAAGCTAAACTAATTAGCGGAACAACACCGGTACCTCCTGCCAATAAAATCAATGCTTGCTGTTTGTCATCTTGATTCAAAATTTGATTATTTAATGTGCCGAAAGGACCGTCGATCCGTGCTGATTCACCAATGGTGATCTTGGCAATTTTATGAGAAAAATCACCATCGGCACGAATGGCTAAAACGACTTGCCTTTTCTCATAATCAAAATCAACAAAAGAAAAAGGATGCATTTCCTTCATGCCCTCAATGTTAGGGAAATCAATAAACAAGTAGTCACCTGCCTGATATTTTTTTAGCTTTTCGGCTCTCGTATGACTAAACCTTAAAGTTACTTGCGTCATGTTCGCGGATAAAGGTCTGATATCAATAACTTTTGCCCGATTGAAACGCCAAGTCTTCGAGATCAGAAAGTAGGCATATAAAGCAAACACTATCAACGAGTAGGCATAAAAGAGAATTGCAAACCCTTTAATTTGCATAATATAATCAATCAGCAGTACATGAATAAAAACAAATAAAGTTGCTAATATATTAAGCCGATGCAGCCAAACACTAACTTCATGTTTAAAAATATGTTTTTCAAAAAATCTGATCCAAATCTTCAACCAATGAATTCGGTCAGTCAGCCAGCCGCTTAAAAAGAAAATCGAATAAACTGCCGTTCCGATTAAAATCCACAGACCTATATCACCAGTGAGCTTGATCAAACCATTTGAAGAAGTCATAAGTTTATGAACATAGGCAAATACGATCATAATAATCGCTAATCCACCATGCAGAAAATACATAGATGGCAAGCCAATAATGCGATCTAACCATTTTGGTTTTGTGGAAATGAAAATAATCAATAGCATCCAAGCATAAGCAATCGTGCCTAATTGAATACCAAGATTCGAGATGGCCGGTCCAGTCAAACCGTTAGCTAGTGCTTGAATAAGCGGCAATGGAAATATAAAAATGGCCAGCATCCAAAAAAGACCTAATAAATATCGATGGCTTTTAAGCATAACGCAACTCCTTTTGATCGACGAGTTTGTGATCAAGCCAGCGTTCGGCTGTTTTGCTATAACTAATACGCAGTCCCGATCCCGGAATATGATCGAGCCAATCATGATCATTAATAGCAGGAATAGCAATTGCAGTCGCCCAGATATCAGCTAAAGTCAAGCTGGGGCAGAGAACGCTAGTGCTAATAATGCTATTTTTTTGTTTTAAAACGGCCTGTCCACTTGCAGGATCGATCAAATGATCACCTCGCTGACTAGTACCGGAAGTTGCAATTGCCGCATTTTTCATCACGATTTTACTGAGAATTTTCTCATTATCAAAAGGATCGCTAATGCCGATCGACCAATTCCAATCAGAATCTAAACGCGTCGCAAATTGCATATCACCACCGCCATTAAGATTAATGGCTATGAAATTAGGATCAGATAATAGAGGCTTTAATTGTATCTGCTGCGCTTTTTCAATCGCCCACCCCTTTACAAGGCCTGTAGGATCATACTGACCACGATAATTCGCAGAAAAAAGGCCTTGTGTTTGTTCTTCTGCAAAAACGGTCAATGCAAAAATTTGTTTAAAAATAGGACTTGTTTGTTCGAAATCAAGTTTGCCGGCATTATATAGACTCAATTCTGAATCCGAGCGAAATGGCGAAAAACGCTGATCGACGTCCATCAGCCATTTTTCAATTGCTAAGGCCTTTTTTAAAAGCAGTGATCGCGTCAATTCATCATCATGTGCAACAACGACTTGTCCTGTAAAAGGAAGATTCATTTGTTTGATCTCAAAAGTAAGCAGCGAATATTTATCAATTTTTTTCGTATATATATGCATTTGCACTCACACCTTTGCTTGATTTAGTGCGCTTTGAAGCGAACTTTTAAAGGCTTTCCAAGTTTCCGTAGCACCACTCACAGCCTGAATATTTGAAGAATTATTTTTGACTGACTCAGATTCGTAAGTCGGTAAAGCCATGGAATTAACCTGCTGATCGTGATTATTATCTTGTGGGTAATCGATCGTTTGTACTTTTGTGATCTTGCCGCCAGTGATCGTAATCTTAACTTGCACATTGCCCCAACGCATACTAACTGAATTGCCTGTATAACTGCCGTTTGTGTAACTCGAACTTTGTGAACTGGCGCTACTCGGCTGGCTGCTGGCAGCCGTCGTACTTGTTGATGCATTTATCAGGCTGGCCGCCGTATTTTTCTTGAAAAATAACAAGTAACCATCGATAAAAACTGCAATAACGACTGCAAAACTGATTAAAAGAGCTGCTATTTTTTTGACCATATCTGTATTAAAAGTCCTTCACATAAATTATTTATAAACTCAAGTTAAATTTAAAATTAAATTATCTGAGTTCATTTTTTATCAAGGTTCGTTTGGAAAAATTAACTGAAAAATACTTCCCTGCGGATGATTTTCGAAGACTTTTATCTGAATATGCTGATGATCTGCCAATTCCTTAACGATTGACAAGCCTAAACCCGATCCGGGAATTTTACTGCTGCGAGACTCATCAACCCTGTAAAAGCGTTCAAAAATATGTTTTTGAGCATCTTTGGGAATACCAATACCAAAATCTTTAATCTCCAAAATGGTATTTTTCGTCGATTTTTTTAATGATAGAAGTATTTTTTTGTTTTCAGAGCTATATTTGCTGGCATTTTCGATCAAGGCTAAAATAATTTCTCGTAGTTGATCAAAATCAGCCGAAACAATAAAAATACCTGGTGTTGTCATTTTTATTTCTTGCGGAAAAGCCATATTAGCAGCTATTTCAGACAGCATACTGCCTAAGTTAACCTGTGTGATTTTGATTTCATCACGTTCTGCATGTGATAAATCCAACAGGTTTTGAACCAAACGCTGCATTCTTTGTGTCTCCTGAGAAATATAAGCTAATGAGTCTGCAATAATTTCAGGATGTGCCTGTCCACGACGTTTGATCAATTTCAAATGTCCGTTAATAGCTGCTATTGGTGTTTTAAGCTCGTGCGAAGCATCCGAAACAAACTGCTTCTCTCGATCTTCTTTTTCACCAATGACATCAAGCAGCTGATTAAAAGATTTTGCTAATTCATTAACTTCAATTGGCGTTGTAGGTTCCGGCAAACGGTCTTTGATTCCTTGGTTGCTTTGCTCAATTTTTAAGCTCACTTTTTCTGTCGCTGAACTTAGATCAGCCAAAGGAGCAACCAAACGCTGCGACAACTGCCAAACACGCCAAATACCAAAAATGAGCGTTAAACAAATAACAGTCAGTATCGTGTAAAGCGTGATTTTGATAATATCCACGACTTTATACAAGTTGATCCAAACTGTAAAATGATTGCCATACTGACTAACAGTCTTAGTGTAATAAAGATGATAGCTATCAAAATTAAACCATGATTTCGTATCTAGCAAATAATTGTTTGAAAATAATAACGGTCGATGCTTTTGATTGGCAACACGGCTGGCATTTTCGGAATAAAAAACATGGCCCCTGTGCGTTATAGCTTTGATAAAAATAACTTCATTATCAAAAACATTGTTCTTACTCCAAACTTGCCAATCATGCGCTGAATCAATATTAGTTTTCTGTAAACTTGCCAAATACTGATTCGCATTTTGGTCTTGGTTCACGATCAACTGATAACCAAGTACAAGCGGTACAGAAATACCCATCGCCAAGGTTGTTATAACCAGTAGAAAGAAATACGAATGTGCCATAATAGCGGCGCTGCTATGCTTCAAAGGTTTCAAAATTAAAGAAAAATGATGAAAAATAGCTTTTAATTTAGTCATCAATCTGTCCTTAAAACATATCCGACACTCCGGACTGTGTGAATGAGTTTCGGCGAGAAATGATCATCGATTTTTTGCCGCAAATAGCGAATATAAACGTCTGCCGTATTGTACTGCCCGTCAAAATCTAAACCCCAAACATTATCAAGCAGATCATCTCGATTAAGTATCTTGCCAGAATTTTGCATCATATAAGTCAAAAGCTGAAATTCTCGTTGCGTTAAATCGATTATTTGGCCAGCTCGTATAACGCGATGCGTGTCTAGATCCAAAGACAAATCAGCAAGCTGATATTTTCTCGGGCTATCCTTGCTTTGCCTGCGAATGGAAACTCGCAAACGCGCCAGCAATTCCTCAATTTCAAAAGGCTTAGTAATATAGTCATCAGCACCGGCATCTAGTGCTGCAACTTTATCGCCAACATCATTTTTAGCCGTCATTAAAATCACAGGAACCTGACCATTTAATTTTCGAATTCGTCGCAACACTTCAAGGCCATTACGCTTTGGCAGCATCCAATCTAGCAAAACAACACTAATTTTTGTTGCGTTTTGTTCGAAAACTGAAAGTCCCATGTCACCATCACTAGCTGTAAGGACGATATAATCTTCAAATTTCAGTTCCGTTTGCAAATAAGCAACAATGGCAGCTTCATCTTCAATTATTAAAATAATTGGTTTGGTCATAAGAATCCTTCAAAAACTATTTCCTAACTTTAACAATGTCGGAACTCGATTGATCGTAATAAACACGGTTTTGAGAGAATAAATAAACAAAAGAACGTTTACCCCAGGTGGGGCTCGGCGTTGTCGCTGAGTCTTGTCCCAATTGATAGGCATGTGTTTTCACAAGCCATATTTTTTGTCTATGATTCGTCGGATTGGTCACTTTGATTTGATACTGGCCAGGTTTTAACTGATTTAAAATCTTATAAGATGTATGTCCGGCCGTAATATTGAATTTTTTTTCACTACTGCGATTAGTCAATGTCGCAGTTGCTTTACTTTTGTTCACTTTTAGCATCGAGAAATAATCATTCGTTGCGTCAATTGTGACATTTTGCGTCACCGAACGATGCGGCGGCAGCCAAGTTGTTTTCGGCCCGTATTGGCTTGACAACTGGCTTCGCTGAGCAATGGTCACGATTCCCTGCTGGCTGATCAATTGGCTATTAACTTTTAAATACCCAGCAATCATGAATACTGCGGCAGTAGAAGCTAAGATCGGCACGACCGGTTTGATTTTCAGTTTTTTTTAACGCTAGATCATTCGTCGCAAATGCCTGATCAATAATTAGGAAAATCGCCGGAATAATCGCCTGGCCATAGCGATCTTCAGCTTCCCAAAAGAAAGTATGAAAAGCCAAGTAGCCAACAATGGTCAATAGTGAAAACATGATCAGCGGCGTAACATTCCTCTCTTTAAAAAGTCGGTAAAGACTAATCAAGGCTAGTGCATAAATTGTGACAAAAGCAAGCCGCAAAACTAAAGAGGCAATATTAGACCACCACGTCTGCCAGCTTTGAAACCAAACCGGTGATTTAACGTAGCCGCCAGTGTAGGAACGATTATAATTCGCAACGTTCAGCAGAACACCAACTTTTGTCACCCATAACTTGATCAGACCAGATAGACCAGCAGTTTTCAAACGCCTGCTGATTCCTTTTAAATCGGCCTTTTCACGGGCTTTCAAATTAGGAAGTGCGCTGGCCGCTTGAGTATCCGGACCACTATATGAACCACCGTTAGATGTATTCAAGCCCATATAGATCCAGTGCGTCACGGGCAGTTCATAGCGCAAATTGTTTTTAAAATTAATCGAATTATCAAGAATCTTCGTAGCCGGAAAAGACAGGATGATCGCACAAATAATTGTTAAAAACGGCGGCCAAATTTGGCGCATGTCATGTTGTTTGGTGATCAGAAGCAAAACTAAAGTTAAAAAGGCAGCAATGGCAATGATCAAAAAATTCGGTTTAATAACCTCGGCTAATAAAACTTCGCCGAATAGCAAGCACAGGCTTAAGTATCTGTTCCGCTTGTTTTTAAAATCCGATTTCTGCCATTTCAATAAAATCAGCAATGTACCGGCAACCGCTAAATAAATTGGCACATCCGAATAAAAAACCTGCAAATTATAGGTGTAAGCGTAGGAACTGAATAGGAAAAAAAGTTGTCCGATGACGACTAATGCCCAATTCTGACTAATTTTTCGCGCAATGATCGATAATAATAGAATCAAGCTGTCAGTTGTCACCATACTGAGAACGTGGATCGCAGTATTCGGCGTTAGACCAAGCAAATTCATGAATTTAAACCAATTTCCGATCAAAATCGTTAACGGGATATTATTCGGATAACGCCAGAAATAGTTGCTGGTCCAATCGATATCACCCGTACTAAATTGTTCGGCCTGCTGAATGACACGAAATGGATCGTGATAAACAGTTGCGGGCATTGCTGAAAAAATATAGATCTGAACAAGAATGATCAATCCAAAGAATATCCAGAAAATGCGTTTTAACAGCCTCTGCGGCAGCCGTCTCAAATAACGATATAACCGAATCACTAAAAATGGTCCGATCAGGACTAAAGGAACCAGAATCAAGAAACCACTATTCTCAAATGGATAAGCAATATTACCGCAAATACCAATGATCAGTGAAAACATTAAAATAAGAATCAACAATTGTTTAAAGGAAAAAACAAAATTGAATTTTTTATGCATGAGTCGATTTGTCCATTTTTTTAGATCTAGGAACTGGATTTGCTTTTGTATATAAGTCCTCTTGGATGATAAAACGCGGACGGCGTTTTACCTCCTTGAATATTTTGCCGATATACTCACCAACAATACCAACGACAATTAATTCAATACCGCCAAGCAGCCAGATTGAGATCATGATGGATGTCCAGCCAGTCGTCGTATAACCGGTCAGCCAGCGGATCAAAGCGTACAGCACATAAATCGCAGAAAATACAACCATCGTCAATCCCAATACCATAATGGCTCTGATTGGGACCTCGCTAAAAGAAGTAATGCCATCCCAAGCAAACAACAGCATTTTTCGCAGTGGATACTTTGATTTGCCGGCTTTTCTAACGCGACGCGCATAAAACACTTTTGTGCTGGGAAAACCAACTAAAGGAACCATGCCGCGTAAAAAAAGATTGCGTTCTGGAAATGCAAGCAAATTTTTGACAGCGCGGTTGCTTAGTAAACGAAAATCGGCATGATTCGGAATCGTTTTAACGCCGATTTTGTTCATAAATTTATAAAACAGTCCAGCCGTATCACGTTTAAAAGCTGTATCGCTATCACGATTATTGCGTACACCATAAACCACATCGTAACCAGCATGATAATCATCAACCATTTCAATGATTGCCCTGGGATCATCCTGCAAATCAGCATCAATCGTCACGATCATATCTGCATCTTGACTCGCAACAGTCATTCCGGCCCATAGTGCGTTTTGGTGGCCTGTATTGCGGCTAAGATTAATGCCTGTAACAAAAGGATTACCTTTGCGGCTGTTTTCAATAATCGACCAAGTCTGGTCCGTAGAACCATCATTCACAAATAGCATGGTTGAATCCTGGCTTATTTTTTTGTCCTTCAGTAGTTCCTCATAGATGTCGGTCAAAGTGGAAATGGTCGAATCTAGAATTTCTTCTTCAAAATATGCTGGTATTACAACAACTAATTTGTCCATCAATTTCTCCCTTTTGCTTATCATGATCTAAAAAAATGCTTATAATTTCGCTCTGATCGAATTGGTTCTAGTCCTAATTTTGTAAAAGCCGCCATACCCAATGCAAGACAAACACTCGCAATTGTATCGCTTGGAAAATGAACGTGCAGGTAAACTCTGCTAAGTGCCACAAGCAAAACCCAAAAAATCAACAAAAATTCCGCTGTCCTTTGCCAAAAGCCTTTTTTTACATACGGCAGCATAAAATGCCAGAACAAAATGATTAAAATCATCGTCGCCAATACATGGCCTGAAGGAAAAGAGAACCCCGATGCTGGCACCAGTTTATCCAATGGTCTTGGTCTAGCAAACAATAATTTCAGCAAAACGCCCACTAGACTAGTCGTGGCTAGAAATGCCACTGACCAAATAGCTTCGACGTACTTCTGCTGATACCAAATAGCAAATAGAATAATTAAAATCGACAGAACAGTGGCAACGGTAGGACTGCCGAAAAAACTGATCCACTCAGCAATTTGAATATCCATTTTATCTTGGTACAGACTAATCACATTCATGACACTATTGTCAGAATAAATCAACCAACTGCTTTGCGCCAAGACAGAGATTGCCAAAATCAAGAAAATACCAAAACCAGCAAATAAAGCTGTTTTATCTAATTTGTTCAACTGCTTAACCATCATAGCTGATCGTCCTTTACTACTGGCGACAAACGATGGCGCAGACTAATAACAAGAATCGGCATAAGCGACAAAATCACAATACCGATCGAAACAAGTTCGAAATTATTTTTGACGATTGCTAAATTACCAAAGTAGAAGCCTGTAATCGTCATGAGGCAGATCCACGCAATCGCACCAATAATGTTGTATTTAAAAAAACTTCTATAAGGCATCCTGCTCATACCGGCTGTAAAAGGCACGATTGTTCTAACTATTGGTACAAAACGACCAAGGAATATAGCTATTTTACCGTACTTACTGTAAAAATGCTCTGAAGCCTGCATATGCTTCGGCTTAATAAAGCGTTTCAGCTGACTGCCAAAATGCTGGCCTAACTCGAAATTAAGCCAATCACCGAGAACTGCAGCAATAATAAAACCGCAAATAATAGCCAATAAATTGAGTCCTCCGTCAATAGCAGCCAGACTACCGCAGACGAATAAAATGGAATCGCCTGGTAAAAAAGGAACAAAAACTAGGCCTGTTTCAATAAAAATAATTAAAAATAATAAACCATAAACCAATATCCCGTGACTGCCCATCAGATCAGGCAGCAATTTATTCACATTTAATAAATTCGAGAAGAAAAGAAGAAACATAGGTGTAGCACCTTTCATTAAAAGTTTTGTTTGTTTACATTAATTGTTCTTTTAGTAGCCATAAAAATTAGCAAACATATGAAGATCACGAGCAAAAATATGGCAACGATCGTCGGATCCTGATCCAAAAGACGATAACTGCTCCAATCAGCAAATGATGCGCCCAACGGTCTCGTTAGCACATAAGCCAGCCAAAAAGTAAGCACTTCCAGATTTTTCGCAAACATTCGCCAAATCATCAAAACAATAAACACTGCCAAAAAGACAAAAGTCGAAATCAAAGTTCCCCATCTCAAAACATAGGCTGTATAGTCGCCTAAAGCAGTCCCAAGACCAAAGGTAAACAAAATTGAAAACCAGTAAAATATTTCACGTTTTCGATTTGTGATTTCGTGGACTGATAGTGTTTTTTCACTACGATACCAAAAATAGAAATTAAAGCCTAGCAGCAGCAGAAAAGCAGTAGCGGAAATAGCATACGGAATTCGCAAAACAATATGAATACTGTCGGCTAGCATTGTGCCAAAAATCGCGACCATTGCAACCGCTATCCAATAAAAGAAAATATGATATCGTCGCCGTCTGATTTGGTAAATAATAGCAAAAAAAGTGATAATTCCAGTAAGAATGACAGTGACATAAGGATTGAAAGTTCGGCTCAAAAAATCCGACATCGACTCGCCCATGGCCGTTGAAACAATTTTTGTGATCCAAAACATCACCGTCACGGCAGGTACTTTATTCAAAATGGTATCCTGATCGATTTTTTTCACCTCTTTTGAAATTGATTGATCATTCAACGAACGAACCATCAACAGACTCAATCATATGAGTGATCAGCATCGTGATCGTCGTGTTTTTTATGATAATTTAATGATAATTTATCAGAATCGCGTGTTCCCCCAACATGGCGGCTGTTAACTTTTGATCGAAATTATGAGAATTTGCAAGTTTGCTATCATCAAAGACTCACGATTTGGCCGGCAAAAGTCATTAGAATAGCTTTTATGAATGAACGGGCAAATAGTTAATGGTGAATAAACTAAAGAAAATTGATCCATGGCTGTTAGTCATTTTAGCGATAGCCCTCTTTTTATACGCTTGGCGCATAAACAGTATCGGTAATGCCAATACTTTTTATACAGCTGCCACAACGTCGATGCTGGAGAACTGGAAAGCTTTTTGGTACGGTTCTTTTGATCCGGCTAATTTCATCACGGTAGACAAGCCACCAATTGCACTATGGCTGATTGCTATTTCCACCAAAATATTCGGTATTCACGGCTGGTCGCTGGCTTTGCCGAATCTGTTAGCAAGTCTTGGCAGCGTTTTGCTGCTTTATAACATGATCCGTTTTAAATTTGGTCCTTTCGCAGGCAGAATTGCCGCACTATTCATGACTGTTACACCAATTGTTGTCGCTGACACACGAACCAATAATTTAGACGCAATGATGATTTTTTGCATGCTGCTCGCTATCGATGTCTTGCAAAAAGCTGTTATCAGTCATAAATTAAGCGATATTTTTATTTCTTTTGCCCTTATTGGTATCGCTTTTAATATCAAAATGCTTGAAGCATTCATGATTTTGCCAACCATGTTTATCTATTATTTTCTAGCTAGCAAACAAGTCAAAAAATCGCGACTGATACTCGGGGCTTTCGTTGCTTTAGCCGGACTCGGAATTTTTTCCTTTAGCTATCCTATCATTGTGGATAATACTCCTAAGACGCAGCGCCCCTATGTCGGTTCATCCCAAAATGATTCGCTTTTAAATTTAGCTTTCGGTTACAATGGTGTTCAACGATTATTGGGCCAGTCATCCGGCACTTCAAGCACACATCAAGGCATGAAAAATAGTCTTTTTAATCAAGAAAATATTGGACCATTAGAACTAACTGTTAGTCCGAAAAAAATTCTTGAAAATCTTGGCAGACCAAGCAATATTGGCAATCCGGGTTTGTTTCGCCTATTCGGTCTATCACTGGGGACACAGATCAGCTGGTTTTTGCCATTGGCCCTATTTGGTTTGGCTGTTGGTCTTTTTAACAAGAAAAAACCAAAAAGCCAATTCTGGCACTTTACTGACCAACAAATTGAAACAATTTTATGGGCGGGTTGGTTAATCCCAGCTGCTGGATTTTTCAGTATTGCCGGATTCTTCCATCCTTATTACACAATTCTTCTAGCACCAGCAATTGCCGCTCTTGCCAGTATTGGCATCAGTCAATGTTTCGTAACTAAAAAACGCTGGCCCAAAATCATCTTGGTCTTCGTTTTTTTGGACACGGTGTTTTTGCAGATTTATTACTGTTGGTATTATGAGACGCATTTATCTATTGCTATGCTGATTATCAGCCTGCTTGTATTTGCCTATTGCCTATTTAGCATCAAGCGAATTCATTATCTTTTGTTAACCAGCTGTTTTTTGCCTCTTCTATGGTGCTTAGTAGCTACGTTTGGTGCTTCTTCAGCTGCTTTTCCATCGGCAAATCCAAAACTGCTTTTGACAACATCGGTTGGCAAAATCATCGATCAATACCTCGATGATAAAGATACAGGCATTCCTCTTGGGCTCGGCAAACTAAAAAATGGTCGCATTGTACCCAATCAAAATACAAAACTGCTGACTTATTTACAAAGTCCGATAGCTGATAATCATTCAAGCCGATTTATGTTTGCAACAACTGACTCATCAACAGCTGCTCCCTTCATCATTCAATCGAAAAGAGCTGTCATGGCGATAGGTGGTTATAATGGTACTGATCCGGCTATCAGCTTTAGCCAGTTTAAAAAAATGGTTGTTCTAGGACAAATTAAATATTTTTATTTTGGTACGCATGGCATCCGTATTCTGACTGCTGGCAGTCAGAACGCCAAGATCGCAGCTTGGGTCATTGAAAAAGGCCGGCTGGTCAAAACTGTTTCAAAAGCGATTAACAAACAGGCCAAAACACATATTTTGCTAGCTGAACACGCAGACGAATTGTATAAAATATAAAATTAAAGAAAGTTCTTGCTTTTTTTTAAAAATCATGTATTGTTAATATCAAGTTAGAAATATGAAGAGCCAAATCCTCACAAGTTCATCTATTCACACTAATATCGCCCGACGATAAAACAACTTTTTGACGCATTTTTTCAGTGTTAAATAGTTGTTTTTTTGTACACAAAATTAGGAGAATAGATAAATGAAATTATGGGGCGGACGTTTCCAAAAAGCCGAAGATGCTGATATGCAGGCCTTCGACAATTCTTTGCCAGCTGGCAAGTTAATGTACCAAGAAGACATCACAGGTTCAATTGCGCATGCGACGATGCTCGGCCAACAAGCGATCATTGATCAGGCTGATGCTGACGCAATCGTAAAAGGTCTCAAAGAAATTCTGAGCGATATCAAGCAAGGCAAAATCGTCATTCCGGATAACGGCTATGAAGATATTCACAGTTTTGTCGAATCAGTTTTGACAAAAAAAATCGGCGAGGCTGGGAAAAAATTACACACGGCTAGGTCCAGAAATGATCAAGTTGCAGTTGACACAAAAATGTATTTCAAAAATCGTTTGCAAGGCATTTTAGATCAAATCGATCAACTCGTAACGACCTTTGCTACAAAAGGTCAACAAAATCCTTATATCATGCCAGGTTACACACACCTGCAAAAAGCGCAGGCAGTCACCTTTAAATATTATTTAGATGCTTACGCCCAGATGCTGCTGCGGGATAAAAAACGGCTACTGAATGCGATCGATATTATGGATGAAAATCCCCTTGGCTGCGGTGCACTGGCAGGCACAACACATAACATTGATCGACAGTTGACAACTGAACTGCTCGATTTTAAAAAACCAGTAGAAAATTTCATCGATGGCGTTTCTGATCGTGATTACATTATTGAGGTGCTTTCGGATTTTTCAATTATGGGCATGCACCTTTCGCGCTTGTCTGAAGAATTAATTATTTTTGCTAGTCAAGAATTTCATTACGTGACATTCGACGATGCTTTTTCAACAGGATCCTCAATGATGCCGCAAAAGAAAAACGCTGATTCAGCTGAATTAATTCGTGGTAATGCTGCACTACTAATCGGTGAATTAAATCAAATGCTTATCATCATGAAGGGACTGCCTTTAGCGTACAACAAGGATATGCAGTTGGATAAAGAAACCTTTTTGCCGGCTTTTGATCACATTGAAAAAATGCTGCTGATCATGACAAAAATCATTGCCAGTTTGAAAGTTAATCAGACAAAACTAGAAGAAGCTGTTAAAAATGGTTTTCTCAATGCGACTGATCTAGCTGATTATTTAGTCAAAAAAGGTCTTGCTTTCAGAGATGCTCATGCCGTAGTGGGTCAGGCAGTTCTTTTTGCCGAAGAACACAACGAAAGGCTTGAAGATTTGACAATTGAGCAGCTGCAAAGCTTTAGCTCAATTATTGACGACCACGTTTACTCATATTTGAATGTTGAAAAGTCAATGACTAAAGGCATCAAAAAGGAGATGCTATGACCAGCTTGTTTGCTAGCATCTTATGTGGTCTGCGACGACGATCGACTCAATTCTAATTTAGAAATACGCGAAAAGAGAAAATCATGTCCATTCACAAACATAAACACAAGTATCATTGCATTGGCATCAGCAGCGGCTAAAGATTCAGCTGCCAGATCAACAAATACAAAAAATGATTCATTTATTTTAAGGAGACTATTATGTCAAAGAAAATTGTTTTAGCTTATTCAGGCGGTTTAGATACTTCTGTAGCCATCCCCTGGCTTGGTGATAAAGGATACGATGTCATCGCTGTGTCGCTTGATGTCGGCCAGCATGGCAAACAAATGTCGGCTATTCAGCAAAAAGCTTTAAAAATCGGCGCTGTACAATCAATTGTGATCGATGCTAAAGACGAATTTGCCGATAACTACGTTAGCAAAGTCATCAAATCTAATGCCTTATATGAAGGTGAATATCCGCTTTTATCAGCTCTGTCACGGCCTTTGATCATTACTAAACTAGTCAAAATCGCCCACGAAAATAATGCTGTTGCGATCGCACATGGTTCGACCGGTAAAGGCAATGACCAAGTTCGTTTTGAAGCTGCCATTCACGCGTTTGATCCAGAAATGAAGATCGAGGCGCCAATTCGTGATTTTCAATGGTCGCGTGAAGAAGAAATTGAATATGCCCATACTCATAACGTGCCGGTCCCGATCAACTTCGATTCTCCCTATTCCATCGATGAAAATCTTTGGGGCCGCTCTAATGAAGCCGGTATTTTGGAAAATCCATGGAATCAAGCACCAGCAGATGCCTATGCCTTAACTGTTCCAGCTGAACAAGCACCTGACCAGGCAGTTTTCGTTGATCTGACATTTAAAAATGGTCTGCCAGCGGCAATTAATGGCGAACAGATGAAGCTATCAGATTTGATCGTCACATTAAATCAATTAGCTGGCGCCAACGGTATTGGCAGAATTGATCATGTTGAAAACCGTTTGATCGGTATCAAGTCTCGTGAAATTTATGAAGCTCCTGCAGCAGCCGTTATTATGACTGCCCATAAAGATTTAGAAGATATCACGTTGGAACACGACGTTGCTCATTTTAAGCCGATCATTGAACAACAGATCACAAACCTGATCTACAATGCAATGTGGATTTCACCCTTATTTGATGCTTTGAACACTTTTATTGACGAGACGCAAAAAGTCGTTAATGGTGTCGTTAAAATCAAGCTATATAAAGGTTCTGCAACTGCGGTCGCTAGAAAGTCCGAGACCAATTCCCTCTATTCGGAAAAACTAGCGACCTACACGTCAGCTAATTCCTTTGATGAACAAGCAGCTGTCGGTTTTCTAAAACTTTATACCCTGCCCGCTACAGTCTATGAACAAGTCAACCATATTCATTCTGAACAAAAAGAAGAGATCTAATTAATGTTTTTAGCAATGGCGGCACTCAACTTCTCAAAAATGTGGCCTTTTCGGAAAATTTTCATCAATGGTTTGTTCAATACATTAGAATTAACTATTTTAGCATTGGTATTCGGCATCTTTTTAGGCTTGATCCTAGCCTTGGTCAAGATCGCAAAACTACCCTTATTGGGCTGCTTAGCTCGTTTTTATACTTCGATTTTTCGAGGTACGCCTTTGCTCGTTCAAATATTTCTTATCTATTTTGGTGCTAAGGAAGTAATCGGGTTCAATATTGACGCTTTCCCTTCTGCCTTACTTTCGCTTTCCCTCAATGCGGGTGCCTACATCTCAGAAATTCTCCGCGGCGGTATTCAAGCGGTTGATGGTGGACAAAATGAAGCTGCCAGATCTTTAGGACTTGGTTATTGGCGTTCGATGATAAATATCGTGATTCCACAAGGTTTGAAAGCCGTTTTGCCATCAATGGTCAATGAATCTATCAGTCTCTTAAAAGACACCTCACTCGTTTCGACTGTCGGTATGCTTGATCTCATGCGTGCCGGTATGATCGCACAAGGAGAAACTTATCTGGCCTTTGAACCCTTTTTAGTCATTGCAATTATTTACTATATTTTAGTTATGATACTCAGCTATTTTTCTAGAAAACTCGAAAGGAATCTTGTTCAATGAAACAACTAATAAAATTATTAACCAGCATTTTTACGCTATTACTGGTTTTTAATACAATGCTATCCGTCTCTTCATCTGCTAAAAAACCTTTTTCCGGAAAAACATTTAGCGTTGCAACAAGTCCAAATTTTCCACCCTTTGAAAATAAGACCGTTGATTCAAATGGTGATTCGAAAATCGTTGGTTTCGATATGGATCTGCTTAAAAAATTGTCCAAAGATCTTGGTTTCAAATATAAAATTAAGGAAACTGATTTCACCGGCCTGATCGGATATCTGCAATCTGGACGTGCAAGCCTGGTTATTTCCGGTATGACCGCTACTCCCGAACGTGCTAAGAGTGTTGATTTTTCAAAAAGTTACTTTAATGCTAAAACGGCTGTTCTTCACAAAAATAACATTAAAATCAAATCTGGCAAAGATCTCAAAGGTTTGAAAGTTGCCGCTGTATTTAATACGCAATATGCTGACCAAGCTAAAAAATTAGCTGCTAAAGTCACCACATTAGATACAGGCACACTAGTTGCGCAGGATTTATGGAATGGTAGTGTCCAAGCGGCCATGATGGATCAAACGAAGGCTGAGACCTTATTAAAAGATCATAAAGGATACAGCTATTATGTTTTCACCAATAAAGAACTTAATTTATCCACACCAAACACTTTTTCAATAGCCTTTACCAAGGGCAAGAACAAAAAGCTGCAGGCCGCGATTAATCAAAAACTTAAAAAATACAAAAAAGATGGTACACTCAAAAAAATCGCGAAAAAATGGATGGGCACAAAAGTTGCTGATTACCAATAATCAGAGTCAAAAAAATAGCCTCGGCAACTTGCAACGAAGTTTACCAAGACTATTTTTTTAGTGTTTTTTACAATTCATCGCCCTGAGCACGGAGCAATTCTCCTAAGGAAGGCTGCTTTTTAGGATCGATTTTATATTGTTTAGTAAAAGCATCAACAGTGTCCTGACCATAAAGTTTAGCATCAAATGGCATGAAATCAGTTGGAATTGGATCGGCTTCTTTGATGATGGCATTGATCACAATTGGCTTTTTGTTGCCTTGAGCTTGCAGTTCTTTGATCTTGGCGAATACATCATTTAGATCAGCGATACTTTTAGCTGTAAAGGCGATAGCACCAAGACCCTCACCAACCTTTGCCCAATCAGCAGAGGTCAGATCAACACCATAAAAATGCTGTTTGGTTTGTACTTGTTCGTGATAGATAAAACCAAAACGATTATTTGTAAAGACAACATTGATCACAGGCAGGCCATAACGAACTTCCGTGATCAAATCTTGTACGACCATGGAAAAACCACCATCCCCTGAAAGAGACCAAGCCTGACCCTCTGGTACGCTCAAAGCACCAGCTAATCCACCCGGCAAACCGAAGCCCATCGTGGCAAACAAACCAGAAAGTGCAAAACGCTGCTCATGATTCATTGGTAAACCGCGAACACCCCATTCAGAAACATTTCCTGTATCAACAGCAAAAGTATCCTTTGGACCAGAGATTTCCGTGATCTTAGCAGTGACAGATTCCGGATTCAGACCTTCACTATCATCCTTAGCTAGTTCATTTAACCAACTGCTCCAATTGTGCTTATTCTGTTGGTTTGCTTTCAGCCAAGTACCGGCCGGCAGCGTCTCTTTTGTATCGATCAGGGCCTGCAAATAACTTTTAGCATCAGAAATAATGGCGTAGTCAACATCGACTGTTTTGCCAATATCAAAAGGATTATTGTTGACTTGAATAATTTTGATATTTTTTGGCCAAAAACCTGCAAAAGGAAATTCAGACCCCAAAAATAAGATCAGATCAGTGTGCTGCAGTGCTTCAAAGCCGGATTTGCTGCCCAAACGGCCAAATGTGCCAATAAAATTCGGATGGTCGGTGCTGATGACACCTGTGGCCGGAACCGTATTCATAATCGGCAAATTAAATTGTTCAGAAAACTTTGTCAACACATCACGAGCACCTAATAGCCCGCGTCCAGCGTATACTAACGGGTGTTTGGCCGCCTTGATCAAGGCCAATGTATCGTTGACCGCCTTAGGATCGACAGACTGAGAAAAATTATTCGCAACAACCTTTGGCGTTTTAACTGGCTGGTAATCAATTTCTTCACTTGCCAAATTTTCCGGTATAACAACGACTGAGACACCCTTTTGACGATAAGCTTCTCGAATCGCCTGATTGATCACATAAGGAATTTGTGCAGCAGTCGTAATCGTCCGATTATAGACGGCAACATCACTGAACATCGGTACTTCATCCATCTCTTGGAAATAATTCGTATTCATGGTTGCCTGAGGTACCTGACCAACCAAAGCCAATACTGGCACATGATCCATTTTGGCATCATATAAACCATTGAATAAATGTGTTGCACCAGGTCCGGCTGATCCGAAGGCAACGCCGATCTTACCTGTAAACTTTGCGTCAGCTGAAGCGGCGATCGCACCAACTTCTTCATGACGCACTTGAATATATTTCACCTTATCTTTTTCTAAAAAAAGTCCTTCGACCGTATGATTAATAGATCCGCCTGGAATACCGTAGACGTGATCAACGCCCCATTCTTCCAGAGCTTTGACTAATGCTTGTCCAGCGATCATTTTTGTCATATTATTTTCTCCTTTTTTGGTTCACAAGTAAGAATTATAACCTAAATGTAAGCGCTGTCAACACCTTGTAAATAAGTATTTTTGTTTTAAGTAGGCATGTGAAAAACTTATTACATTTGCTAGTTCTCTTTGTATTAAAAAACTTCGATCTTTGAAATCATCAGCGATCGAAGCTTAACAAAATGATATAAATTAATGAAAATCAAATTTCTGAATTCCGCTTGTTTCTCTTGTTCCAGACATATGCACCAGACATTAATAGCGAACCAGCGATCAAGAACAGGTAAATACCAGTTCCGCCAGTCGCCGGCAATACACCTTTTTTAATATCGAGAACATGAATGATACTGCTGTCCGAGAAACTTCCTTTCGTAATTGTGAACTTTAGCGGATCTGTCAAAAGTGCATAACCATCAGGCGCCTGTGTTTCAACAACAGCATAACTGCCGCCATTTTCTAAAGTGCTTGAATAATTAAGACCTTCAAGTGTGAATCCGCCATTCGCGCCAGATGTATAGGTCGTTGCTGTTGAAGCATCATTGCTCCAAGTGTACTTGCCATTAGCATCTTGAGAAGCATATTGAGCCACATTACCATTGCTATCAAGAGTGACCAAGACGAACTTCGCGCCAGCCAAAGCAGCTGAGCTTTGCTTATCCTGCTTGATGAATTTAGCACCGCCTGTATAGATATTTGGCCCATCAGTTGGTGTCGTTGTCAAATCAGTGCCATTGCCGATCGTTAAAGTAGCCGTATTGTTAATAGCTGTATCGGCAACAGCATCATTTGTTAGAACAGCCTGATAACTGATCGTCAGCAGTTTTCCAGCATTCGCGATCACGCCAGCAGATTGGGTATTAAAAGTAATTTTGTAACCAGCTCCATGTCCAGCAACCTGATTAGTCTGAACAGTATAGTCGCTTCCTTTTGTCAAACCGGCAACAGTGACCGTGCTGGCATCAATATCAATTCCCTTGTCAGGATTATCGATAACATTAAAGGTATCTTTGCTTTGAATATTCCAAGGAACGGCCACAACAACTTTGTAACCGAATGTTTGGCCAAAGCCGGCATTGTAAATTTTGCTGCCATCAGGCAGTGTGACTTCCAGCTTAGTCTTGCTAGCATCATCAAGATCCTTGGTGATAGCTGTTGCTTGTTCATTTTTTGGATAAACATGAATATCTTTGTTGATATCAGTATTAGAGCTACCCTTGAAAATCGGCATCGCTAACACGATCGGTGCAGCTTTGGCAATAATATTTGATGGTGAATTTGTTTCAACGAAGAGATAAACCTTGTCCTTATCACCATTCTTTAATGCCAAATTAGTAAAGGTATAAGTGCCGTCAGGATTTGTCGTAACACCGTCAGCAATTTTCGCTGCATAAGCCGGTGCAGTCATAGCTGCATCGTTTTGAATCTTTTGGATGGCTGCTTCGGCTGTCATGCCAGCACCATCGCTTCGATATGAAAGATATTGGTCAGTTACATCATAAGCTGTAAAAGTGACACCTGCTAATGGTGTACCGCCAAAATCGTTCATCGTATCGCCAGTATTTTGTTTGTTGGCCGGCACAGTGCCTTGATCAAAAACACGCTTGTGTATCGTGACATTAACTGTATCAGTCGTCGTAGCGAATACTTGACCGCCGGCTACAAATAAGGATGCAAACAGCGGAAGCGCCAAGATCAGACTGGTCAAAAGTGCCCAAATTCTCTTTTTCATCTTTTTAAACCCCTTTCCTTTTTTTTATGAAAATCAGGCCGATAACTAAAATTATTAAGAGACCGATCAGTGAAATAGCACCGATCGTTTCGCCAGTCTGCGGCAAAAATGGAAAAAGCTGATTCTCAGTTTTTTTAGGTCCAGCCTGATAGTTATAGACTTTAGGCACAGCTGTCTTATAAGCACTATCTGGAATTTGCCCATCAGTCAGTTTTAACAGAGCTTGTCCGTTAACCTTAATTGTCTGCAGATTGGAAATATCAGAAATCGCTGGAATATCGACTTCAATTTTTTCAGCTGCGGCAGAGATCGTGTAGCCGGCAGCTGTTTTGACTTCTTGAAAATAATAACTGCCTGCTAGTAACTGACTATTATTCAAAGTAACTAGTCCGTTCTTATCTGAAACAAACTTTTCGACTAATTCATTTGACAAAGGACTAGTTGTTTGGATCCAGTTATTAGCGCTGGTCAAATAGTATTTCTGACCCGCATCAATTTTATAGAAAACGAACTGAACGCCAGCCAGTGCTTTTGTTTCTTTTGACAGAGTCTCACCATATTTGAAGAAATAAGGTACTCGACTGATCACAGCTGATTTCGTATAGATATTGACAGGATTAAGCAATTGATTCGTTTCACCAACATAAATTGGAAAATTGATCGCGATCGGATCCGGCCTTTGTTCAAACACTAAATCATTCACCTGTTTTTGATTATTGCCAACGGAAACGATTAAATAAGCCTGCTGGTCATTGCTTGCAAGATCGAAATTAGCAATACCGTTCTCGTCGGTCACTGTTTGAGCGAGTTCTGTCAGATCGTTTTTTTTGACATAATCGCTGATCTCAGTCTCAGTCATGCCTTTAAAGGAGGCGAGGAAATGACTGTCGTGCTGCTTTAAAGCATGATGATATTCCGACGTAATGTCGTAAACAGCAAAAGTGGTATTTTTGCCAGGAAAGGATCCGTCATCAGAAGTGACGGTCTGATCAGCCGGCAAATTATCCCAAAATAACCGATGATGCAAAATGACAGTCGTTTGGCCAGTATCGCTTGCAGCAGCTGCTTTTTGATCGCTGATCGTTAAGGAAAATGCCAAGAAAGTTAAAAGTGCGATCAAGAAATAAATCATTTTTTTAATCATCTTGCTGCCTCCTTTTGATCCGGTAGAAATAATAGCCGCTGCTAATGAGCGCGATCGTGATAAGTGAAATTGAGACTGTTACATAGACCATGTTTCCCGGGCCGCCTGTAACCGGTAGAATGCCCTTCACAGAATTCGGAACAGTCAAAGTGATCGTGTTTGCCGTCCCGCCCGAAGTCAGCACTGACTGCCAGTGCGTGTTTCCTGGAATCGAAACAGTGCCATCTTGATTGATCGTAATCTGAATGGCGTTTGCGATCGGTATATAGCCATCAGGTGTCTTGCTTTCGCTTAAGCTATAAGTGCCAGCCTTTAAGCCGCTAAAATTGAAAGTCGATCCAGAATTCGATACTGAAACAGCGATCGTATTGCCGTTGGCGTTTTTTAACGTAAATTCAGCACCAGTGACTGCTTTGCCGTTGGCTGCATCTGTTTTATTAACAGTTAGATCAAAATTTTTCAGTCCATTATATGCGGCTAAAATAATTTCTTTACCGCCAGTTGCGGTTGTTTTCAAGTAGAAAGCATCCGTATTTGGCAAAACAGTCGCCGTGATTTCTTGACCATTCTGCTCATAAAATTTACCATTTGCATCGACTCTGAAATTAAAGGCTGTCGTATTCAGCTGATAGCCATCAGGAACCGTCGCTTCTTTGATCTGGTAATAACCTGGTGTGATCTGATTGATCAGCGCCTGATTGCCATTGATCGTGATTGGCGAAAAGCTACTATCTTGCGACGCCCAGTTAGTGCTATAGCGGTAAAGTGTGAAACTAGCACCAGTTAATTTATGACCATCATTAGCACTATACTTCTCGACATTCACACCTAATTCACTATTTGTGATCATTGACATCCCAGCATTATTAGCGATGTTGGAAACAAATCCCGTTACTGAATTTTCAGCTGTCACTTGGTAGGTAAAATCCTGGCCCAAATTATTGAACTTCGGTAAATAAACATTTTGGCCATTACTCGTTAATTGAGCAAAACTACCAGTCCAATTATTGGCTTTTGTCAATGTACCGGCTGCCTGCTGCCAAGTACCAGCCAGCGTCGTCGTCGC
Source organism: Oenococcus sicerae (assembly GCF_004102045.2). Lineage (GTDB taxonomy): Bacteria > Bacillota > Bacilli > Lactobacillales > Lactobacillaceae > Oenococcus > Oenococcus sicerae. The sequence goes on along the minus strand of NZ_CP029684.2, from coordinate 1,438,456 downwards.
CCTTTGAACCGTAAATGTGATCGAATCAGGTATCTGACTTGTATTCGTCAATGTATGCCAAATTTTATTCACATTAATCGAAACACCGGACGCTTTAGCCGAAGGAACCGCAAAATCGTACTGAATCGTCGGCTTGCTGCCGTCGGCTGTGAGCGTTGTTTTGCCATTCATTTGGTACCATTTGTCAGGCACGAAGTTTGGATCTTCAGTATTGATCCGTACTTGATAGTGAATCTGAATTTCTTGGTTCTTGCCAAGATTTAAATTTGCAATATTGATCGTGCCATTGGCAATACCGGCAGATATCAAACTTGTATCGACTGCTACTGAACCAACACTAGTAACCTGTGGATTAGCACCTGAATAAATGAACTGGCTGCCCAATGGATCTGTGATCGAACCATTCACGATCGTGTTAAAACTGCTGATCACGTTTTGGGCCTGACTAACTAAATAGCTCTGCACTTCAGTTGGTGAAGCTGCTGCCTGATACATCGGCCCATTGGTATCTGAGGAAGCCAGTGCTTGCATACGAGTTGTGATTTGGCCGATGTTCAAATAGTTGTTGCCGGTCAGCTGAATTCCCAAGACATGAATTTCATCATTATTGGGACTAGCTTTCGCAATTCCAGCCTCACCCATCGTTGCTGCCCAAGTATCAGCAATCGTGAGACCACTTGCAGCGTAAGAATTATTAAATTTTGAAGTGGCTGTATCAGCAGAATCAATTTGAATACTGCTGAAAGTATTGCCGTTTACCAAACCATTGACCGTCGAAGCGGTCAAAACATGATAAGACTGATTAGGAATGCCATCAGTCATCAGAATCATCATTTTCTTATTGCCGCTGGTATCAGCATTTAGCATCGCAGCACCATTTCGAATGCCTAATTGTGTGAAAGTTGTTCCGTTGGGTCCATTTGTGGAAATAGCATTGTTAATGTTGCTAGCATTGGATGTCATACTAGCCATAGGCACCGTTGTTCTGATGACGTTTGAATAGCCAACCAAACCAACATTGACGTAGTTGGCATAGCCAGCAGCTGCGATCGAACTCATAAACTGTGCAATACCATTTTGTACAGCTGTGGCCTTAGAAACGCCATTAGTGGTTTGGGTCATCGAACCAGACATATCGACAACTAAGACAATATCGATCGGCTTGATATCTTGCTGCGTATTGCCTCTGGCATTTAAATAGACGTCATACAGACCCGGTGTTGTCGTTTGTTTGGCATATTTACGAATCGCAAAATCCGGATTGCCGCTGTTAGTGCCATATTTAATGTATGAACTCGTCGTATTAGATGAATCGCCATTCCAAGAACTCACGCCATCCCAGCCAGCTGCCGTTCCACCTTGATGGTTAACGACATCTGTTTGGCCAGGAATCGTCCAGCTATTTGCAGTGTTCGGTCTAGTGCCGCTAGCGTTAGATTGATAATTCGGAGAAATATTGCTATAACTCGTTGTATCAGCTTTCGCGCTATTGCTCAAACCTGATAAATTTGCCAGTGGCAGAAAAATAGAAATAGCTAAGATTAATAATGAAAAAATAGTTGTTTTCTTAAATCTTTTCAAATTATTGTTGCTCCTCTCTCCATAAATACGATCAAAATATTTAATTCATGAAAGTTGCGAAGAAAAAAGATCGTACTGCCCGGTAATTTTTAATCAAAATCTACTCAGAAAGGGCAAAACGATTTTTTCTCAAACAATAATAAATTCGGTAAATTTTGGAAAAAATCTGCCCGTCTTCAAATTATCAGTCCCGTTAAAAACAGTCATTGAACAATATGATGTTAAATAGGATTATTTACTTAAATTTCTCATGATTGATATAATTTACATATAGATTGAATATATATTGAATTTGAGGTTGATATCGTGGTGGGATTGGAACTTTTTGCTAAATCAATTGGCATCGATATATATCAAAAATTTGCCGACAAAGAAACATTGAGTTCGGTTTTTATTGAAATGGGATCAGCGAATAAAAAAGGCCTTTCAAAGATGGCTGGCCATGCGGCTGAAAATGTGTATACTCTGGTCAAACAACCGCGAAATTATTTTCTGGTCGTACCGATCAGCCAAGGTGAAAAACTCATTTTAGTGCCAAACTTTCGTGTTTATCATCCACCTCTGCAAGATTTTGGCATCATCAATTTTCTTGGTCAAATGAGCAGCATCTGTCAACTTGTCTATACACTTTATAAAAATGAGGATGCACCCAATTGGCAGCTGACCGTTAATCGTTTTGATCTTGAAGGTGAATGGATCCACTTTCAGCAAAACAAAGTCAGCGATCAGGAACTCTATAATAATGAAAAAAATTTGCTCAACGCTGTCAAAACATTAGATCGTCAAACAATGGTTTTTGAATTAAGTAAATTGACACACACACAAATCATTGGCGAATTATTTGCAGAGAATAATTTTGTACGAGGTGAAAAAAATGCCTTGATTTCCATGGTCGTTAAATTAACTCAAGCGGTGATCGATGGTGGTTTGCCTGCACAAAAAGCTTTCAATATCGAAAATTTGTTAATACAAAAAATCGAATTGAAAGCTGCCTTGCCGACTTTTAACATTTGGATCAACGAAATTACTTATTTTTATTTTCAAACTTTAGCAGAGTACACAAAAAACCAATCGCTGAAATTGGCCGAGAAATGCAAAAAATACATAGATACAAATTTGAGCGAAAAACTGAAAATTAGTGATATTTCTAAAGTCTTGTATTCATCAAAACAAAATTTATCGCTCGCTTTCAAACAGCAGTATCAAATCAGTCTGAACCAATACATCAGAATTGCCAAAGTCGAAGCCGCGAAAATATTATTAGAAAGAACAGAATATAGTTTGGACCAAATTTCCGATTATTTGTCTTTTACAGATAAATCCTATTTTTTGCGAACTTTTAAAAAATATACAAAACAAACACCCAGTTCCTACCGTCGTGAAAGAGGCTTTTTGATCGTTGAAAACGAAGATCGTAAATAATTACCTTAAATATAAAAAAACAATCCCATCAACAATCAAAAGCCCTTGGCATCACCCACGTCTTTATTGATTGCTTAACATCTGTATGACTGTATCTAACTAGCTCTAGAATCTAATTAGTCATGTCACCAAACGCTGATGGAATTGCTATTTAGGATTACTTGAGATCCTATTCACCTTTACGGGAAATGCAACAAACTTAATTATCGACTGGATCTCACTGAATCCTTACTTACAGTTTAGCACAGTCTGCTCATAAATGAAAGCCTTTTCAATAATAACTGCAATCGTTATTGCGTAATTAAACTACCATACCCTTCAGTAGAAAACAGCTCTAGTAAGATTGAATGTTCAACCCGGCCATCTAAAATAACAGCTTCTTTTAAGCCGTTGTTGATAGCAGCAATAATAGCTCTTATTTTCGGAATCATGCCGCCCTTTAAAGCACCTGAGCCAAGCATTTGCTGCACCTGGTCGACAGATAATTCGTGATAAAGAGAATCAGGATCCTTGATATCGCGCAATATCCCGCGGACATCAGTCATCAAAATAAATTGTTCAGCATTCAGTGCAGCTGCGATTTCAGAGGCAGCTGTATCAGCATTAACGTTATACAGCTGGCCACGATCATCAATGCCGATACTTGCGATCACAGGAATATAGTTGGCATTCAAAAGCAATTTGATCGCCTCGGCATCAATTTTTGAGATCTTGCCGACATAACCCAGTTCCGTTGACAATTGTTTTGTTTGAATTAAATGACCATCTGCGCCCGATAAACCAATCGCCCTAGCACCTATTTTATGTAAATCGGCTACGAGGCTTTTATTGACTTGCCCGGATAAAACAGCATTAATGATTTGAATATCATCCCCGTCTGTATATCGCAAACCATCAATAAATTTCGTCGGTTTATTCAGTCTGGACATCGCTTGATCGATAGCTGGACCACCACCATGAACCAAAACTATTTTCATTCCGATCGTCTGTAAAAGATAAAGATCACGCATCACAGACGTTTTCAATTCTTCATTAACCATGGCATTGCCGCCGTATTTAATCACGATCGTCCGACCAGCATATTTTCGCATGTAAAGTAGGCCGTCTAATAAAATTTCAACACGTTGTCGAATATTGATTGTCGCCATTTTGTTGGTCATTTCTGATTTTTTCATCATGCTTATCTTCTGAACTTTCAAATATTTTTAAAAATGCCGCCACAGTATCCAAGCAAGTAAATGTTTTGATACCATCGGCAATTGCTGCAGCTCGAATCGCCTGACTATCGGCTTCATCTGAAACATCCGCCGTACTAACGACCAGCTGAATATCGTTTTCACGAAATACTTTCAGATAATCAGCTTGTTTGTCTATGGTGTGGTTTCCTAAAGCACCTTGACTGAAGTATTTGCCTGTTTTCGGCCCACTAAAAATTGTGTAACCGATCCGATCAAATTTCTTAGCCATGGTCAAGGCCTCGGATCTATCATCATCTGCAACCGTGAACAATATATTTCCCTGACCAGCAGCATGAAAACCGCAGGCAACGAAAGCCTTATGCAGCGCTTTAGGCAGCGTATCATCAATTGCCATGACTTCTCCTGTTGATTTCATTTCCGGGCCCAAAGACGAATCAACTTTTGCTAGCTTAGAAAAGGAGAAAACGGGCGCCTTGACATAAACTTGATCTTTGGCAGCTGCCAGGCCTGTTTGATAGCCTAGATCAGCTAATTTAATACCCAGCATGGCTTGTGTGGCTAACTGGGCTAAAGGAATGTCCGTCGCTTTTGAGATAAATGGTACTGTTCGAGAAGCACGCGGATTAACTTCGATAACATAAACTTGTTCATCGTGAATCACGTACTGGACATTCATCAAACCGACTGTATGCAGAGCCTTGGCAAGTTTTAGAGCAGCCGTCACGATTTGTGCTTGAATTTTTTGGCTGAGCTGAGCCGGATAAACTGACATCGAATCACCAGAATGAACACCGGCTCGTTCAATATGAGCCATGATGCCGGGAATGACAGTCGTTGTACCATCACTGACAACATCCACTTCGGCTTCCTGGCCTATCAGATAAGAATCGATCAGAACTGGATGTTGATGAGAAACTGCCACAGCCCGTTTCATATAACTGCTCAGATCGTTTTCATTGGCCACGATCTCCATAGCCCGACCGCCTAATACATAAGAAGGCCGAATCAGCACAGGGTAGCCAACTTGCTTAGCGGCAGTTAAAGCTTGTGCAACCGTCGTCGCTGTTTTGCCAAAAGGCTGCGACAACGTGAGCTGTTTGATCACATGATTAAAAGCCTGACGATCTTCAGCCAAATTGATATCAGCTAATCTTGTGCCGAGAATTTTCACACCAGCGTGTGCCAGCGGTGCAGCGAGGTTGATAGCTGTTTGACCGCCAAACTGTACAACCACACCGATCGACTGTTCCAAATCAACAACATTCAAGACATCTTCCAAGGTCAAAGGCTCAAAGTAGAGCTTGTCTGAAATCGAAAAATCTGTCGAAACTGTTTCCGGATTGGAATTGATCACGATAGCCCGATAGCCAGCTTTTTGAATAGCCTTGATCGCGTGAACTGTCGCATAATCAAATTCCACGCCTTGGCCGATACGAATTGGACCGGATCCTAATACCAAGACACTGGGACGACTTTCTTTGATCGACTCATTTACCTGTTCATAAGTTGAATAGTAGTAAGGCGTTTGGCATGCAAATTCACCAGCTGCCGTATCAACCATTTTATAGACTGCTTGGATTCCTTGACGCTGACGAATTTGACGAATTTCAGTCTCCTGAGCTTGCCAGATCTGTGCGATCGTGTGATCGCTAAAACCGTAAGATTTGGCCGTCTGAAGCGTCTGAAGATCATTCGGCTGAGCTTTTAAAGCCTGTTCAATTTCAATAATATGCAGTAATTTGTCCAAAAAAAAGATATCGATTTTCGTGCATTCATGAATGCTGTTTAAACTTTGGCCCCGTCTGAGAAGTTCACTGATCATAAATAAACGATCATCTCTAGCCGGCATCAAAGCGGCCATCAAAGGGTCAGTCGGCCAATCGTCATAACTAATATCCATCAGACCCAAAGCGCCGATTTCCAAAGATCTGACTGCTTTTAAGAAGGCCGCCTCCAAATGGCGGCCAATAGCCATCACCTCGCCTGTGGCTTTCATTTGTGTACCTAAGGTTCGATCAGCTTGTGTAAATTTGTCAAAAGGCCAGCGTGGGATCTTCACAACGACATAATCCAAAGCCGGTTCAAAAGCCGCTGTCGTTGTGCCTGTAACAGGATTGAGAATTTGGTCTAAAGTCAATCCAACCGCGATCTTGGCCGCGATCTTGGCGATCGGATAACCTGTGGCTTTAGAAGCTAAAGCCGATGAACGCGATACTCTTGGATTGACCTCAATGATGTCGTATTGATCACTATCAGGATCTAAGGCCATTTGGATATTGACACCACCTTCGATCTTCAGCGCACGAATGATTTTTAAAGCCGCATCACGCAACATTTGATAATCATGATCAGATAGTGTCTGTACGGGAGCGACAACGATCGAATCGCCTGTATGGATACCGACCGGATCAACGTTTTCCATCGAGGCTACGACTAAGGCATTATCATCATGATCACGCATGACTTCAAACTCGATCTCTTTATAACCTGCGAGTGAGTTCTCGACAAGGATCTGCGTCACAGGCGACCGCTCCAACCCATTAGCCGCGATCAGAGTCAATTCATTTTCGTTATGGGCCATGCCGCCGCCTGTGCCGCCCAAGGTATAAGCTGGCCGCACGATCACGGGATAACCATTTTGTTTGGCAAAAGATAAGGCAGCTGGTATGTTTTCAGCAATGCTGGAATCAGCTATCGGCTGATGCAGCTTTTTCATCAAGGCTTTGAACTCTTGGCGATCTTCCGCAGCCTGAATCGAAGCTAATTTTGTACCGATCAGTTCGACACTGAGCTCTTCTAATATGCCATCTTCAGCTAGCGCTTTGGCTAAGTTCAAACCCGTTTGACCGCCAAGAGTCGCTAAAATTGCTTGCGGCCGTTCTTTTTTTAAGATGTCTTTTAAATAGGCTAAAGTCAAAGGTTCGATATAAACTTTATCAGCCGTTTGCTTATCAGTCATGATCGTAGCCGGATTCGAGTTGACCAAAATCACGTAGTAGCCTTCTTCTCTTAAGGATAGACTTGCTTGTGTCCCTGAGTAATCAAATTCGGCAGCTTGACCGATCACGATCGGACCTGATCCGATCACGAGGATTTTTTTAATATCTGTTCTTTTTGTCATGTGCCCGCCTTTTGAATCATTTTGAGAAAATCATCATATAAATAGCCCGTATCATGCGGCCCAGGTGCTGCTTCTGGATGAAACTGAACAGAAAAAGCAGGATATTTCGTGGACTTGAGACCTTCAACTGTATGATCATTGACTTCACGATAAGTCACCAATAAATCCGTATCAGCCAGCGAAGCCTCATCGACAGCATAGCCATGATTTTGAGCTGTAAAATCCAAATGCCGGTGGTCTGACGAAGACACAGCATGGTTAAAGCCTCTGTGACCAAAGGACATCTTATAAGTACTGGCACCATTAGCTAAGGCGAACAATTGATGGCCTAGGCAGATGCCAAACAGCGGCTTGACCTGTTCAATTGTCCGAATCATATCCAACGCAGCATGCTGAGATTTCGGATCTCCAGGGCCGTTAGAAAGCAGGACACCATCAGGATGGTAGGCAAGAATCGTTTGCGCATCACTATCAGCGGGCAAGACGATCACTCGGCAGTGTCTAGCTTTTAAACAGTGCAATATAGACTGTTTTAAGCCAAAATCAACAACGGCGATCGTCAATCCCCGGCCAGGCTGCTCATAGATCTGCGGGGTCGTGACCTGTTGGACCTGCTGATCATCTAAACTGCCGGCCTTTAAGTTAGCGAGCGTCTGATCAGATAAAACATCTGTCATCACAGCTTTCATTGTGCCGAACTGACGTAATTCAATTGTCAAAGCCCGTGTGTCGATCCCTGTCAATCCAGGTAAAGACATTTGTTTAGCCCATTGATCAAAGGATAACTGCATGTGATTGTGGCTTGGCCGGCGGGCTAGTTCATGAACAATGACAGCACTAGCCTGTGTTTTGAAACTTTCGCTCGCTGTTTTGCTAATCCCGTAATTACCAATCAACGGATAAGTGAAGACTAAAAGCTGGCCAAAATATGAGGGATCAGTCAAACTTTCTTGATAACCCGTCATGCCTGTATTAAAGACCAGTTCACCCGACAGCAGATTTTCGATCTTAGTCAAACCAAAGGCTTGGCCCGTGTAGACAGAGCCGTTTTCTAAAAGAAGATAGCGTGTGGTCATGGCTGACTCATTGCCTGCGGGATAAATAAATTACCTAAGCTAGCTGCCATAACAGCCTTGATCGTGTGCATTCGGTTAGCAGCCTGCTGAAATTGATGTGCATAAGGCGCATTGAAAACCTCATCGGTAATTTCCATTTCTTTAATGCCGAATTTTTCAAAAACATCTTGTGCCATGCTCGTCTTCAGATCATGAAAAGCTGGTAGATCATGCAAAACGATCGTATTAGGATTGTGTGTCTTAGCCACAGCCTGTGCATTTAATTGATAAGGTTGAAGCAGTTTGATTCGTTTTCCCCACAAATCTTCTTCACCCATCGAAGCCCAAATATCCGTATACAAAACATCGGCACCCTCAACACCTTGATCCAAATCATCCGTGATCATAAAGCTGTTCGAGTACTGTCTAGCAATTTTGACGATTGATTCTTCAGGCTGTAAAGATTTCGGCGCGACCAAGTGGATTTCAACACCCAGCATCGACCCAGCGATAAGCAGCGAATTAGCCACATTATTCCGTGCATCCCCGAGATAAGCTAATTTAACGCCTCTAATATGGCCGAATAGTTCATCGATCGTCATAAAATCGGCCAGCATTTGCGTCGGATGCCAACTTGTGGTCAAGCCATTCCAGACCGGCACATGAGAATACTGGGCCAAGCTTTCGACGATCGACTGATCAAAGCCGCGATACTCGATACCGTCATACATGCTGCCCAAAACTTTAGCTGTATCGATCAAGGATTCTTTTTTGCCAAACTGAATGTCATGAGCGCCCAAAAATTCCACATGAGCGCCTAAATCGTTTGCGCCGACAGTAAAAGAAGACCGTGTTCGAGTACTGGTTTTCTCAAATAAAAGCGCAATATTTTTACCAGTCATATAATGATGTTCAATATTGCGAGCCTTTAAGTCCTTTAAATGTTCGGCCAATTTGATCAGCGTATAGAATTCATCAGCTGTAAAGTCGGCTTCTTTGAGAAATGAACGTCCCTGAAAAATGTTCGTCATGCTAAAACCTCTGCTTTCGTCTTGATAATTTGGCTTATTTTTTTGGCTGCCTGCAGTAAGCTGGCTTCGTCGATCACAAGTACCGGCAATAGCCGCAAAGTATTGTGTTTTGAAGAAATTGTGAGATAACCAGCTGCCTGCAGATCAGAAATAATTGATTCAACCGGTAAATCAGCTGCTAATTGGATACCGACCATTAGCCCAAGTCCGCGAATCGCCAGTACTTGATCAACATCAACCAGGCCTATTTTCAGTGCCGAAATCAGCATCGCGCCCTTATGGCTGACATCGGCCAAAAAATCAGGAGTCATTTGGGTCAACACGGCATCAGTACTAGCCATCGCCAGCATATTGCCGCCAAAAGTCGTGCCATGAGATCCCGGTGTAAAGGCACTGGCTAATTTTTGTCTACCGATCATCGCGCCGATCGGCAAACCCGATCCCAGTGCTTTTGCGCTGGTGATGATATCCGGCCTAATACCGTAATGCTGAAAAGCGAAGAATTTGCCAGTTCGTCCGATACCGGTCTGCACTTCATCGATAATCACTAAAGCATGTTTATCATGTGTTTTGAAAACCAGTTCCTTCAGCCAATCGGGATCAATGAGATTAACACCTCCCTCGCCTTGAACGATCTCCACGATGACAGCTGCAAAGCTGTCATCAAGCAGATCAAAGGCTGCTGGGTCGTTATAATCCGCTACGACAACTTCAGTCGTATCAACAAAAAATCCTTGTTTGATACCGGGATAATCCGTGACTGCTAGCGAACCATAAGTACGGCCATGAAATGAGTTCGTAAAAGTCATGACTTTAGCCTTGCCTGTATACTTATGTGCTAATTTCAATGCTGCCTCATTCGCTTCGGTACCCGAATTAGCAAAGAAAACAAGCTGGTCGCCGCCAGATAATTGAACCAGTTTATCAGCCACTTTCTCTTGCAGCGAATTTTCATATAGGTTAGAAGTATGCCAAACTTTTTCCAGCTGGGCCTGAACTGATCTTTGAATCAGCTGATTATGATAACCAAAACTCATGACGCCAATACCAGCAGCTAAATCAACATATTCCTTGCCATTGCGATCGACTAAGTGAAAATCATGTCCATCAACTAATTCGATCGGATATCGATTGTATGTATTAAACAAATGTGTCATATTCCCCTCAAGTCCTGTACATCGCGTTAATTTTGACGTATTCATAAGTTAGATCTGCTCCCCAAGCCTGGCCTTGCCCCGCTCCACTGCCGACCGAAACATCAAAAGTCACTTGATCTGATTTAACAGCCTGTTCTAAAGCATCTGAATTCATTTCAAGCAGCTCCCCCTGACTAATGATCAAAACATGATTGATCGCTAATTGAATGTCTTTGGCAGCCAGATCAACACCAGCATTTCCGATCGCATCGATCACACGACCCCAATTGGGATCCTCACCAAAAGCTGCTGCTTTGACAAGATTCGATCCAACAATTGTTTTAGCGATCATACGCGCAGCTAAATCATTTTGACTACCGCAAACATTTGCCGTCACAAGCTTAGAAGCACCCTCGCCGTCTTTGGCAATTTTGATTGCGAGTGTCTGCATCACTTTATGAAGTGCCGCTTTAAAAGTTTCGTAGGCAGGCGAATCAGCTAAAATCTCTTCTTGACCGGCTTGACCATTAGCCATCACGATCAGCATATCGTTTGTTGATGTATCGCCATCTATCGTGATCTGATTAAAGGTAATATCAGTCAATTGTCTGAGTAATTTTTGCAGCAGCTGACCATCAATTTTGGCGTCCGTAGTAATAAAAGAAAGCATCGTCCCCATATTTGGATGGATCATACCTGACCCTTTTGCGATACCTGACATGATCATGCCGTCAAAATCGAGACTGATCGTTTTGGAAACTGTATCCGTAGTCATGATCGCTTGTGCGATCTCTGAGTTTTGGCTTTTCTGCAGTTTCGCAATTCCGGCGGTGATCTTGTCCATTGGCAGCTGTTTGCCAATAATACCCGTCGAGGAAACAGCTATGACCTTCGGGCTCAATGCCAGCTTGTCAGCAACTAATTGCTGTTCTAGTTCAGCATTTTTTAATCCTTGCATCCCCGTAAAAGAATTTGCATTGGATGAATTGACAACCAGCGCTTGCAGTTTTTGATCCTGTGTAATCGTTGATTTTGTCAATTGGACCGGTGCGGCTGGGAATTGATTCAAAGTGAACACCGCCGCAGCATCTGCTAGTACATCCGAAACGATCCATCCTAGATCTGCTTTTTCAGAATTGCTGCGTAAATCTGCCTTGATAGCGTCGCTTTGAAAGCCCTTAGGCCAAATTAATTGATTTAAAATTTTCATAAAATTCTCCTAGATCATGATCGGTACAATGGGTAGACCGATCCTTTCATTAAATCCAAACATCATGTTAAAGTTTTGAACAGCTTGTCCAGCTGCGCCTTTGAGCAGATTATCGATCACACTGACGATCAAGATAACGCCTGTGACCGGATTATATTGCCAACCGATCGCGTCCAAATTACTGTAAGCAGCATCTTTGATCGATGGTAAATTTGATCCGTGTAGTTTGATAAACGGCTTATCTTCATAAGTGTCGATAAAAGCCTGACTGATGATTTTTTCCGGATCCTGTATTCCCTTTGCAACATGAGCATAAATTGTCGCCATAATGCCGCGCGTGATCGGCAATAAAGTTGTCGTAAATTGAATGGATCTAAGTTGAGGATTCCAGTTTTTTAATTCTTGCACGATTTCTGGAATATGCTGATGTCGATTCGCCTTGTACACGGTTAAATTTTCATTGACGGTCATAAATGCACTCCCAGGGGCTAATTTTTTACCAGCTCCTGAGACACCGGATTTAGCATCGACAATAATCGAATCTAAATCAATCAAATTATTTAAAACGACTGGCGCCAATCCTAGTAAAGTTGCTGTAGCATAGCAGCCGGGGTTTGCGACATATCGACTTAATTTTGGATGAAATTCGCATAGACCATAGGTCGCTTTTTTTAGATCATCGGCTTTAGCTGCTGGTTTTTTGTACCATTTTTCATAACTTTTTGGATCCGATAATCGATAATCACCCGATAGATCGATGACGGGAAAATCAGCTTCGATCAAAGTACCGGCAATTTGGTTCGTGACCCCTGCCGAACTTGCAAAAAAAGCGGCATCGGCTTCTTTCATTATTTTTTGCGGATCGAATTGATTGATCACAGGATCGACTTGACCATACTGGACGAGATCGGGCTGAATTTCCGACAGGTGTTTGCCAACATCGCGATGGCCATATAGTGTAATAGTGCCGACTTTGGGGTGATTTTTCAGTAATTGATAGAGTATTGTCCCGGCATAACCGGAAACACCAATTAGTGCAACGTTCTTATTCATGATATTCTCCTAAATTTGAGTACAAAAAAACAGCTTCTTTACACAAAAAACGTGTGAAAAAACTGTTTTATCGTCGGGCGATATTAGAGAAAATCAATGAACTTGTGGGTCGCGATAAATTCATAATGAGCTTGTTATTAACAATACACATTTTTTTCAAAAAAACAAGTCATTTTTCAAAAAAAGTCAGCCTTCGCCATTTTCCTTAATATGCTGCATGATCTCACTCAGCGCCAGCGATTTAAAATGCGGCATCAAGCTGTCTTCGGTCTCGTTATTATCCCAGCTGCTGGCAAAATGCTGAATTTCATAGGCGAAACCATTTTCTTGCGGATCATCAAAAAAATCGATCAAATTATCATTGACATCATAGAGTTCGACCCGACGCGAAGCAGAAAAATGTTTCACAAAAATACTGCCGCGCGAACCATAAATATGAGCATCTTGATCGATGCGGGCTTGAAAACCAAAATTGCAATTCGCAATTGTACCGTTGGGAAAACGAAAAATCACAGTCCCCATCTCATCAACGGCTGTCTGGCCATCAAAGAGCAGCGACTTGATCTGCTTTGGCCGCTCACCAATCATTTCCAACAGAAAAGCGACACAATACACGCCGATATCCAGCAAAGCACCGCCACCCTGCTTTTTAGAAAACAAGCGGCTTTCTGGATCAACTTCCGCGAAATAGCTGAAATTACAATTAATAAATTTGACCTGACCGATGCGCTCGTTTTGCAGCCAGGCCGCAGCCTGATGAATGGCAGGTAAAAAGAGCGTCCACATGCCCTCCATCAGCAATACCTTTTGCTGTTTGGCTAAAAGCAATAGTGCCTGCGTCTCTTCAAGGCTGGGCGTCAGCGGCTTTTCACACAAGACCGCCTTCTTGGCAAGCAAAGACTGTTTGACAACATCGAAATGAAATTCATTGATCACAGCAACATACACCGCATCAACTTCTGGATCAGCTAATAATTCAGCGTAATCGCCATAGGCTTGATCGATCTCAAATTTGTCAGCAAAATGCTGAGCTTTTTCAAGATGGTGGGATGCGACTGCCACTATTCGAACACCAGGGACCTCTTTTACAGCCAGTGCAAATTTTTCAGCGATCCGTCCAGGACCAATCAATCCAAAATTCATGTGGCATCCTCCACTCGCTTCACTTTAAAGCCTATTAAAAGCGCTTTCATAAATGCAGTTTAACATATTCGCAGGAATGATAAACAAGGATTATGACGCTGCGGCTAATACCACGAATATCAAGGCAATGATCGCTGGTAGTCCCTGTGTCAAAATAATTTTCTTGCTAGCCGTGAAAGTAGCAAAAATTGCTGCAATAACGACAAAACTGATAAAAAGCAGCAGCCCTGGATAGACTGCTTGTTGTGGAAATGCAAAACGAATCAACAGAATGCCAACGCCAATAAAACCATTATAAAGGCCTTGATTAGCCATACTAATACGCGCCTCTTTTTGTTTTAAATAAGCGGCCGTCAGGTCAAAAGCTTTTTGAGCCATCAATGTTTGCGTGCCAAACATCTCCAATAACATAATTCCAAGTGCCTCAAAAGCCACGATCAGTGTTGCAATATCCGCCAAAATTTTAAGCATATCGTCTCCAAAAAAAGATAGTCTAATTGTAGCGCTAGACACATTTTGTTATTTAATAAAGCATTTGAAAAGGCAAAAATGGCCGCAAACATTGATTGGCAGAATACGACCGTTTGGGAAAATAAGTAAAATAATTTATCGTTTTTAAAAGTAGAATAGGATATATTGATTTTTAGGGGAGTTTTAATCAGTACCTGCCTAACATGATTTAATTTTTTGAAATACTTCAACGAAAGGTCGGCTGTTTTGCATTATTTAATTTATTTTCGTTTGTTTTCCTTTTTGAAAATCTTCGTCTATCAGACTTATCAATCTGGCCTAATGGGTACGATTCCTGAATGGATCAGTAGCATTGCGGCATTATTTGCCGTATTTATTACTTGGCGTATTTTCAACAAAGAGCATTCTTCGGATTTGCTTGTGATCTTAAATCGGAGAAGGCAGAGGACAATTAAAAACAGTATTACGTCTTTTTCAATTAAATTTGATTTGGAAATTACCCCGTATAATAAAGGAAACGCTGCTGAATCATTTCGTTTCCTAGGTTTTATGGAACATGTTAGTGACTTGGAGTTCGAAAAATTGCAAAAACAAGAACAATTACCGAATATGATTGACCAGTCTTTGAATATGCCTCTGGTGATGAAAAGCGGAAGTTTGAAAAAAATAGAACCGAAATCGACAGGTTCTACTTTACTAATCCCAATGGATGACATTGCTCTTCAATTCGATGATGGGCCATCAAGTACTGATATAAAGTGAAAATTTTAGATTTGGATGTTTGTTTTCTAAGTGGCATGGGAGAATTACGTAGACGATCACTACATATGGAAATGGATAAATCTGCCGCCGATCGTTGATTTAATATGTGTCTCTCAAAAAAATAATGAAGTTAAATCCATGAGTCGTTATTTAAAAATAGTTCATGTGATGATCTGAACGCTAGCAAGCCGTTTCAGCAAAAAGCCTATCAAAATTAAAATGGGAAGATCAATGAATGGTTGCCTATTAAAAATCTTTAGTCATTTCAATAAAAGTATAAGTTGAATTGTTTGTTTCTTGTTCGTGCTGTCTTGCTTGTTTAAAACCGATGCTACGATAAAGTTTTTGTGCCCTAGTATTAAATTCTGCGACATCCAAAATAATTTTTTTTACCGAAAAATGGGTTATTGCATAACTGATGATATGTTCTAAAAAATTTTTTCCAAGACCATGCCCGGTTAGACTTGGCGCAAGGCCTAATCCAATTTCGTAAGTACCTTTGCTTCCATTAACAGGCTCAATAACGAAAAATCCGAGCAGTTTTTGCTGGTGATCTAGAAATTCATAGTAAACATCTCTTCTCAAAGCTGGATTAATTATCTCTTGATAGTCTTCTGGATCGGCCGTCATATCATAAAAAGCATATTGTCCTGAGTAATGCCATTCATCAGCGATAATCAGGGCGTTTCTTTGAGATAGAGGTTGTATTATTTCATTCATTAGTGTCGTTCCTTCAAATTAACATTTATATGATAATGCTGTTTAATATACGTTGGTCACATTCGTTGTCGCTAACTTTCTTTATTTAAATGAGAAATATGTCGTAACTTAATTTTATGTGAGAAATTTCTAAACACAAAAAATTGACTTTTAATTCATATTATATTTTTTCTCACGTTTCTCAAAGGCATCGCTTCCTCCTTCAAGAACCTCAATAACATGTTCACGAATTCCTTGACTTGCTAAAAATGATTTTCCTTCCTGCTTCTCAAATGAATTTTCAAGTGAACCGTTACAATAATCAAACTTGATACCATTCACATTTGGAGTATTTATTGAATTTTGATTAGCTACAATGATATTTTCGGCATCTGATCCAACGACAATATTAGGATTATGGGTAACTAAGATAATTTGGCGTTCCCTTTTCTTGGTTTTGAGGTACCTTGTCAAATCTTTATAAATGGCACGGTTATCTAAACTATCTTCAGGTTGGTCAATAATGACCGGCTTTTTATCTTCACTAAATTCCAATAATAATGTCAAAATAACAAAAGCTCTTTTGCCTTGGGACATCTGATTAAAATCATCACCCTCATAACTTAATTCATAAGTTAATTCAAACCATTTATGGTTAAACACCCCCTGAATTAAATCATCCTGTCCTTTGCTTTGATTATAAGAAAGATTTGTTTCTGTAAATAGACCTTTAATTGTATTATCGGTGTCAGAATCAAAGTGGCTAATAAAATCGAGGTTACTCTTATTTCCCTTATTTAACAAACCGTTGAGTTGTTCATCAAAGCGAATTCGCTTAAAATACAATTTAATTTCAACGATTCCATTTTTTCCAGCTTGAATGATAAAATCTTTTTGGAGGGTATTCTGTACATCACGCAACTGCTGATACTTTGCTAGGATATCATCTTGAGAGTCTTTAATTTTTTCTTCCAAATTTTCTTTGTTTTTTGTAAATTTATCAAACGCACTCAAACGAACTTGTTCTTGTTTCTTAGACTCAATCAGTTGAGAAAGTACTTCGTTCTGTGAAATATGCTCATTGCCTTTCAAATACTCGGGCGATTTTTTAATAGTTTCAATTTTTTTATCTAATTCCCTAGATTGGTTTTCTTTAACATCTTTTAGTTCAGATATCTTAGTAGACCACTTCTGATTAAGGTCCATAGAGAGATCATCTAAATATTTCTGCAGAGAGATTCTTGTTTCGTCAGTTATCTCTGCGAAGTCTTTTTGTAGTTCGATTTTCTGATTGGCCAAGTTTTTAAAAGATCGTAAATCAATGTCGATTTGTTCTCTTTCACGACTGAGTTGATCAAGTGAATCGATTTGTTGTTGATATTTTTTTCCGTCATCCGCGGAAAAATCGCTCTGAGATGGTTGCTCTTTTATCCGCTGAGTAATCTTTTTAATTTCTGATTGAATGCCTTTTTTGTCTCCTTCCGGTTCTTGGAGGTGCAAAAAATCCCGTTTTAAACCAAGATATTGGCTAACAGACTCATTAATTTCGTCCAATTTTTATTGCTCATTTTTTCGAAAATTTTGTATTTTTTCAAAATTACTTGTGTCGGTTCTGACTGTACTTTCAATTAGTTCATTTCTTTGCTTATCATTTTGAACCAATCGAATCATATAATCCTGTGGCAAAAATTCTACCTCCCGATCGTTGTTTGGCTGGCCATCTCCCTGCCAAAAAACTTCAAAATTAGAATTATCGAAAGAGAACATTTGATTACCATTCTCATCTTTTTTCGTATAATTTTTGTTTTTCAAAGCTTTAGCTATCGAATTGGTCAGCGTGGATTTTCCATTTGATCTTCCTCCAATAATTGTATTTAAATTGCTATTAAAATAGATCTTTTTATCAAACTTTTTGCCATCAATTTCTTGCTGAAACTTAACGTGGTCAATGGTAAGATAATCGCTTTTCTGGTCAGGCTTAGATTCGTCCAACGAGATTCGTGATTCTGGTTCAAATAAAATTTGTCTCAAACCATCGAATGTTAAGTCAGCTTTAATCCAAGAAAACTTTTTTCCAATCTGATCAAGTGAATGTGCGTCAGAATTCTGTAGTAGAGGTTTTACATATGGCGATTTATTTAGCCAATAGTTACGATCTTTTTGTAAATTATTGGCATTATCAGAAGAATGAATGAGAAAATCCGACTTCTTTGCAATATCTCTAAAAACAGTTTGATTTTTTGGATCAGCATCGCTAGTAGCGCTTCCGTGTCCTCTTGATAAAAATCCCTTAATATATTTACCTCTCAGCTCTTCATTTGCTTCTAAGATCTGATTCAGTTCTTCAAAAGATATACATGCTGTATGCTCAATCTGATCTTTACTGAGTCTGTTGAAGGCAACATCGATAGACTCTGTGCTTGCCTTGAGCTCTCCCATTAGATTTTTAATAACCTGATCATCTAAGCTGTCATCAAAAATAACATGATAATCAAATAGTTCGTCCACCTTATTTAGATTAGATAAACGAACTTCCATATTGAGAAAAGTCTTAATTCCCAAACTGTTGAGTCGATTTTTTAGCGCAAGATCTTCTTTTTTTAAATTAAAGTAATTAGTAAGGCCTATGGCAGACAAGCCACTTTGTTTGATGCAGTTCACAAAATCATCTTCACAAATCTCGCCTGTTGTATCATGAGAAAAACAATTATTCAGTTCTGAATAGCATGAATGAAGATGTAAATCCCATTTATGCCACTCAGATCCTCTGCTAATTTGATTAATCATTATCCGTTACCTCTAGCTTGGACAACTGCCCCACTAAATCAAGTGTCTTCAAGCTGATATTAATCACTTTCAACAACAAATCAAAGATGTATCGCTGGTCATCACTAAAGCCATTAGGGTCATCAACAATCCCAGAAGCATTATCCGTTTTGATCTGATACTGATCTAAGATCCACTCAATTGTGGGTTGACAATTCGCAACACAGTCATAAACTCTTAAGAAAATATACATGTTCTTACTCTCAAATATCTGCATCGAAGAAATCTTCATCTATCTCAAATAAATCAAAATGGTGCTTAACTTGAACACCGACTTGATATTTCAGCATCAAATTAGTCAAGCGAATCCCATCGATAATGATGATAGAATCGCTTTTAGCTGCTTCAGTCGCACCGTCAGAGTATTTCGAAGTTG
This sequence comes from Oenococcus sicerae, assembly GCF_004102045.2. Taxonomy (GTDB): domain Bacteria; phylum Bacillota; class Bacilli; order Lactobacillales; family Lactobacillaceae; genus Oenococcus; species Oenococcus sicerae. The sequence continues at coordinate 1,419,371 of NZ_CP029684.2, read as the reverse complement.
TGATAAAAACACCACGATCGGCATGTGCGCGGTGAAGTGCGCCATAAAAAGCGTCAATTTCAGGACGTTGTACGACGTTTCCTTCTTTATATCTTTTGGCTTGTACATAGACAGTGCTTGTACCCAACGGGTCTTGGTTAATAACGCCATCGATCCCACCATCGTTAGTGAACTGAGTCGTCCAGGAAGTGCCATTGTCACCTTGATAGCCCATTGCAACCAATAATTTAACCACTAAGTTCTCAAAAAATTTCGGCTCAGACTCTCGGATTCTCTGTAATAAATCAGTTGCTACCTCATTGTTATACTTGGTACTTTGCTCAGTAATTTCTTTAATAAAACTGGATTTAGACAATTCCTCTTCGGCAGGACTGTCAGAAATATCATTAGCCTCAGTTGTCTGATTCCGTTCTTTTAATTCTTGTGTGTGAACCAGATAGGCAGCTTGAGCATGAATGATTTTGCCATCTAATTTGTAACCATATTTAGCAAAAACTTGTCTACCTAAATCAGTGATTGTATAAGTCGCTCTCCTTGGCCTCATCAGCAATCCGGCAGTCGTGAGTTCACTAATTGCCCAACCGGCACGATCGTCAATAATACGGCCGTCTGGATATTTAGGATAGGACTGATTATAAAGGTATTCCGGCAGACCAATACTACTAGCAGCCGTCTGTAAGAGGTCTGTCACATGCCACTCAGGTTTTTGAGCTGCTGTTTCTAGCACAACCGAGGCCATACCGTCCCATGTAGGTATATTGTGTTTACCGATTTTTAATTCCTTATAAGATACCAATTCAAACTCCTCTAAAAAATCAATACAACTCATTTTACTTTTAAAAAAAGACAAAATACTTTTTGCGGCTAAAATTTGAATTTCAAATAGTGGCTCAATCTCATTTCCTTCGATCGTCACAATTTTAGTGACAAAATTTTTAGGAATAAGCAGATAATTTTTGTCTACTAATCTTTGAATTTCACTTTAAACATTCAATATCAATGATAGTTAGTTCGTAATTTGTATCAATAATTTGCCAATTTTTGTCTTAAAGTTCGTTATTTTTTTGAGAATATTGTTTTCTTACATTTTTAAAAAATCATCTTATTTGGGAAAAGCGTAAGTTCGACAAAATAGTTACTCGAATTTCCAAAAGTACCGCAGATATTGATTTACCCAGGATTGAATATGCAGACTTAATATCTAGCGAAGGACGTCTCAATAATGATATTTTTTCCAAAACAGATCATAGAAAAGGAACGGAGTTTGAAAGTAATGATGTCTTATTTGGCAAGTTACGACCTTACTTGAATAATTGGTTTTTTCCTTCATTCAAAGGCGTAGCTTTGGGTGATTTTTGGGTCCTTCGAGCAACAGAGGATATGTCTCCAATTTTTGTTTTCTCAATTATTCAGAATACAAAATATCAGACTGTTGCTAATTTATCCGCTGGAACAAAGATGCCTCGTTCCGATTGGAAAAAGGTATCGTCAACTTATTTCTTTATTCCAAAATTAACTGAGCAAACCAAGATTGGCCAATTCTTTCGATCTTTAGATTCTCTGATAACTGTCAACCAGCGTCATGCACCAATTCAAGCAAAAACGCATGTCGCCATGCGTTTCTTATATTTTTTACATTAGAGTTGTCAGATATCGCATGATTTTGTCAGTATCTTGGTTCTCCAATTCCTGAATCACATGCAAATAAGTTCTTTGAGTTGTATTCATATTCGAATGTCCCAGTCTTCTGGCTACAGAACCAATTGAGACACCAGCATATAGCAGCAATGAAGCGTGAGTGTGTCTTAGGCCATGAACGCTGATTGCTGGGATCCCCGCTCGAGAACAATATCGTTCCAAACGATCATTAGCTGTAGCGTTATAAATCTTTTGTCCGGGCAAAACGAAAATCGGCTGGTCCTTAGGTTTGTCCTTAATTAACTGGGCAAATTGCATAGCAACCTGCCAATCAACAGGCACTTTACGAATAGAAGCCCGATTCTTTGTTAAAGCAAAAGCACCCGAACTTGTCTTGTAATCCCATGTTTTGTTAATCGATACAGTTAACCGGCTGAGGTCAAAATCGTCTGGCGTAATACCCAAAGCCTCACTAAATCGAAGACCAGTCTTAGCAATTAAGAGAAAAAAATAATCCCAAGAAATATGTTCATCCAATGTGAATTGAGCCAATAATTTTGTGAGTTGCTGTTGATTTAAAAATTTGGTCTTGTGGTGTTGTGTGACAACACCTTTGACAACGACCTTCCTAGTTGGATCAATCGTAAGCAGTCCTTCTTCTAAAGCATCTAAAATTGACGCCTTTAATTGGTGATGAAAATCCATTACCGTCTGCTTCTCGTGATTTTGAGCATAATCATTCAGTAGTTCCTGATACGTTTGCCGATTTAAATCGCAAAGCCTGAGATCCGGCTTTAACATGCGTAAATGCTTCAAAGTCTGTCGATATTTGTCATAGGTAATGCGACGAATGGCTCCCTTTTTATAAAGCAGCATCCACTGCTTGTAATAGACGTGAAAAAGAATCTTGTTTCCTTGTGGCATCGTAACCACCTCCAAAATAAAAATAGCGGCCCTTTAAGAGTCGCTATTTATTATGCTGGATTAAGATTTGTAGTCTGGAAGACAGGCACCCAATTGATCATCAATTCAGTCAATTTAGGCCGAAAAAACATTAGCAAAACATTTTTTGAAGATATCCTTGTTTGAGTTTTTTTAAAGCATCCAGTTTACGCTGGTTGACCGAGATAGTCACATCTAGAGACTTAAAAAAGAAACCGATTTTGACTTGCTGCTTATATAAAGGGACAGAAATTTTATGTTTTAAAAATTCTTTTGCAACTAAATTATTCATCATTGTTGCTTTAGTCGTAACTTTAGTTAATATATCTCCCATCACATTTTCATCGTGAATATAGTACTTCCAAAAATATAAATCGTATTTTGCAATTGGCCTAAACACATCAAACACATGCGAAACAATTCCGTCTCCAATATCGTTTTCCACAAATCTTCCGTGCAAAAAATTCTTGCTTTTATTTCCTTCAAAAGCTATATCGCCAATTTTGAAAACGTTATAAGTCTGCATATAATCTGCATCTGATCTGGAAGAGTCATTTTTGTAGTACATATTGGCAACTGAAATGATCTTATCAGCTCCAAATGATAAATCATTCTTTTCAGTTACTTTTTTGTATAGCTCAAAAAACTTACGCTTTTCCCAAGGTGTCGTGTAACCAGCAAATCTTAATTCTGGAAATTCAGAACCATTTTGTGGAAACATTTTTTGCAAATAAGCTTTTTTGAGTTTTTTTAGCTCTTCTAACTTACGCTGGTTGACAGCTATCAAGTTATCCATTGTTTTAAAGAAAGAACCAATCTTGGCTTGCTCGTCTAAATTAGGTAATTGAAATATTAGTTTCCCTAAAGATCCGAGGTAAATTCCTCCTTGTGCCGACGTTGAGACAAGCTGCTTCAGTTGTTTTTTAACTGCATCGGAATTGAACTCCGTACCTAAAAAAAGTTGCTTAGTTTCATTGTTTCCTCTGATAATAGCAACTGAACGCTGAAACGCAATTAGGTCTTGGCTGTTTTTATGGTAGATCGCGGTTTCACCTATTGAACCAACTATTGTTAGGAGCAAATCCTTATCCTTTAACTGATAGTTTTTATAAATGATTTCGTAGTCGGGCTTGTTAATTTTTCTATCAGATTGATCATAAACAACTTGACCATTTCGGATATTTTTCGCGCTTAACAAATGTGCGTAATTCCCGTCCTTATGAGTACCGTGAGTTCCATCTTTGAGTAGAGAGACTATTGCACCTAACTCACGCTTTTCCCAAGGGCCACTGAATCCTTGAAAGCGTAGTTCGGGGATATTTTTATTTTCTTCAGCCATATTTATTAGCATATTTATTAGTCTTCCTGCTGAGAACCAGTCGAAACCAATTGTGCTTCTAATGCTTGAAAAGCGGTAGTAGCTTCAGCGATCTGTTGATCAATATCGGCAAGATTCTCCTTGACTTGTGCTAAATCAATTTCGGGTTCTGCTTCAAAAGTATCCACATAACGTGGAATATTCAGATTATAATCATTGGCTTTAATTTCATCCATTGAAGCAACATGGGCATATTTATCAACGTTCTGACGCTTTTTATAACTGTTGACAATTTTTTCAATATTCTTCTCAGTGAGTCGGTTTTGATTTTTGTCCTTTTCGAAATCATTCGAAGCATCAATGAATAAGACATCGTTAGTTCTTTTATGTTTCTTCAAAATCATAATCAAAGTCGGAATACCAGTCGAATGAAAGATATTGGCTGGCAGACCGATAATGGCGTCAATGCGATTATCTACAAGCAATTTTTGCCGGATTTTGCCTTCAGCCGCTCCTCTAAATAAGACACCGTGTGGCAAAACGATTCCCATTGTGCCCTGTTCCTCTAAATGATAAAAACCATGTAGCAGAAAGGCGAAATCAGCTTTGGATTTTGGCGCTAAAGCACCGTAATCTCTAAAGCGTGGATCAGAAAGTCGTTTGTCACTATTATCCCATTGCGCAGAATAAGGTGGATTCATGACGACAGCATCAAATAAATAGGGTTCGTCAGTCGGCCAATCCTTGGCCAAAGTATCGCCATTATTCAAATGCATATCTTCATAAGAAACATCGTGCAGCATCAAATTCATGCGAGCCAAATTAAAAGTCGTCGTATTTAATTCTTGACCATGATAACTAATCAAACTTGGATTCTCGACGTGTTGACCAACATTCAGCAAAAGCGATCCAGATCCAACCGCTGGATCATAAATACTTTTAATTTGTGCATCCCCTTGATCTCGCTGATAAGTCACAATCTGGGCAATAATGTCTGAGACTTGCCGCGGCGTATAGAATTCACCAGCTTTTTTACCAGAATCACTAGCGAATTGGGCGATCAAATATTCGTAGGCATCCCCTAAGACATCACCATTGTGAGCTGTCAAATCAATATTATTTAAGGCTAACATCGTGTCACTAATAGCCTGATTACGCTGTTGCAGGCTATTGCCAAGCTTGTTGCTTGATAAATCCACATCAGCAAATAAACCAGCGAAGTCTTGAGCTGAGCGTTGACCAATTGTAGAATTTTCCAGATCATGTAAAGCTTGTGCGAGATCATCTAAGGCAAATTGATGGTTTTTAATTTTCTCAATCAAGCTGCTATACAAGGCATCAGGCTCAATCAAATAACCAAGACTTTCCTCTATGTATTCAACAGTATCGTCACGCATGGCCATATCTTCAAGCAAGAAATTCGGATCTAGATACTCAGCATAATATTTTTCAATATCATGATCAATCCCGGCCCAAACGCTAAAAGTGGATAATACTTTTTCTGATAAAAAGCGATAAAAGATAAGTCCGAGTAAATAGTTTTTATACTCCGACGCATCCATCTTTCCTCTTAAGACATCAGCAGCACTCCATAAGCTGCTTTCTAGTGAACTAGCACGATTTTTACTTTCCATGAATCATCATCCCTCGTTATTTTCTTAAATAGACTGCTAATTGTTCTTCAATAAAATCGCGCCAAGCCTTCTTAGCCTTAATTCGATAAATTGGTAATGGTCCGTGAAACTGAAGTCCCGCTGGACTATTCGTCTGTGCCCGAATGGCTTGCTGCATATCAGCTGTTTCAGTCAATTCTTGTTCGTGCTCCCAAACATCGGAATCAGTCTGATGTTCGTTAGCCACTCGCAACAGAGCAGCACTTTTTAAACCCCATAGGTCAGCAAATTGACGCGCTTTTTCATATAGCTGTTGTTGTTCATAGTTTACATTGAGTTCCTTAGCAACTAGTTTATCGACTGGTTTTCCCTGAATCGTTTTAGCTTGTTGTTCAGCTAATTGTGTTTTTGCATTGGCTAATTCAGCTCTTAATAAATCAGCTTGTTCTGGATTTCCCGATTTTGAAAGTTGATTAATTTTCTCTTGAATATCCGCTTCACCTTTCAGGTAATCGCTCATATTTTCTTGAATTTCTTGTTGCGTCTTATAATTTTGTTGTTGATCTAACCAATCCTGAATCAAATTTGTGATGAAGTCGTAGTCAACTAGCGTGACCGATCCAACTGATAATGAAAAGTCTAAGCTTGTCAGTTCATCATCATCGTGACCATCGATTGATTGAACTTCATTTTTAATCCGATTAAATTTCCCAGCATAGTGTTCGATTTCTTCTTCACTTATACCGAACTTTCGCTGACCATCTTTCCAGCTGAAATCCGTGTACATGGAGAGCGAGTTTAATTGCGCATTCAGTTTTCTAAAAGCTTTAACAAAACGAACTTTTTCGTAATTGCCCTTTAAGTCATCGGCCGCATCCGCTACAGGTGCAATTGCTTTTAAATCAGCAACCGTCTCCTTAAAATGTGTGACAGCTTTATCGTAAGTTGGCCGCGTGACTAAATTGAAAGTACCTTCACCGCTATATAGCTTGTAAGCCTCCTGTTCGTTAGATTCCATCGTTGCCGGCATACGAAAAGTGACAATTTGTCCCTCTTGTTTGAGATCTTTATTTTGTAGACGATTAGTACGTGAATAAGCCTGAATTAATTCCTGATATGCCAAAACGCGATCAACAAAGAGTGTATTCAATCGTGGCGCATCAAAGCCTGTCAATAAGCGTCGAACGACAATTACTAAATTAATCTCTTCGTCTTTAGTCAGGTGGGCATATTGGTCCTCTCGACGTGCAGCTCTTTTAGCGACATCTTCGTTGTATAAACTCAAATCATCAATAGCAAAATTTGTATGATACTGCTGGTTATAATCTTTGAGTACCGCCAACATCTGTTTGCGATTCTTCGTGCTATCATCCTCGTTTTCCGACATGGAATAAGTAATCGCAATTCGCGGCCAATCAGGATCATAATCATCGACAAAATCCGAATTTTGTTTGGCTTCCTTGAAAAGCTGATAGTAACGCTGAGCCAATTTGATCGAACTAGTCGTTAAAATTGCATTGAAATTTCCGTGACCCAGGCTTGTTTTCTTCGGACCATTTTTGAGAATATAAGTCACAACCTGTTTTAAATGCTGATCATTTTCGAAATCAGCTTTAGTCAGATAACTTTCCTTTTCTGTTGCAGACAAATTATGGACTGATTTGCGAATCGTCAACAGATCATTTTCAGTCAACACTTTGCCTTGCTGAAAACGTTTGGTTGACATTTTCTTTTTTTCTTCGTCAATAGCCCGATCAATCAGGGTCTGAGAACTAATCGTATTGACATGTTCAACATTAAAAGGCAACACCGCTTGATCTTCCAGCGCATCACGAATGTTATATGTATGGCAAACATGTCCGAAAAGTTCTTCAGTCGTAACGGCTAAATCACCCTTCAGGACTTTTTTATTCTCGTTAAAAATCGGTGTTCCAGTGTAACCATACCAGTTACTGTTAAAGAAAGCCTTACGAATTTCTTTTTGCATCGTGCCAAATTGAGAGCGATGAGCTTCATCAACAAAGAAGACAACGTGTTTCGCAAATAATTTTGAAAAACGCGTTTGTTTGCCGGCTTCCACTGCTTCTAACTGACTCTTAACTGCACGATGCATTTTTTGGATGGATGCAACCAAGACTTTGCCATCATTCTCATTCAGTTTTTTAATTAAATCAGCGGTGTTGGCTGCCTCTTTAATGGTCATGTCATCATTAGCAGCATAAGCCGAAAAGTTGCTGGTCGTTTGCTCATCTAAATCTTTTCGATCCACCAAAAAAATGACACGATCGACGGACGGATCTTGGGCAGCTAATTTTGCCGTTTTATAGGATGTCAGCGTCTTGCCAGAACCAGTCGTATGCCAAACAAAACCATCTTCATGCTGATGAATGCGAGCCATAACCGCTTGAATCGCGTAAATCTGATATGGACGCAACAAAATCAAGCTCTTTCTTTCTTCATCCATCACCGTATATTCGCTGACAAGTTTATGCGCCATCGGAATATTTAAGACCTGTCGCGTGAAATCGAGACCGTTTTCAATCGGATGGTTATCAACAGTTCGCCAATGGAAAGTCAGATCTTTTCTAAATTGTCCGATTTCACAATTTGCAAAATAAGCCGTACTATCTGGACTCATAATGACAAACATTTGCAAAAGCGAGTAAATATCGGTGTATTTTTTCTCAGCGGCATACTTTTCGATTTGGTCAAAAGCATGACCAAGCTCGACCGTTGATTTTTTAAACTCAATCTGAATTAACGGCAGCCCATTAATTAGAAGGCTAACATCAAACCGACGATCTTGATCTAGAAGATTCGCACCATCACCTTTAGGGCGAATGGCTTGCCTAACAATTTCGTAACTGGATTTGCCGCCAGCAACATCAGCTTTCCAAAAAAGTTCCAGCGTGACTTTGTCTAATTTAGCATCGTCTCGTTCAATTTCTATTTTGCCAATTCCATTTTCAGCAGCTAATAATTTGGCTCCTTGATAAGGTGTTTGCACTTCAATCGCTCTTTGCACTCGAGAAAATTCAGTGTTGGTTAGGGGTTGGCCATGAAGCGTAGCAAAATTATTATTATTGATTTTGTCTCGGAGATTAGCCCACAATTGATCGGGCGTCGCTTCATATAAGTCTTTTCTCTCAACCCACTGATTATGGCCCACAGTTAGTTGGTTAACGACTTCCTTTTCAAAGTCCAGCTCGGCTTTCGTTTTGTAGTCCATCCTAATCCCTTCAAAACATGAGACTGTTAACAAAACACGGTCTCTTCCCAAATAAAAACACTAATTTGATTATAGAACTATTGAGCCTTAGACCAGAGTAGCTTAAGCTGAGATAAATACATATGTTTAGAGAATATCAGTGAGTTGCAAAACGAATGTAGGTTCTGTCATCATACGAATTATTTTCTTCGAGAAAACACTTTGTTGATTTGTATTGGCTAATCAGTAAAGGATCCATTTTTTTAATTTCAGATAATTTATCTTCACTTTTTTTAAAGAGTCAAACAATTCAGGATAACCATCACTAGCCAAAACAATCTCTTTCGCATCATTAACTGAAACTATTTTTATGTGGCTCTTAAAATCACCAAAACCATCTAATACTAAAAAGCCATATTCAGTGTTGGCAAAATCAGATTGTGTTTTTAAAAATCGAAAGACTTTAATAGATTAATCCACCATATCTATATCCAAGAACAGCACCTGAAAAACTACAATAGATAGCTATAAAATTTGGAGAAGTTACTGGCAACGGTCAAAATAACTAAACAATCAATTAACTGTTTAGTTATGAAAGAGCACATAAAAAGCTTAAACTTAATTTGAATTAAAAGGGATAAAGATGAAAAAGAGAGCATCGATCATCGTAGGATCAAGCCTAGTGGCTATTCTATTAGCAAGTTGTGGGGCCTTCTGGTATCTTCAGATGAATTCAAGACAGCAAAGAACGGTATCAACTGAAAGACGCAAGTCGGAGAAGCAAAAATCGAATGATAAAAAAATAGTTTTAAAGGCCAGCGGCTATAATTATAAAATTGCTACCGTTAAAGGGACCTTGGGTGGAGTCTTTGCCACCCCAACTTCGCTTACTAAAATATTAAATAAAAAAATAATTCTTGATCTTGTTGCTTCTCTGCCAGGTATGAATGGTTCGGAACTTATATCGATGTCATGCACTGCAAGCCAATGGCAGGTAAAAGTTAAGAGATTTTCAATAAACTATACTATCCAACTAACCCATTATCAAGATAGTATTGGTCTAATAAGTCTATCGTCAAGCAATATCCATCAGCAGCAAGATTATACTTTTACAATTCCCGAAAAATACTATGCACTATATCGAAAAGAAGATGCAAAGATAGCCAGCAGTTTTTCTAAGGCTGCCAATACAGCCCTTATATCATCAAATAGTTCAGAAAGAAGTTCAGCAGAATCAAGCTCTTTTGAAGGACTTAAAAACATTCAGGACATTATTACAGGAAAAGGTTTTGATATCACGCCAATTTTGTACGATGGTGAAGATGTTGATAAAGCTATGAACGAAAACAAAGCACTTCAAAATACAGTTCACGACAACTTTATTGTAGGCTATTTTCAGAATGCAACAACGGCTCGCGTGGCTAGTATGGGTGTGGCTTATTCGGAACCATATTCATTATCTGATCACTATATATCCATCGGATCTCAGGACTTCAAAAACATTCCTTATTCCTTAAATGGAAATACCGTTACCTTTAGCACCTGGCAGACGCAGACCTCGGACGGTCATACAATTACGTGGAAAATGGCATGGGATTCTGACGCTGGAGACATAGTGGGCGCAAAGACAACACAAAACCCATAAAAAGAGTCCACCAATAGTTAGCTAGTGGGTATATAGAATGTATCTGAATGGCTCAAAGTTCCATTAGCTTGGACCTAATTTGCCAAACAGAAATATCACAAGATCATGAGTACGATAGATAATTTACTGAATATTAAATATCTAGGGACCTATACAAATATAAGAGATTAAAACTTACCGCGATTATGACTAATCTAGTTGAACTAGCCATGTTTTTGTTGATTTGTTCTAATCGATCAACCATATCCTTAGCCAATTTAAGATTGGACTAGAATCCAAAGAGAATAAGAGACAAGTAGGTTTCAGGGAGAACAGTACTTAGAACGTGTTGCTAACAATCTTTCTAAACGTCTAATATTAAAAAGTCCTCACATTTTACATGCAAGGACTTTTACGGCACACTACTCACAAGACCAATTTATCATCTATTGTGATTCGTTCAATAAACAAAAAGGGAAATAAAATTAAGATTTGGAATAGTATTTATTTAATTAGCTGTCTTATCAAGCATGTGCCGCATGCCCTTTAACCTCAGCACTGTGTTGACCATAGTAAGCATGCTGGCCATGCTTTCTGTAGTAGTGCTTATCTAAGAGGTATTGGGGTAAATGAGAATTACGATGAGTCAGTTGCAGACTGTGATAGGCGATTTCAGCTGAGACTTCTAAGACCTTGGCATTGTAAACCGATTTCTCAGCGCTTTCTCCCCAGGTAAAGGGACCATGCTGGCTGACTAAGACAGCCGGGACAGCATCAGGGTCTAATTGACGCTTGTTAAATTCATCCACGATCACTTTGCCTGTGTTCAATTCATAAGCGGTGTTGATCTGTTGTTCATTTAAAGCCGGAGCACAGGGAATATCGCCATAGAAGGTATCGGCCTGGGTCGTACTGACAGCTGGGATATCCATCTCAGCGGCCGCAAAGGCCACTGCCCAGGGACTATGTGTATGGGTAATAGCGCCAATCGTTAAAAAGTGCCGGTACAAGTAGGCATGTGTCGGGGTATCAGACGATGGGTTCAAGTCCCCTTCGACCACTTGGCCTTGTAAGTTGACCACGACCATGTCTTGGGGCCTTAACTGCTCATAGGCAACCCCAGAAGGTTTGATCACAAACAAGCCTTGTTGTCGATCAATGGCTGAGACATTCCCCCAAGTAAAGGTGACGAGTCCTAATTTTGGTAGCTGCATGTTAGCGTCATAGACCCTTTGTTTTAAAGTTTCAAGCATTTCTAAGTTCCTCCTGTTGATCAGGATTGAATAATACTAGCAATTTGGTCTATAACAGAATCTGCGCCAACACCAGTTAAGAGCGATATTCCATTGATGATTGGAATATTGACGTTATCACTTTCATATTGTGAAGTAACTAAAACAGCATCGTAATCTCCGGCGTTTGATTCAATTTCTCCAACTGAGCCTTGACCAATTTTATAATTATCTTCAGGGATATTGCGTTCTTCTAATCCCTCTTTTAATTTAGTAATGGCAATCGTACTAGTAACTACTCCTGCGCCACACGCTACAAAAATTTTTTTCATAATAATGTTTCTCCTTTACCTTCTGTGGACATTTAACAAGTTTTATTTTGAATCTGCAGGCGCAACGACAGCCTTTTCGCTTTCAATGATTTTCTTTCTATTCCAAAGAGCCAGACCAACACAGAGAATCGTTCCCAAAATATAAACTAAAATTTTGAATTGAGCGATATGAACAAATACCCATGGAAAAGGGTTGGAACCGTAATCAATACTGCTAATCAATGAGGATCCTTTTGGAATGGAAAACTTAGCTGAACGTGCAGCGCGAGTTACTAGTGGGGCCAAATTGGTCGCTATCCAAAGACCCAAAACAACATTTACAGCACCAATAATAAAGGAACGGAAGAAATCCCCATGACAAATTGCCACTATTAATGGAAACATGAAGACAAATCCAACCAGACCAATTGTAGGCATAAATTGGTTACCTGGTAAAATAAAAGCAAATACCAAAGCGACCGGAATCATAAGCGTAGCACATGCTAATACTACTGGACTTCCAATGCCTACAGCAGTATCCATGCCAATATAGATTTTACGTTTTCCGGAAAACTTCTTTTGAATATACTTTTGAATAGCTCCCGAGACTGGTATAACACCTTGAAGAAGTAGAGCAGCCATTTTCGGTGTAATGATCATGACCGCTGAAAGCGTCACACCCATCAGCATAATTTTCCCCAATTTATCAGGAATTGAAAGTCCTGGAGCAGCAACATAGGCCAGTGTCCCGATAGCACATCCAATAATGAATCCTAACAAAGTTGGTTCACCCCATGCACCAAATTTTTTGTTAAAGCCCTTAGCATCTAGATGGACTTTATTGATTCCAGGGATTCTTTCAAGAATCCAATTCATCACAATCGCAATTGGAACAAATGATCCAGCATAGCCATGAGGAATAGAAATCCCTGGTAAACCAAGATATTTTTCCGACAACGGTGCAGTTCTATCAGCAATAACCATAATAATGATCATGTTCATGGAAGCGCAGAAGAGACTGAAAGTGATATCTTTGGTCAAAGCAAAGACCAAAGAACCAGAAAATGCAAAATGCCAAAAATCCCAAATATCAACGTCAATCGTTGAAGTTGTTTTGGATACCAGCATCAGAATATTGATTAGTATCCCCAATGGGATAATACTTACACCCACAGCCGTTCCATAGGCTATAGCACTCGCTGAGGGCCAGCCGACATCAATGACTTGCAAATTCATGTGCATGATTTTAATCATGTTTTGAATTGCAGGATTCATAACACTGGTCAAAATAGAAACCGTAGCGTTTAAGCCGATAAAGCCGATTCCCACCATCAAACCACCGCGCAAAGCTTTAGTAAAGGGAACACGAACAGCTAAGCCAAAAATCAACATGACAATCGGGATCATCACAGTAGGCCCTAAACTGACTATGTACATAATGAAATTAATAATGTCTTTCATTGTATAAATACCATCTTTCTTTGTTAGAGAAGCTTTACAAGCTTCTGATAAATTTTTTTTGAATCTTTTTCACTGGATAAAGAGACTAAGAGTTTTTCGTCCTGAAAAATTGACATGAGCTTTTCTAAAGTTTTAACTTGTCCGTGAGGTTCCGCTATGGCTAGCATGACAACAACCGAGACTTTCAAGGTCTCGCCATTTATTGCCATGTTTTGAAACTCAATTGGGTGCTTCAAATTAGCAAAAGCAATTACCGATTTATTAACATACTTAGCATCTGTATGTGGAATAGCTACTTGTATGGCACCTGTTGGTAAACCGGTTGGATACTTTTGCTCTCTTTTTTCTACAGCCTCTTGGAAAGTTATTTTTACATTGCCATTTTCATATAATTTGTCTGCTAAAAAATCAATTAAAGCGACCTTATCCTCTACATCGACATCAGTGAAAACTAGATTAGCGTCAATTAGCGTCAATTGCTGTCTCCTTTTCTTTTTTCTTTATAAGTTGATATATAGTTTCCGTATCTGAGGCAGAAATAATTTGATGAATCAGTTTTGCGTCACTTGCTATAGAGGTCAATTGTTCAATTGCTCGAAGATGTTTTTTCGTATCACAAATTGCAATAGGCACAATTATAGATATGCTTTGCCCTGTAGGAAACTTGACTGCATGTTTTAGAACTGTAAAACCAAAACCATCATTTAAAATACCGTTCTCCGCTGTTGTGTGTGGAATCGCAATTTGAGATCCTAGAAAACTATAATTTTTTTCGGATTCAGTATTTTTTAAAATTGTATTTAAATACTTTTGATTCACAATTCCGCTTCTGATTAATGGTTCAGCGGCAATTTCCAATGCATCTTGCCAGTCAACCTTTTTATCTAATAAGCACATAAGTTGAGGGGCGATATAGTCAGACAAATCCGGGAGTTCCTTTTGAATACTATAAGTTTGCTGCTCAGTCGATAGCCATTGCTTCAAATCACCTTTTAATCCTGTCACATCAATTGAATTTACGTGTTTTCGAACTATTTGTATAATTTTATCTAAAGTGGTTTCAATATTCTTTAATCCAAATTCATTCAGAACCCTGTAACGAAGTTTTATAGCATCTTCAGGGGAGACAATTGGCTGAATAATATACTGCTTTGCGTTTGTCTTCAAAGGAACCGTAGTAAATACTAAGTCATAATCATCAGAAAATGTTTCAAAATCTCTGACAGAAGTTGCTGATAAAAAGGCAATTTCAGGAAATAAATGAACTAAGTTTTGAAACATCAATTTTGATACAATCACACCATTGGTACATACTACGGCTGCTTTCGGCTTTATTATTGACAAATTTTTAGCATTCTCTAAATCACCACCAAAATAAAAAACAATTAATTTGACTTCATTTTCTGGGAATTTTTTTCCTGTTATCTGCTCTAGAGGAGATATTATTTTTCTGATACTTGCAGCTAAGAATTCATATTGCGAGTCCTTAATTAATATTTGTGATGTATTGATATCATTGAGATGTAGACCGTATTTCACACGGTAAACAGCAGGTCTCAAGTGGGCTAATAACCGTTGTTCAAATTCTTCATGATTTTGAATTTGAACAAGCGTCTTTTGTTCAAAAGATGAAACCATCTCTTTAATAGCTTTTAAAATCGTATAATCAGAGAATGAGAATTTGCCTCTAATCGTATTAGCTGAAAGAAACAAAATGGATATCCATTCTATGTCAGATTGGCAGGCTACCCAATCTGGATTAACAAGCTTAGAAATAACACTAAATTCTTTTGTGTCAGCAATTTGATTCAAAAAGTAATTATCGTTAGCTGTCTTGTTGGCGCGATTCCTACTAATATTTATTAATAATGAGTACACCAAGTGGTTGAAAGCGTTATCCGAATATGAAATGCCAACTTGTTGTTCCACTTGTCTCACAAAATGTATCATTTCATCAATTGAAATATCTGATAAGTTTGCAATCAATTCATGACTATCATCATATCTTTCTAGGTTAGAGATCGTTTCATTAATCAGGAACCGTTGTTGTGGTTCGTTTCCATCAATAAGGTAACCATTCTGCCAACTATTTTGGAGTTCAAGATGATATTTTGAGACAAGTATCCTAACGTTCCTCATATCCTTCGCTGCCGTTGCTTGGCTGACTCCCAGTAAGTGATAAATATTAATCAAAGATAAAGGTATATTCGCTGTTAAGATATACAGAATAATGATCATACAACGTTCTTGTTCCGTATGGTAAACATTTTTTTGTTTTCCATTTATTTTATCTTTGAGGAAATAGTTAATTATCTCTGCTGATACTAAAATTGTCCCAAGAGGTGTCCTCTGCAAAGTTGGTAAATTATCATTAGATAGTTCTGTATTAATTTGATCAATAGAATACGATAACTGGCGTCGTGTTAAATGTAATTTTGCTTCTATTTTTTTGCTTTTGATATCGGGATGTTTGATGATCTCGGTAAGAATAGCAATATTTCTATCGTTCAAAAGAGTTCCTCCTTGGGACAACTTCATTATATTTTGAAATTAATATTAAATGTATGCGCTTTCTTATAACTTTTGTACAGCTTTTTAATTAAAAATGTACTTAGTTGTTTTTCAGCACTATTGAAGGGTCTGAATATAAAAACCATACTTAGATACGTACAGTCTTTATTAAGCCAAAATCCACGATAATACTAAGAAGATTATCAACTGATATTATGCTGGGAATTCAACATAATAATCAATGATTTTCTTTAAGGCTTGGTATATACTTTCTTCACGGTATTGGGCCAAAAGATTATCAGAGATATACATACCTCGACTAAATTTTTATGTACATCCAGAGTCTTATTTAACTAATCTTCACAGAAATCGCATCTCTTCTTCAAAAGGTATTAATTTTTTTGATTATTGTCTCTACTCCTCAAAGATTTTCTCCAAAACAAAATCTATGAAAGTCGTCAGTAGTAGTAAGAAAATAAATTCTGAATCAAACGCAAATTCAAGCAGTTTTTCAAGCAAAAAAAAGGCATCAACAAAACTGTCCACCTTTCGGACGGTCTAAAACTAGAAGTTACAGATGCCGGTTACAATAATGGAAGTTCTATCTCGGAACCTCGCCAAAGAAATATTAAGCAGTGATTCCATATCTTAGTTGGATTCATCGAAAGCTTTGGCAATAATAGCTAATGTCTCTTTGTCAATCATAATCAAATAATCCGCAACTAAACAGTATGTATGAGATCGATAAACAATTCGGCATTGCAAAGAAATAATCCTAGGTAAAACTAGAAGTTGATACCGTTGAGGCCCGCCAAATAAATAAAATTGATTTTTGATTTTTAAGCCTAGTAGCCAATGCACGATCCTTACCAAATTTATCTTGATAAAAATAAGTTATCGTTTGATTCAAACGATTATCTTCAAAGAAATATTGTTAATTCCTTAATATTGCGATGTCTTATTTTATCTTATGAAATTAGTAAAGTTTTTTCTTTTCGTAAAGATAAAACAACCAGGCTAATAAACATTTGCCAATATGTAAGTGCATGTGTTTAGGAATACTCTAAATCCACCTTACTTCATTTTTCCGTCTTAAGATTGAAGCTGAAAAACGAGTTTCACCAGTTCTAGGCTGGTAATGATGAGCAACGTTTGCCTAGAAAGAACAACTAACAGACATGAGCAATGTTTGTTTACTAAGAGTTTAGTGTCTCTTAAAAAGAAAATATCCAGTGGCTTGCAGTTATTGGATGCATTTAAGCAATATGATACTGTTTCTGATTTGTGAGTATAATTCTGGCGAAGCAATTAACTAGGTTTTAACGAAGAATTTACGAATGATTAAAGCTATGGTTATTTTTTTAATGTACCAATTTTGTACCATATTTAATATTATTTAGCAGCTTGGATCATGTTTATCAATGATATATAAACGCCGTCATATCAACATTTAAGCAAAGAAAAAGCGCTATATCACTCTTTCTGATATAACGCTTATTTTGCCGTCGGTGGGAGTCGAACCCACACGGTGTTGCCACCACTGGATTTTGAGTCCAGCGCGTCTGCCAATTCCGCCACAACGGCATTTGTTGCAAAAAATAATGCAAGAGTTCCAAAAGAAACTTGCAAGGGCGGTATGTGGGACTCGAACCCGCGCGTGCCGGTACCACAAACCGGTGTGTTAACCAACTTCACCAATACCGCCATGGCAGGGATAGAGGGAATCGAACCCCCGCTAACGGTTTTGGAGACCGCTGTACTACCTCTATACTATATCCCTATAATCAGTCCGCTTAATCTTAACTCATAAGCAAAGCCAACTGAATAATTCTATCAAATATTGACCCGAATTTGAAGTAAAAAACTCATTTTCTTTCAAATTCACGTGCAAGACTCGCTGCACCGATCACACCAGCATCATTTCCGAGAACTGCCAACTTCAATTTAGTTGATGAACGAACTGTTGAAAGTACATACTTCGTCCAGTGTTTTTGAACTTTTTCAAGCAGAAAATTACCAGCAGCCGAGACACCGCCGCCAATGACAACGTAGGCTGGATTCAAGATATTGGACAAAGCTGCCGTGGCGTAGCCAAGATAATAAGCCATTTTATCAACGACCTCATTAGCCAAGAAATCGCCTTCCTTAGCTAAATCAAAGACAGTCTTAGAGGTGACTTCTTCGCCATTATCAAGCATCGATTTTAATTGCGAATTGCCTTCATATTCGTCAGCGAAATCATGTGCGAGATGAACAACGCCAGTTGCCGAACAATATTGTTCCAAACAACCACGGTTGCCGCAAGTGCATAGATAACCGCCAGGCTCAACGACCATGTGGCCAAATTCGCCGCCAGCACCGAAAACACCGCGAACCATTTCGCCATTAGCGATAATACCGCCGCCAACACCGGTACCAAGTGTAATAAAAGCAACATTCGGATTATTTTCTCCAGCACCTTTCCACTGCTCGCCGATCGCTGCAGCATTAGCATCGTTATCCATCGTAAAGTCTAGCCCAGTTCCTTTTTGAACGGCTTCACGAACATGCTGGATACTTTTCCAATTTAAATTATAAGCAGCTTCGACCGTACCGTTTTGGCGGCTGACCGTTCCCGGTGTCCCCATGCCAATGCCAATAATTCTTTCAGGATCAAGCTGCAAAAGCGATAGCCGCTTATTGATCGACTCCACGATCGCAGGAACGATATGCGAACCATCATCCAAAATATTAGTTGGAACAGCCCATTTTTCTTGAATTTCACCATTGGCTGTCAGAATTGCAAATTTAATCGTTGTGCCGCCAAGATCGACACCAATTAGTTTATCTTTAGTCATTTTTACCTCAATAATAGATTAAAAGTTTTTTCCCATAAAAACAAGCGCTTTCAAGATATATGGCTAGTTTCCGATAATTTGAAAACCTGTCCATACTAACGGCAGCAGTAAAATAATCACCGATCCGACCCGGACCAAGATCTTGATGCCGCCGTATTGGCTGCTTGGAAAATTAGAAACCAGTGCAACCAAGACACCTGCGATCAAACCACCCAAATGAGCCCAAATATCAACACTAGGGGCGCTAAAGTTACTAATTAAGTTGAAGACCGCGAATGCTGTAAAAATAACCAGCTGCCGTTTAAAAGCTAAATTATTGCGATTGTACCAAGCGATCGCGATCATAGCACCGAAGAGACCAAAAAGTGCACCCGACGCACCAACTGAAACAACATTTGGATTTGGATCAAAAATAAAGGTCAATAAATTGCCCCAAATACCAGCCACGATATAAATAATCAAATACTTAACGCGGCCGAATAGCCGTTCGACAAAAGGACCGACAATAATCAGTGTCAGCATATTTGAAAAAATGTGCATGAGCGAACTATGCAGCAGGATCGGCATAAACAAACGATACCAATCACCACGAACGACGAGACTGCTGACTTCCCCACCCATGAAAACCATCGACTGGATTGAAGGTCCACTGATCAAACGACCAATAATAAAAAAAGGGCTGAATGATTGGTAAATAAAGGCATCAACGATAACTTGAATCAGATAAACAAACAAAGTCACAAAGAAAATCGTTAATGTCACGGGTGGAATTGATCGCCAAAAAGAATGTTTCATATCTATAAGCTTAGCAAACTTATCGAACCCTAGCCTGCAGCTGTCGAGCTAATTGATCAATGACATTTTGAACAGACTGGTTGGCCTCATCATCGACCAATGTAGCCTGCGGATTGACAAATTCCAAGCGGTAAGCGATTGATTTCTTATTCAATCCGAGTTCCAGACCCTCGTAAACATCCACGACCTGCAGCCTGCGCAAATATGGACCAGCATTAATTTTAATCAGATTTTCGATCCTTGCTGATTCAACTTTATCATCGACAAGCAGAGATAGATCTCGTTCGATACCCGGAAACTTGTCCAATAAGCTATAATCACTCGTGTTTTTATACAATTTATGAATCAAATCTAAATCAATTTGAAAAACAAAGGTCGCAGCCAATTTATTAGCTCGCAGAACTTTTGGATTAATTTGACCGACAAAACCCAGATATTCTTGGCCAAGATAAACGTCAGCCGTTTGACCTGGATGCATTTCCGGACGGTCATCAGCTGTCTTATAAGTGACTGTTGTTTTTAAATCCAGGCTATCAAGCAGACTTTGCAAGAGGCCTTTCATGTAATAAAAATCGTATTTATTCTCATGATGCTGCCAGCCCTCCGACTCGATTCCCGAAATCAAGGCAGCGATCTGGTGATTTTCTTTCGGCATTTTGGCTTGACCACGATCAAAGAAAACAGCACCTGTTTCAAATAAACGAATATCTGCGGCTTTTCTAGCAGCATTATAAGCAGCCGTTTGTATTAAAGTCGAAAGCAGGGATTGACGTAGTACTGAGCTGTCTTGACTCATAGGATTGGATAATTTCACTTCATTTTCCGGCTGAAAAGTGAATGTCTTGGCCTGATCAGGATCTGTCAAAGAATAAGAGATCGCTTGATTGAGTCCTAATCCGAGCAGTAATTGACGTATCGCACGATCCAGTTTTTGGCTGATCGTCAGACCAGATCGGTCGTTAACGGCCTGCGGCAAGTGAATTGGTACTCTGTCATATCCATATATTCGGACAAACTCTTCAATTAAATCAGCTTTGATCGTGATGTCAGGACGCCGTTTCGGCGCATAAATTGTAAATTGTTCTCCGACCAGATCATATTTGAAGGCCAATCGATCCCAAATTTCGCGAACCTCTTTTAAGCTGACTTGTGACCCTAAATAATCATTAATATCACTGACAGAAATCAAGATCTTAGTCTCAGGCAATATTTCCTCACAGCCCGTAACAACACCAGCAGCAACTTCACCGCCGGCAATTTGCTGAACCAATGCCGCTGCATAATCTAAAGCTTTTTGGCAGTTTGCTACATCGATACCACGCTCAAAACGTTGACTGGCCTGTGAATGCAAGTTAAAGCGCTGAGCTGTTTTACGGATATAAACCGGATCGAAAACAGCTGCTTCCAAAACAAGATTTTTTGTACTTTGAGTTACTTCAGATTGAACGCCGCCCATAACGCCAGCTAGCATTTGTGGCTGATCCCCATCGTACACAACGATATCTTGACCAGCTTTTAAGTCATGCTTATTGCCATCCAGCGTTGTTAAACTTTCATCTTTTGATAGCGCCAGCTTAATTTGTTTATGCTGCAACTGGTCTAAGTCAAATGCATGCATCGGTTGACCAAATAAAAGCATTATGTAATTTGTCACATCGACCAGATTATTAATTGGACGAATACCCGAATTCCATAAACGCCGCTGCAGCCACAAAGGGCTTTCTTTGACTGTGACATCATTGATCACACGCAGATAATATGGATTAGCCAGTTTGCTATCAACACTTGCTGAAATTTGAGCCGCAGCTGGTCGTTTCCCCTCATGCAATTTTTTTTCAGGATAAACAAATTTTTTATTTAAAATCGCCGCAAACTCATATAAATTGCCGCGAATCGATAGCATGTCTCCACGATTGGCTGTCAATTCAGTATCGATCATCAAATCATCGATCCCAAGTGCCTTGACAGCATCATCACCAGGCTGCACATCATTGTCAGTTGGAAACACGTAGATGCCGGCTTCATGCTTTTTGGGCGCGATCGAATCATCAAAAGCGATCTCTTGTAAAGAGACAAGCATGCCTTGACTGATTTGGCCATCCAAAGTTGTCGCTTCTATTTTTTTGCTGCCCGCTAAAACAGCCCCAGGCAAAGCCAGCACAACCAACTGGTTCAAAGCAGCGTTAGGTGCTCCGGTGACGATCTGATAATCCTTTTTACCAGTATTAACGATCGTGATCTTTAAATGTGTTGAATTTTCGATTGGACGAATTTCAGTGATTTTACCCACGATCAGGCCGCTAGATTGGGCAATTTGATAGCCGTTTTCTTCAACCTCAGTCGAAGTTAGCGCTAGCGTATCAGAAAAATCCTGGGCTTCCTTCTCATTAGTTACAGGGAAATCTGGTATATACTCTTTGATCCAATTAACAGAAACTTTCATTATTCTCCCACCTGACTAAACTGTTTCAAAAAACGCAGATCATCTAAATAAAAATGACGAATATCATCAATGCCGTACTTGATCATGGCAAAGCGATCAGGTCCTAAACCAAATGCAAAACCAGAATACTTTTCTGAATCAATTTTGGCCATTTTTAAAACATTTGGATGCACCATACCAGCACCTAACACTTCGATCCATTCAATATCTTCAGCTGCCGTTTGATCGTCGACAATATTCCAGCTAATATCAACTTCCAAGCTCGGTTCAGTAAAGGGGAAATAGCTTTGTCGAAAACGCATTGCATGGCCTCTGCCAAACAGTTCATTAGTTAAAGCTTGCAGAGTGCCCTTCAGATCAGCCAGTGTAATTTTTCTGCCGACAACCAATCCTTCGATTTGATGGAATTGGTGGGAATGTGTCGCATCATCATTATCACGACGATATACTTTACCAGGACTGATCATTTTTAAAGGACCGCTAGCAAAGTCATGCTGATCCATTGCACGTGCCTGCATTGCAGAGGTCTGTGTCCTTAAAAGAGTATTAGGCGTTAAATAAAAAGTATCCTGCATATCACGCGCTGGATGGTCTTTAGGCAGATTCATGCGCTCAAAATTATATTCATCAGTCTCAATTTCGTGACCATACATGACCTGAAAGCCTTGACTTAAAAAGTGGTCTTCGATCTGATCTTGGATCTGCTGTAAGACGTGTTTTGTACCGATCTGAAAGCTGCGCCCCGGCAAGGTAACATCAATCTTCTCAGTTGCCAGCTTAGCGTTTAGTTTAAGCTCTTCGAGGCTGTTTTTTTTATCAGCGATCTCAGCTTCTAATTGTGTTCGAATTTGGTTGGCCAGCTGACCAACTACAGGTTTCTCACTAGGTGTCAGATCTTTAAGACCCTTTAAAATCTTAGTTAATTCACCTTTTTTGCCCAGCAGATGAACTCGAATATTTTCAACTAAATCAATATTGGTCGAATGATCGATCTCTGCTGAAATTTTCTTATTCAATTCATCTAATTTTTCTTTAATGTCCATAAATTTTCCTGACTAATAAAAAAATCCCTCATGCACTTGATGCATCAGGGACGAATTATCGTGTTACCACCCAAATTTATAGAAAACATGATACGTTTTCTAACTCTAATAACTGATAACGGAGCAGCCCGCTAGTGATTAACTAGAATAATTGGAAGTGAAATTCAACTTGCACTGCTGCCGGCTTTCACTCACCCAGCTCGCTAATAACATCACAGCCTACTAATCTTCCGCAGATTATTAAATATTTTTCGCTGCCCATGTCGAAATTTCCGACATCAACGGTCTCATGGAACCGCCTTTTTTAGTCAGACGATAACCCAATTTACCATTATCAGGACAGCACACACGTTCAATGATATCAGCATCTTCCAGTTCTTTCAAACGAACTGTCAAAACACGGTCGCTGCATGCGCGCACGTTTCTGGAAAGTTCGGCAAAATGTAAGGATCCCCGACTGCTGTCCAAGAGAGATTGGATAATTAAGCCATTCCATTTGCGACCTAGGATTTCAAATGCTGATTGTGTCAACTCAATTCTTTCAGCCATACTTACATTTTATTAGGAAAATCAATTTAATGCAAACATTAAAATTCCACCAGCAACAGCCACATTCAAAGACTCAGCTTTACCAGGAAAATTAATGTGCAAATTGGCAGTTGTTTTCGCCTGCAGTTCTGCCTTCATGCCTTGTCCTTCATTACCAAGGATCAAAGCAAAATTCTTTTCCGGTACGATCGTTTTATAGTCAACTGAAGTCGCTGACAGTGTTGTACCAAAAACATCATAATCATTTTCTTCAAGTGCATCGATCCATGCTGCTAAATCAACATCCTTGACGACCTTCAAATGGAACTGACTGCCTTGCATGGCACGAACAACTTTAGGATTAAAGGGATCGGCGGAACCAGCTGATAAAGCAACACCCTCAAACCCAGCTGCATCAGCGGTCCGAATCAAGGTACCGGCGTTGCCTGGATCTTGAATTTCATCAAGCAAAAGCCAAGAACCACTATGAATATACTTGGGGTCAAAAGAATTATTCGGCAGACTAGTTTGAGCAAAAATGCCTTGTGGATTGTTTGTTTTGGCAATATGCCGAGCTACTTCCTCCGTAACTTGAAAGGCAGGCACTCCTTGAGGCACATCGATCAAATGTGCTGACATTTGAGCTTCGGTAGCAATAATCGCCTGGATCGGAGCTGCTTGGTTTAATGCTTCTTGCACTAAGTGCCAGCCATCAAGCAAATAGCTGCCTGATTGTTCACGTCCCTTGGCTGTTTGCAGACTGGTCCAAATTTTAACTCTTGAATTTTGATTTGAGGTAATAATTTCCATTATATTTTTGGCTTTCTTTGCTGTTTGCCAGCATTGCGCTTATGTGCGCCTTTATTGGGATCAATTTCTTCAGTTGAAACATCGTTTGTAATGTCTTTTGCAAGATCTTGTTCGCTAGTATTAGCTGCGGCTTTAGCCAGCAGGTCATCAGCGACATTTTTGACTTTAAATTCTCGATGAATTTTAGCCTGAATACCTGGTCGGATCTTTAAAATAATCAAAGTCTGAATCAAAACGAACAGACCACCAACCATGAAATAAAGACCTAATGCTGCTGATTGAAAAATCGAAAAGAAGAAAATCATGACTGGGCTCATCCAGATCATGGTCTGCATCTGTTTTCTCTGTGCTTCAGGTGTTGTCTGTAGTGTAAACCAAGATTGGGCGAAGTAAAAAATTGCTGCCACGATCGCAATGATCAGCGATGGTTTATAGAGTGCAATTCCAAAAAAATGTGCACCATTCAATGGAAACAATTTGTTAAAAACAGCCGGGTCAACATGATCAACTTTTAAAACACTGGTCGATAAACGAATAGCTGTATAAAGAGCTGAAATGATCGGCAGCTGGATCAGCATGGAAAGGAAATTCATGCCACCCATCATCGAGACATTATTTTCTCGATAAACTGACATCATGGCATTATTGACAGCCAATTTCTCTTCTTGGGTCTCGGCCGTTTTTAAAGCTGCCTGTACTTTAGTCAATTGCGGCTGCAGCATAGCCATCTTCTCTGCTTGAATCGTCGATTGTCTCTGCTGATCGAACATGATCGGCAGCAATATCAAACGAATAACCGCTGTGATGGCAATGATCGCAAAACCAATACCATTGGTCGACTTGAACACGTCATTAGCCATCCATTGCATAAAATCAACCATATATTTGCTGATCCAAAGCCAAGTCCGACCTGTCTTTGTATACCCGCCTGTCATTAATAAGATTTCTAATGCAATCAAGGCCACGATAATCAATCGCCGTATTGATTGCCATACACCAACTTTTTCTTTACTCATAAACTACTATTCTACCTATCTTTGTTATTATCTGAATTATCCGGGAAAAAATCTCCCAAACTTTGATTCTCTTGCTGTGCTGTATGACTCTCTGGTTCTACATAATCTTCTTCGCTGATCAACTGCCAACCACCGCCTGATAAAGGCTGTTCGGCTGACTCGTCAGCAGCATAAACAGTCATTGGTAAATTCGTAATGATGTTTTCAAGGATCGCGGCATCTAAATCTAATTGATTTTTCTCAATCAAAAATACTTGCTCAGTCTGATCAAATGCTTTTAACGAAGCCTCATCTTGAACATAGAGCTCATTCATTTGAACTTTAAAAGGATAATCGACGGCTTTAGCACTCCGTGCCGATGGCAAAACAGCTGTCCCGACCAGTAACAGATCAACTTTGATCTGATCACCTTTTTCATAACTAATTTCGCCAGTAGCATGAATGGCCTTTAAATCCAACAAACGATCAGAAAAATTTTCTTTCGCTGCCGCTGAAAGATCAAGCTGTTCGTCAACAACAAGCGGCTGCTGCTGATATTTTTGTAATTGTTGAACTAAATACTTCATGCTTGAATCGGCGTCCTTTTAATATCCTGTGCATCTTTAATGCCCATAATTTGGTCATAAACCAGACCGGCTTTATAATCAATATTCAAACTCTTATTCGCTATTTTCTGATCCACATGACTAATGATCGGCAATTGAAACTGCTTTTTTTTCTCATGCAAGTAAGCACGTCCAGCCTGTGTAAAAGCTAATAATCGATGATATGGATTCTGCATCGCCAAATTCATCTGATCAACCTTGATATTCAATAATATGTAGACCAGCACCCGATGCAGACGGGCAAAAGTATAACGTTTTGACTTAATCATTGCAATAAATTCAGCAAAATTAAGTGGATTTTTTTCAATAGCCTGCTTTATCAAAAACTCCATGCCCTCATTTACCTGGTAAACTGAGCGTATCTGCCCTAGTCCATCAGTTGATAAACGATATTTTAAAAGTTCGAATAACTTTTCTTCATAATCAGTGTATTTCAAATTTTTCATTGGCGTAAAAGCACTAATATCTTGTTCATCTGCCAAAGCTTTGCGAATTGCGGTCGCAGATGCAATTCTACCATTATTCAACACGTCATCATGGTAACCAGCTGCTACACGCGGGATCGTCAAAAGCTGCAAACGACCTTGGAGTTTCTGTTTCAAAATTGCTTTCGCATAGCTGAAAGCCAAAATATCGTTGGCATTTTCTAACTGAAAGCCGGTTTTCGCTTGCAAAGCTGCTGCAAAATTACTGGCATAAGTTTGATTTTTAACATCAAAAGTCATATCACCATCGGTTGCCGGTGCCTGCTTAGCTAAATCAATAAAGTCCGTATCCGCATGTTCAGATCCACAGACAATTGAAGCTGCTTGCAAATCCGCTAACAGTCTGACAGCGCCATCAGCGAAAATATCGCCAGCCTGCGCAGCATAATAAAATGGTAATTCAAAGACCAAATCAGCGCCAGCGTCTATAGCTGCTTGTGCACGTTGCCATTTATCTGCAATCGCCGGTAAACCTCGTTGTACCCAGTTGCCCGACATGATAACAATAGCAATATCGGCCTCAGTAGATTTTTCTGCCTGCTTCAAATGATAAAGATGACCATTATGCAAGGGATTGTACTCAGTTATGAGCCCGACTGCTTTCATGCTTTTTCCACCGAAAAAAAGGCTCTTGTTGTTTGATCGCTAACTGGGGACCTGCCGAAATCAGCTGTGACTTTAATATTCGTAAAACCTATTTTTTCTAAAATAGCTATGTATTTCTTGATCGGATATGTCTGTTCGTGATGAATTTCTCTGACTAATTTAAAAGCATCTAATTGGTCATCATAGACAAAAAACTTTAAATCATGATCAACTGAATTCACATCATCGCCAGGGAAACTGGTCCACATAAAAATGTGTGTCGGATCATCATCATTGTTATACATATAATTGTCGTAGCCGACTTTGACCTGATAGGGTGTGATCACATCGAATAAGAATTTTCCACCTTTTTTCAAATGATGAAAAACCTGTATTAATGTCTGCTGCAACGTCTGCAGATCCGGTAAATAATTCAGCGAATCTGCAAAGCTTGTGATCAATGGAAAAGAATCTACCAAGGGCCAATCATCCGTCATGTCCGCTTGAATCAAATCCAGCCTAACGTGATTCTCTTCAGCATGCTGATTAGCCAAACTCAGCATTTCCGATGATAAGTCTAACAAAGTTGTCTGGTAGCCTTGTTTAGCGAGCAGCACAGCCAAACGGCCAGAACCGCCAGCCAGGTCCAATACTCGTTTTGATGCACGAGAATCAACATTTGCCTGCACGAAATGATCCCAATCTCGATAAAGGTCGAGGTCGAAAAGTCTATCATACAATTTTGCAAACATCGAATAATTAGAATCCATTAATTACAATTCCACCGTGACCCACTTGGAAACATCAACCGTTTTCGCTTCATGCCATAAATGTTCAAGTTTGTAATAACTTCGCGATTCGGTTTTAAAAAGATGAACAACAACATCACCATAATCAAGCAATACCCAATCAGCCTCAGCTAATCCTTCAACTCGAAGCGGTGCAACGCCCTGGCGGTTTAATTCATCGATAATTTCATTGCCGATCGCCTGTACTTGGCGACCCGTATCAGCACTAGCAATTAAAAAATAGTCAGAAATAATCGATAATTCTTGAATATCCAAAGCAACCAGTTGTTCGGCCTTTTTGCTATCGGCTGCTTTGACAATTCTTTCTAATAGTTCTTTACTGTCCATTCATTTTCCTCCGACCCAGTGATTATATGCGTAAATTGTTTTAGGATAAATCGCGCGATGATTTCGAACCAGACGAGTTACAGAAAATTCAAGCTGCCAAGCAACACCAGCATCTAAAGATTGGTCAGTCACATCCCGGGCAACATCCGTATCGGAAAAATTCCGACCTAGTTCCAGAAAATCAGCCATAAAAACGATCTTGTCCAAAGTCGTCATATCAACATCAGCAGTCGTATGGCGACGCATCGCATTTAAAATTTCTTCATCATCAATTCCCAGTTCATCATGCGCGAATTCAGCACCTACAATGCCATGCCAAATTGATATGTCCCAATTTTTTAAATCCGGGTCCAAGCCTTTTTTATCGATCTCCGCTAGAAACTCAGCTGTTGAACGTTCTTTGGCATAATCGTGAATCAAACCAGCAACCTGCGCTTTATCTGGATCATAATGATTTAGCTCAGCCAAATGAACAGCGTATTCGCCGGTGCGAACGACGTGTTCGAAACGTTCACGCGACAAAGCCGATTTAACTTCTGGATACAAATGATCATATTTTGGATAAGACATTATAAAAACCTCCCTTGGTATAAACCATATTCAGCAATATATGCAGCAACGACATCGGGAATTAAATATCGCACCGATTGATGTGTCCTTAAATGAGAACGAATATCAGACGATGAAATACTCAACCAGTTGACATGGACCCAAATCGCATCAAAATCAGATGCGTGGGCAACTCCAGGCTCTTCTATCGCAACCAAATGAACTAATTTAGTTAAAGAAACAGCGTTATCCCAAGCTGCGACCTGGCGCACCAGGTGAGCACCTAGGATCAGATAATAATCGTTTTCCGGGTGCTCAGAAACGATCTTCTTTAATACGTGATAAGTCGACTGTTGACCACCATCATGAATCGGTGTTAATTCAATATCTAACTTAGAATTACCGCGAATTGCTAGACGAATCATCTCCGCCCGTTCTGAAGGTTCTACGGCATTTTCGTGGGTACCGCCGAAGGGAACAGCATCTGGCATAAAATAAATTTTATCCAAACCTAATTGATTGCAAACTTGTTCCGCTGCGATCAATTGGCCATTGTGAATCGGATTAAAAGTACCACCAAAAATACCGATTCGGTGTTTCTCTTTCCGACTGGCTAATACAGCTTTTGGCTCGACAAATGTTGTCAATGACGAAAAACTAGTTAGCAAGTTCATTTACCTCAATCGAAATTTTTTGATAATCGGGATTAGCCGTTGGTAAATATAAAAGCAGTGTGTGACCGATTTTCTGTACGACCGTAATTTGTGAATTCTTCTGAATAAAGTTTATGGCTGAATCCGTATCTGCACCGCTGCTCTGCTGCAGACTGACTTTGATTAATTCGTGAACTCTTAAGGCGTCTAGCACTTGTCCCAGCCAGATCTTAGTTAGGCCGTTTTTGCCGATACTAAAAATCGCTGGTAATTGATTGCCTTGAGCACGTAAATATCTTTTTTGTTTACCTGATAATATTTCCATTGTTCTTATTCTATCTAAATTTCTGCCTGCCGAACAGAAATTGCCAAACCTTTCTGGAAATGAAAGCAAATAACGACCGGATCATGGAAAGTAAACCAACCAAGTCCAGAAATTGCTAAATCTTGTCCAGCCGACAATTTGATTTCTTTTGATTGCATTTCCTCGTTGCCGGGTAAAACAACTGGCTGCATAATCTTGCCAGCCTGTGTCTTGAAAAAAACAGCTGCTTTTTCCGACTTAGTTCGATGAAGGTCTAATTTATTGTCAAAATAGGCCGTGAAAGAAATTTTTTGTTTGTTCAAAAAATCAATCCAGCCTAGGCCGCCAAGAAAAATTGATTGGCCAGAAATAAGCTGAAAAGTTCTCGCTTTTACTTCTTTATTCGGTAACAAATATTTAAAGTCTTTGGAATCAACAAAATGAGTCATTTGCGAAGCGTGAATAATACCAGGGGTGTCAATAATTTTGCTCGTCTCAGTCAAAGGGATTTCTATTTTGTCCAAAGTCGTTCCTGGAAAACGGGATGTCGTGATCACAGACCCATTACCAGATACTTGTTTGATGATTTGGTTAATCAAAGTTGATTTGCCAACGTTCGTCACGCCGACCACGAAAATTTCTGGATAGTCATCAACATAATCAGCAATTTCATCCAATAAAATTTGTCCAGCATCGCCCTTATCAGCTGATAAAATAACACTTTTGACAGCTTTAACACCCTGATCTTTTGCTTGTTTTCTCAACCAATTGGCCAGTTTATTTTTTTTGACTGATTTAGGAAGTACATCCAATTTATTTCCAATCAGGACAACAGGATTTTGACCAATAAAACGGGATAAACCATCAATCATTGAACCAGCAACATCAAACAGGTCAACTATGTAAAGTACTAGTGCTTTTTTTGTCGCAATCGAAGAAAGTATCTGCTGAAAGTGGGCCGAATCAAAAGCTACCGGCTCAATTTGATTATAATTCTTTAATTTGAAACAACGTTCACACAACAGTTCGATCGGATCATCAATTGAATTCAATGATGCCAAATAATTATGTAATTTACTTTGATTTAAATATCCAGGAACACCTGCTTTTTCGGATTGAAATTGTGCGCCGCAGCCAATACAAGTGATCCCCTCATTTAATAATTGTGCGACTTGATCATCATTTAGGGTCAACTAGATCATCCTCCCATTTTCCTTTATTATTTTTCGTAATCAGTTTAGCAAAAGTCCGGTTAATTCGTGTGGGCAGGCTATCCGTAACTGTTAATGGCCGAACTAAAACACTACGAATGCCAGCCAGGTTTGATGCAGCTACATCAGTCATAATTTGGTCACCGATCATGATGACCTCATCCTTAGACAAATCGAAATCCCGTAAAGTTTTCTTAATACCGCGTGGAAAAGGTTTAAATGCCCAAGATTCAAACGGAACCCCGAGTGCTTTAACTGCTCTTTTCACTCTCTTAGTTGAATTATTCGACACGACGATCAAATTAATTTTGGCATCTAATAATTTTTCATGCCAAACAAAAAAATCCTTATCGCCTTCTGGCCTGTTCCAAGCAACCAAGGTATTATCTAAATCTGCTAAAACAGTTGTGATTCCGCGATCCTTCAGTGCCTGTGCACTGATTCCCCAAACACGTTTGACACGATAAGTTGGTTTATAAATCCCTCTCATTGAGTTTTATTGTAGCAATACGCGAGTCAATTTGTCTGCAATCAAGACTTTAGTCGTGGTTTTGCGGTAAATCAGCGTTCGAACGATAGTAGGGCTGATTATCTGCACCAAAGATTTTTTCAGAAAAATGGCCCCTCTCAGTCTTATTTAAAGCAGCCGTGATCATCTGAATATGAGCATCGAGATCATCCAATTTGGACAGTACATACGCCTCAAGTTCTCGAGGAGGGATCGGCGAACCAAACTCAAGCTTATTATGGTGGCTAATGATAAGGTGCCTTAGCAGCAGCATATCTTCGGAATGCAAATCAAAACCTAATTCTTCAGCTGATTCAACAAGAATCTCATCGCCGATCACAATATGGCCTAATAGCTGTCCTTCATTTGTATATTCAGTGCCAACCGGTCCAGACAATTCAACTGTTTTGCCAATATCGTGCAGCAGAGCCCCAGACAACAGCAGAGAAAGATTGATCTGAGGGTACAGCTCTGCCACTTTGATCGCTAATTTCGCAATAGAAAGAGAATGAAAAGCCAAGCCGCCGCGATAAGCATGATGCAATTTTTCAGCCGCTGGATAATCATAATATTTATCAGCATATTTATTTAAAACATTGCGGACAATTCGATTCCAAGTAGGGTTTGTAATCTGAAACAAAAGATCGCTGACTTGTGATTGCAAGTCTTTTTTGGAAATCGGAGAACTAATCTCATAAAGTGACGGATCACCTGGTTCACTGTCATTAGCTAAGCGGATTTCCTGAATCTTCAATTGCGCCTTCGACTGATACTCATCTTGGAGAACGGTTAAATAAGCAACTCTGCCGGCAATATACTTTTCGACATCTTGATCACTTGCATCCCAAAGATTAGCTTGGATTTCTCCCGAACGATCAGTTAGGGTCAAACGAATATAAGGCGAACCCTTGCTGGTTGTCCTTTTTTCAGCAGCTTTAATTAAAAGATAAATGCTATATGTTTCGCCTTTTTTATGATCGCTAAGCATCTCAAGCTTCTCCTAAGTTAATGATATTCCTTTCAGAGAAATTTTGGTCCTGATTAGCCGTGAAATAAATAACTTGATAGTCAGTAGCCAAATGATTTAGCAGCTGGTCCATCACATTTTTGCGTTTAGCATCAAAATTAACAAAACTATCATCAATTAAAAACGGCAGTGGATTTTCACTAGCGACTGATTCAGCAAAAGCCAATCTTAGAGCAACATAAAGCTGTTCAGAACTGCCCTTTGAAAGTTCATAGCTGTAATAATGTTCACCCAGATCATCAACGACCGACAGCGAACGATCATCAAAAATAATTTGCCGATACTTATTAGCGGTTAATTGGGTAAAGTACTTCTCAGCCTTCGTCTTGATCATTGGCATACGTTCATAGCTGATCTGATAGAGACTCTCATTGATCCAACTGGCAGCCAGTTTATTAGCAAAATAATCAGTCAAACTGTTGTTGATCTCAGTCTCAAGATCGGATTTTTGCTGTAATTTATTCTGATAGTCTGTATCCGTACTATCATTTAGTAAGGCAGCATTGATAGTCAGCAGCAGCTGATTATGGTCTTCGATAGTTTGATTTATATCTTCCTTTTGAGATTGCAGTTGTTGTATTTTGCTGGAAATAGCAGCAATGCCGCCCAGCTGCTGAATTTGTGCTTCTTGAGCGGGGGTCAAAAGCTGCTTAATATTATCAAGTTTGTTTTCGCGCTGTTTACTAGCCATTTTTTCAGCTTGCAATGCCTGAAAATTTTTGTAATCCGCAACAGCTAAAAGATTGAAAATCTGTTGTTGATCAGCTTTTAACTGATTAAGATGATTCATCTGCTGCTGACGATTATTGTCTGACAATTTTCTTTGTTCCTGTGAAAGCACAGCTGATTGTCTTTCATCTTTTATTTCGTTCAAAAGCACTTGGATCTGATCAATAAAAGCATCGTGGGCTTGGTTCGAAGATGGCAAATATTTTTTTAAAGAACTTGCTAATTGCAGAATTGAATTTATTTTTGAAACATGAGATTGTTTTTGTTTTTCTAATTCATTGAATTGTTGAATTTTTTGTTCATATTCATATAAATCATTTTGTGAATCAAGGACCGTTGTCAGACTGATACCGGCTGGATATTGATATTTGTCTAAATTAGATGATCCTTTTCTTGGATGTTCGAAAAAGGCCAGTAGCAAACCCAAAATAAGCGCACCGGCGCCGCAAAACCAGAAAGGATATGGAAATTCTGGTGTTAAAAATCCTTTTGCAATACCCGCAATACCAGCCAAAGCCAAAATGACACCGATCACAAAAAAGGTCGTAATTGATCTGCGCGCATGGATATTCGCATTCTGCGGCAGCACTTTAGGGATCTGACCACCGAATTTATCTTTTAAGCTTTTATTGAGGTGATTCAAGCGGTCGGATAAATTTTTGACCTGGTTATCCGTTTGATCGAAAAGATTATTCTCGGCAATTAGGCTAGGAATTGACTTCTCCAACAGATCAAGCTGTGTTCGATTATTTTTGTAGATCGTCAGCAAAGGATTTTCGGCGATGACCGTTGATTTATCTTCGGCTTTTTCTAGGTAAACACCCTTGATCTGACTCTGCAGTTTTTCAACCCTTTGTTCTAAATCATCCGTTAAAACAGCAATCTGCTGTTTAGAAAATTGGCCATTTATGAGCGGCTGCAATAACTCTTTTTTTTGATTGAAAAGTCCTGCAAGCTCAACTAACTTAGTAAAAGACTGAATCCGACTGTCCAAATCATTTAGCTGATTTTTCAAGTCATTGATCTGTTTGAGTGCCTGTGTCCGCTGATCCATATTATGACGATAATGAGCTAATTCACTACCCATGACAGTTAATTCATGGGCAAGCTGTTCATGCTCAGCGATTAATTGGTTAATTGGCCGTTTGGCAGTTTTCGTCAGTCCAAACATATCGCTGGCATTTTTGTCTAAGTTTTTGCTTAAAGACTGCCAGTGATCAGCATCAACTGCCGAAAAACGCAATAAACGATCAGAAAGTTCTTTACCTGATAAACTACGGATTTCATTCAACTGTTCTTGATCAAATGAAAAAATATTTTCGAAACTATCTTGCGTAAACGGTGCTAATAATTGATTCAAAAAGACTTCCGGATTGGCAACCTGCTGCGCCTGCTCATCATTAATTGCTAATTCAGATTGAGTCCGGCCCGTACGCGAAATCGTCCAAAGATGACCATCTTTTTCTAGAACTAGGCTGCCGCCGTATTGTGAGCCATCATGCGGTTCATACAAATTATTGCTTTGTTTTTTGTTTTGAGCAAATCCAAAAAGAATGCCCGTAATAAACTGACGCAGAGTGGACTTGCCGGTCTCGTTTTGGCCATAGATCACTTGAAGATCGTTTTGCAAATCAAGGTCAAAATTTGAAAACTTGCCAAAACCCGTAATGTGGATTTTCTTAATTTCCATCAATTTATCCTTTCTGAAATCAATTCTTCCGCTTTTTTCATGATCTGTGCTTGCACATCTGAATTGGTAAAATGCTTGATGACGAATTGTTCGTTCGAACGGAAGTTTTTGCCCAGTGCCTGATTAAAAGTATCGCTTTTGAAAACTTCTTCTTTAGCTAACTGCCAATAGCGTTCATCCAACTGGCTAAAACTAGACTTTTTCTCATCCGTGATCAGATTAATTCTGATCAGCAATTGTTTAGCAGCAGCTGTTTTTGCGTTGATCAGATCCAAAAAACTGGCATCAGACAATTGTTCGCGGATTTTTTGCGAGATCGGCAGCGAAAACTTAATTTCTAATGTATTAAGTGTTAGCTTCTGACTGTTTCTCTGCTTTAAATAATCAATAATCAACTCGAAAATTTTAGATACTTCTGCTGAGTCTTCAATTGACAACGATAAGTGATCAAAAATAAAACTGCTGGTAGGAAGAAATTCTGCACTGAGACCCCGCTCTTGATTTTCATCGGAAATAAGATAAATACCCTTTTCACCCGTTTCAGTTAAATCAAGTCCTTGCGGATCCCCTGAGTAGACAATGGCGGGGTCCTTAGACAAAAGCTGGCGAACGTGAATATGGCCTAAAGCCCAATAATCATAATTCAAAGCCTGTAATTCAGGGACAGAAAAAGGCGCATAGCCATTCCCTTTCGTGTCGCCAAGATTGCCATGATACATGCCGATCTCATATTTTACCGACTGATCGCGATTCGGATAAAGTTTCACTAAACTTTCACGTGGATTGCGTACAGCAAAGCTAGTTCCAGTAATGGCAATACGTTTGCCATCCCAAGATTCATGATAAAAAACTTTAGCTTCGCCCTTAGGAAAAACATGAATGTTATCAGGCCACAATAAATCCTTTTCGGCATCAGATTGAAAATCATGATTGCCAAAAGAAATGAATGCCTCAATACCAGCATCTTTCAATTTTTGGAACTGCAAATTCAAAAAATTATAGAGATAAGCGCTTTGCTGGCTTGAATCAAAAAGATCTCCGGGAAACAAAATAAAATCAACATGTCGATCAATAGCAAGTTTAATAACATTAGCAAAGGCATCAAAAGTCGCTAAACTAATTTGTTTTTTAATTTCAACTGGTAAATTAATTTTACGGTCGATACCATTGATCGCGTTTCCCAAATGAATATCTGCTGCGTGAATAAATTTCATTTTTCCTCGATTGTGAAAGACCTGGCAAAACAGGTTTTTCTTTTACTTTTGTAAATACAGCTCGTTTAATGGCGCTGTAATGATCTCATTGACTTCGCTAAGCGTGCTATTTAAATTTTGTTCGATCACACTCAGCGCTTTGATCGGTTCCAACTGCTGCGCTTGTTTAGCGGTTGTCTGCCAACGCGAAATTTGATCTGGATTTGGCTCTTGTCCTTTGGATTGTAGTTCTTGAATCTCGCGTTGCGCTTTTTGAAATTCGCTAAAGGCCTCATTTGATGCCTGATCGGCTTTCACTTTTGCCAAAGCAGCCGTCAGTTGTTTATATTCGTCACTATCTTGTAGCTCGCGAGCCATTAGTTTTGCTTGATCAAATAATGTTGTCATGTTTTCTCCTATCTTTTTAATCTTATCAAAGGATCCATTGAATTACTGATTTAAATGGTCTTGAATAAATTTCGAAAAATTATCCCAACTATCAGAAATTTTTTGACCAGCTCCAGATAACTGCTGACCGATTTTTTGTCCACTTTGACCAATGCCTGTAAAAAATTGCTGCCATTTATGAAGCCAACTCGTTGCAGAAGCTGCAGAAGTGCTGCTGCTAAATGAGCTTTGAGCAGAATTAGCAATCAGCTGTTCTGCCTGAATTTTAAATAGCGGTCCAAGCGACTGGCTAATGTATGTTGGCAGTGTTTTCCCAGATGTTGAAACATCATAACCCTGCCAAGAAACAACAACTAAATCCGGAGTATAGGCAGCAGCCCACAAGTCTTTAGAGGCATAGAGAATACCAGGATTATCCACATCTTCTGTCGTGCCGGTCTTGCCAGCCACTTTATATCCATAAGGTGCCGCGGCGGCACCAGTACCATCCTCATAAACACCAAACATCATGTTCGTCATTTGTGTTGCAACTGTTTTGGAAATAACCTGTTTTTGAGATATATTTGGTCGACTAACGACCACATGTCCAGTTGCATCAACGATTTTTGTAATATAGTGGGCCGTCGACATCTTACCGCTGTTAGCAAAAGTAGTATAGGCTTGCGCCATTTCTTGCGGGGAAACACCGCTTTTCATACCACCCAAGGCTAACGAAAGATTTTCATCAGACTTTGTTACTGGCAAACCAAACTTTTTAGCATATTCATAACCGGTTTTAACGCCAATTTTGTTTAGCAGATAAACAGCTGGCACATTGTATGAATCTGTGATGGCCGTCGCCATACTAACACTAGTTGACTGAAAACCTAAAGCGTTGCTGGGACGATAATTTCCAGAGAAAGTGATTGGTGAATTTGGAAACATACTTGTCGAACTATACCCGCGGCTGAGCGCCGGTGCATAAACAACTAAGGGTTTTATTAAAGATCCCGGTGAACGTCTGGCTTGAATGGCACGATTGAATCCACGAAAAATATGTTTGCCACGACCGCCGATCACCGCTAATACACCACCCGTTTTAGCGTCCAAAGCGATTGAGGCAGACTGATCATTTTCAACTGGAAAAAGATAAGAATTATTGTAGTCATTTTGCAGATTTTTTTGGTCAGTCTGGTCAAGCGTTGTATATATTTGATAACCACGGTTCATGATTTCTGTTTCAGTCAAATGATATTTACTAATTGCTTCGTCAATAACCGAATCAAAAAACCAAGGATACTGATAATTCGTCGAGTGGCTTACGCTGGGATTTTTTGCAACGATTTTCGACTTTTCTAGACTCGTTGCATTAATCTGAGCCAGTTTTTTATTTGCGACCATATTCTGCAGAACAGTATCTCGCCGCGCGGTTGCATATTGTAAATACCTCGTCGGATCATATAAAGTTGGATTTGCGAGCATACCAGCGATCGAGGCTGCTTGCGAA
This sequence comes from Oenococcus sicerae, assembly GCF_004102045.2. Classification (GTDB taxonomy): domain Bacteria; phylum Bacillota; class Bacilli; order Lactobacillales; family Lactobacillaceae; genus Oenococcus; species Oenococcus sicerae. Next base: position 1,381,472 of record NZ_CP029684.2, on the reverse strand, counting down.
ACTGAAAGATTTTCAGCGGATACACCAAAATAGCCTTCAGCAGCGTCTTGAACACCATAAATATTGTGTCCAAAATAAGAAGAGTTCAAATACATTGAAAGAATTTGGTCTTTTGTATAGTGTTTTTCGATCTCAATCGCAAGATACAATTCTTTAAATTTTCTAGAAATGGTCTGTTCCTGGCCCAAATAAGCATTTTTAGCTAATTGTTCCGTAATTGTTGAGCCACCACCAGAAATATAGTTGCGGCCTGTTAATTTGTTTCTTAAAAAAAGCCAAATTGCACGTGCATATCCTTTAATTGAAAAACCATGTTCATGATAAAAATTACGATCTTCAGTCGACAAAACTGCATTTTTCAAATTTGCTGAAACCTTGGTCAAACTAACTTGATTGCCTTTTTGATCGGCCAATTCACCGGCTTGGGCACCATTTTTATCATAAATAACTGTCGGTTTGGCTAATTGCTCGGATAATTTACCCACATCAGCCATCTGAGCTTGTGCAATCAAATAAATCGATCCAACAAAAAAGACCGACAGGACAAACAAAACTACCCAGCGGACTAGTTGGAATCGTTGATTCAAAAGTTTCAGTTTTTGACTTTTTTTCTGCAAAATTACATTTGATCAGGTGCATGAACACCAAGCAAATTCAAACCATCCTCCAAAATTTTGCTTAGTGCAGTCACAAGATACAAGCGCGAATTCAAGCCACTATCGTCAACTAAAATTTTCGTATGAGCATAATAGGAATTAAAATCACGCGATAAAAGCAACAGATATTTAGCAACAACGCTCGGTTCACGAAGCTGCCAGGCGCGACGAACGATTCCCGGATAACTAGCCAGTTTCGAAACGATCATCCAAGCCTCATCATCCTCCAATATCAAACCAGTTTGTGAATCAACAGTTTGTTTGGATTTTCTTAAAATACTCATCGCACGGGCATGAGTATATTGAACGTAAGGACCTGTATCGCCTTCGAACTGGACGATCTCTTCAAGATTAAAATCAATTGCTAGGTGACGATCTTTTTGCAAGTCATTGAAAACAACTGCACCAGCGCCAACCTCTTCAGCTACTTGATCAGCATTTTTTAAATCGGGATTTTTTTCGGAAATTTGTTTAGCCGCTAACCGTTTTGCAGCGTCTAAAACATCTGCCAGTGCGACAACGTTGCCCTTCCTTGTAGACATTTTTTTGCCATTCATTGTAATCAGACCAAAACCGATATGCTCGATATCATCAGCCCAGTCATCTCCGGCTAGCCGCAAAATTGCCTTCATTTGATCAAAATGATCTTTTTGTTCGGCACCAACCACGTATAGTGATTTGGCAAACCGATAATGGTCATGTCGATAAATTGCCGAAGCTAAGTCACGCGTGATGTATTGCGTGGCACCATCAGAACGCTTGATCATAGCAATGGGATAATTTTCATCAGGCAACAATTTTGGTAAATCAATAATTTCTGCACCCTGGGACTTAGTTAGCAGCCCCTTATCAGCAAACATTTTAACGACTGGCGCCATTTTGTCATTATAAAATGCTTCCCCATCCATCGAATCGAAAGTAACGCCCAAACGATCGTAAACTTTTTGAAATTCTTTTAAGGAAACAGTTTTGAACCAATTCCACAGTTCAGTCGCCTGTTGATCACCATCTTCAAGTTTTTTGAACCAAGCACGCCCTTCGTCTTTCAAATCAGGGTTGCTTTCTGCTTCGTGATTGATTTTGACATAAAGTTTCACTAGTTCATTCACTGGATCAGCGTTGATTAAGTCATCATCACCCCAGTGTTTGTAGGCCGCGATCATTAAACCAAACTGTGTGCCCCAGTCACCCAAAAAATTAATTTTGATCGTGTGATAACCGTTAGCCTGCGCGATTTTTGAGATGGCTTCACCGATAACAGTTGAACGCAAGTGCCCCATGCTCATCGGCTTAGCGATATTTGGCGAAGATAAATCAATCACAACATTTTGATCAATACCATCTTGGTTCTGGCCAAAATGAGCCGTCGAAACAATATCTTTTAGCAGTTGATCTGCAAATTGGCTGCGCTGAATAAAAAAGTTCACATAAGGTCCGTTGGCTTCAATTTTCGCAAAATTCGAGTGATCAATTCCACTGACGATTTTGTTAGCAATAACTTGTGGTGCTTGATGAAAATGTTTCGCTAAAATAAAAGCCGGAAAAGCATAATCTCCTTTGCTGAGATCCTTAGGCTGCTCGATCACTTTTTCTAAATGTTGTTGTTCGAAAGTATCTTCGAAAACATGATTAATTTTTTTTGCAACAATCTGAGTAAAATCCATAAAGCTAATTATACAGAGCCTTTCTGATTAAAAAAACCGCATTTGCGGTTTAACTATCTGAATTATCTATTATTTTTCCGTATCATCGTCATCAATTTTAGGCTTTGGACCGTGTTTGATGATTTCAACCGAATCCATTGGCACCACAGCCCGATGATTCATTTCAGTCACTGTAACTTGATCATCCTTTTGATTATCAATAATTTCAATCAAAAGAGAATGTTCATAGATTCGTTCAACTTGACCAGTGATCGGATGCTGCAAACCGCCATAAGGTTCGGCCAACAAAACATCACCAATTCTAAATTTTGAATTCTGTTCAGCTAATTCATTTGGTTTAAGTGGCATATTTTCTCCTTAACCGTGCTATTCTATCAGATTTTTTTAATTTCAGCTAAAAATTGCAGCGCAACTTTTTTATCGCCAAGATATGGCAGATCAATATGATTCGTTTTCTGAAAAGCATCTTCACCTTTGGCAGCCAAAACAAGCAAATCATCTTGACGAGCCATTTCAATTGCAGTCTGAATTGCTTTCACGCGATTCAGTTCCTCGTGCAGGATAACTTTTGGATTCGTGATCGCAGCTCGAATCTGATTATTGATCTTATGCGGGTCTTCAGTACCTGGATCATCAGTTGTCAGATAAACAAGATCGGCAAATTCACTGATAACTTTGCCAAACTGAGCTCGACGGTCCTCCCCCTTATCTCCCGGCGAACCTAAGACGAGAATAATTCGGCCTTGTTTATGCTGGGAACGTAGGAATTTCAGCAAAATTGTGATCGATTGGCCATTATGCGCATAATCAACAATAATCAAACCGTGAGATCGTGTTTTTATTTTGACCATACGGCCTGGAATCTGCAATTTTTCCAGAGCTTTTTTAGCTTGGACCGGTTCAAGATCAATTTCGCGAATCATAGCAATAGCAATAGTTGCATTGCAAATATTAAAATCTCCTGGAATATCCAAGGCAAATGTATCGGTTCGGTTTTTTTCGCTAACCGTAAACCTTGATTGATCCAAATTAGCCTGTTCAATGTGGAAGGTCACCTCGGCTGGCTGCTTTTGTGAAACGGAAATCGTTTTCGCACGAAAAGATCGTGCATGATCAATGAATTCTTGGCCATGATCATCATCAATATTAGACACAAAAACATCAGAATTTTCGGCCAGCATTTTTTTATGTGCAAGATAATCTTCAAAAGTCGGATGTTCATTAATGCCAATATGATCAGGGCTGATATTTAAAAACGCACCCACACGAAAATGAATACCAAAAACACGGTTTTTCAGATAAGATTGGGAACTAACTTCCATGACCAGATAGCGATTGCCATTATCGAGTGCTTTTCGCATATTGGCAAACAAGTCATAAGATTCCGGTGTCGTTAATTGGCTTTTAAACTCAATTCCTTGTCCCAAAACAGTATCGATCGTAGAAAACATCGCTGTACGATGATTTGTTAATTGGTCTAACATTGCGTGAACCATATAAGTCGCACTCGTCTTGCCTTTAGTACCTGTAATACCTAGAATCGTTAATTCTTTTTCCGGATGGCCAAAAAATGCCGCTGATAAGCTAGCCAAAGCAATTTGAGAATCCGAAACAAGCCATTGGGGTATATCCAAATCCAGCCTTTTCGTGGTCACGATAGCGGCAACTTTGTTTAATAAATTCTCAGTTAAAAAATTTTTTTTAAAAGCACCTTTGATGACAAAAAGCGTCTCATCGCTGACAACTTTCCGTGAATCAAACTGTAAATCAGCGAATTCTTTTTCTGGAACAAAATCAGGCGCCGATACTAAAATACCAGCCTGCTTTAATGATTCAAAAATTCGCTTGCTTGTCAATTGATTGTTCATACTGTTAAATATTGTAACGGTTTTATCAGTTGCAAGATAGCCAAAAAAAAGAGTTATTCATGATGCTCAATATCAAAGCTCGTATGTTCTTCAATGGCATCAAGTGCTTGCAGATAACGAGCGTAATAGCCGGCAGGATCATTGGGCTGATTTTTAGCATCAAGGATGACAAGCTTGTCAGAAAAACCATAAAAATCAATTAATCGTAACAGTTCCTTGTGATATGACTGAGAATCAATAGCCGCCCCTGTTTTGCGGATAATTTTTCTTTTCGGATCATTAAAAGGCGGGATAAGTAAAATCAGATCCATCTCTTCTGCTTTTATAGTTGTATTATACAAATGAGCTAATTGCAAACGTTCTTCTGGATTTAGCAGCAAATTAGAATAGGCTTGCAGACCAATAGCATCCCCGTTAAAAATTGCTAAACCATTATTGGCTGGTGAATTGATCTCAGCCGAATTCGCCTGATATTGGCCTTGAATGACATTTGAGTAATCCTTAATATCCATTTCAGAATCAGCAACGTTTGATTCTTCTTGATAAATCGTAGCAAAGTCTTCGGAAAACGGTGAATTAGCTGAGCGGGCCAAACGACGAATTAAAGTTGATTTCCCAGAATTAGAAGCACCCATAACCAGTACCTTTTGAACGAAATGGCGACGAAAGACACGGTTGATATAGTCCCAATATTTAAGTGGGTGTTTTCTAATTTTTGTTGCAGAAATATTTAAGATCGTGCGATCCATCAAGGAAACGGCATACTGCGGATCATGCCCCAAACGTTTTTCAATTTCTCGTTTATAATCCTCCTCACCTGTATAAAAAGTAATTCGTGCTTTTTTGTTGACAATATTTCGCTTGATCGTCACGATTAGTTTCTCTAGCCAGACGTCCCAGCCGTCAGGCATTTTTGGCATACCATCTTCATTCAAATAATCAACTTTTATTTGCCATTCATCAGCAAAGGCCTGCCGTAAATAACGAAATCGTTTTAATAATGGCAAACCGATCTGTTCGCCTCGATCACCTGTATAGCCTGATGTCACGACTAAAACGCCGTCATTCAAGGCAGCTGCTTTATAGATTTCCGCTTGGTGGCCGACATGCAGCGGCGCAAAAGTACCAAAAAAAACACCAATTTTGTCTCCTGAAAGATCTTCTTTTGTCAAATTTGCAACATATTTCATGCCGAATATTTTAACATCATCCTTATAATTCGGCCGGCCTTTCGTATAATAGTCACATGTCGAATTTTATACTTCCGTTAAATACTACCGTTGATAACTTAAAACGCGATCCAATTCTTGATTTTCAAGCTAATATCCGAGATATCGATGACTTGATCCAACTCACATTTGGCGAACCGGGATTTGCCGTTGATGATCGAATCAAAGCTGTTGCCAAAGTTTCAATTGATCATGACCGTAGTCACTACGCTAATTCACAAGGTGAAGTCAATTTACGTCGAGCAGCTGTTTCCTATTTTAATCGTCATTTCAATTTAAAATTCAAAGGAATTGAAGATGTTTTGGTCACACAAGGTGTGAGTGAAGGAATCAACGTCGTCTTTATGACAATTCTCGAGCATGGTGACGGCGTGATCATTCCAGAACCGAGCTATTCCCCATATACCACCAGTTTGACACTAGCCGGTGGTATTAAGATCCCACTCGATACTTCTAAAAATGACTTTAAAATCACACCTGAGTCAATTGAGAAAACCATTAGTGAAGCAAGCATCCCGGTCAAAGCTATTTTGATCAACTATCCAGCTAATCCAACCGGTGTTACCTATTCAAATGACGAATTGCAAGCCATCGCCGATACTCTCAAGAAACATAAAATTTGGGTTATTTCTGATGAAATATATGCTGCACTGACCTATTCTGGTCAACATACTTCGCTTTACAAACTGCTGCCGAAACAGTCTATTTTACTAACAGGATTATCCAAATCACATGCGATGACCGGTTATCGGATCGGTTTCATTTTTGCTGATAGCAAACTGATCGCAAAGATGTTAACAGTTCACGAAGCGCTGGCTTTTGCAGTCTCGACATTATGCCAGGATGCTGCTTTTGCTGCTTTAACAGTCGGTGAGGATGTGCCTGAATATGCTTTAAAAGCCTACCGTAAACGCCGAGATTTCCTTGTTAAAACATTGATTGAATTAGGTTTCCAACCCGTGAATCCCCAGGGTGCTTTTTATGTTTTCACAAAAATCCCGCAAAAATTTGGTAACGATGGCTATGCCTTTGCCGTTGATTTGGCTAAAAACGCTAAAGTTGCTGTATTGCCAGGCGAGGCTTTTAGTAAAACAACGCCAAATTATATCCGCATTTCATATGCCAGTTCCGACAATGATTTAAAGGAAGCTTTAAAACGAATGAAAAATTATCTCCAGAATGGGGTTAAATATGAGTAACTTAGTACACCCTTTGAGCAGCTTGGTAACTAGCATCCCACATGATCCAATGCTAGATTTCTTAGATAAGGTCGATCAAACAGATGACCTGATCGACCTTGGTTTCGGCGATCCAGATTTCGCTGTTGATTCATCAACTAAAAAAGCTTTTAAAGCATCGATCGATGCCGATCATTCCCATTACGCTGATGGTCAAGGAATCTCAGCGCTGCGGCAGGCTGCACAAACTTTCTATAATCACAAATATGCATGCGGTATCCAGACACCGGGGGACATTTTGGTCACAGTCGGTGCTGCCGAAGCAATCAATCTTGCTTTACTCAGTCTGGTCGAACCCGGACAAGGCGTGATGATTATTGAACCTGAATATTCACAATATTCGACTTCTTTGTGCTTGGCCGGAGCTGTTAAAATACCTGTTGATACTGCTGGAAGCAATTTTAAATTAACAGCAGATTTGATCAGATCCAGTTATGAAAAGGCTAAATCAAAACAAATTGATCCAATTGCGATTATTATCAATTACCCGAATAATCCAACTGGCAGGACGTACACGCAAGATGAGTTGGCAGCTTTAGTTCAGGTTTTTAAAGAATTAAAACTTTGGGTTCTTAGTGATGAAATTTATGCTGAACAAACTTTTATCGGCAGACACGTTTCGCTTTATCCGATGCTTCGTGATCAGACAGTTTTAATTACAGGCTTATCGAAGTCACATGCGATGACTGGTTATCGCCTTGGTTTTGCAATTGCCCATGGATCAGTGATGCAAGCCATGCGTAAGATCCAAGATACTTTAGTGACTTGCGTTGCGACCCCAATTCAGGAAGCTGCTGCTGCTGCACTCAACGATGATCCCGATGCTGGCTTAAAAACGCTGCCAGCTTATTTAAGACGTGTCACAAAAGTAACAAATGCACTAAAAAATCTTGGTTTTGACCTTTCATTGCCGCAAGGTGCTTTTTATGTGTGGGCCAAAATACCGGCTTCTTTCGGCAACGATGCCTTCGATTTCTGTTTGAGACTGGCTAAAACAGCTAGAGTTCAAATCTTCCCGGGATCGATTTTTTCTGAGACGTCAAAAAATTATGTCAGGATTTCTTGTGCTGGCAGCGATGCAAACCTTGATCTGGCATTACAAAGGATCAAGGCTTATTTGAAAAACAATTGACCAGCCATGTTAAAATGGTCTTAGTGGGGGTTTGTATGCCGATTTGGTTAATTATCGTCTTAATTTTAGTCATCCTGATTTTGATTTATACCGCGGTGACTTACAACGGCCTTGTTAAAGGTAAGAACAACGTTTTGGAAGCCAGCTCAGCGATTGACGTTCAATTAAAGCGTCGAAATGACTTGATCCCAAATTTAGTCGAAACAGTCAAGGGATATGCATCCCATGAAAAAGAAGTTTTGGAAAATATTACAAAAGCTCGTAATTTAAGTCAGACGACGCTTGATAATCATGCCGATCTCGGTGATAAGCTGGCTGCTTCTGATGGATTGACAAATGCATTGGGAAAATTAATTGCAGTTTCCGAAGCTTATCCCGATTTAAAGGCTAATGCAAACTTCAGTCAATTAATGGATCAACTAGCTGCTACTGAAGACAAAATTTCATATACACGGCAGCTGTTCAATTCCACTTCAGCTAATTTCAATACTAGTATTCAACAGTTTCCGGCTAACATCGTTGCTGGAGCTTTCAAGTTTACAGCTTTCGATCTGCTGAAAACCGACGAAAATGAAAAAACAGCACCAAAAGTCGATTTTACTCATGAATAAAAAAAGTTCGCAAAAAATTTTTTTCTTCATCCTGACCGTTTTTGCAACGGTTTTTTTGTCGTCGATTCTCTTTGATGCCGACGCACAAGCTGCAGATTATAACGTCAGCAGTTATCAATCAACGCTCAACATTCAAAAAAATCAAAACAGTGCAATTTTCAATCAAGATCTGACCTATCGTTTTCAAGGCGAGCACAATGGTATTTTCATCAATCAGTTAGCAAGCAAGGCAAATGAAAAAGGATTTAAAATCAGCTTATTAAAACTACAGGTTTACAATTCAGCCACTAAACAGTGGCAAGAATTATTTGCAAATAATGTTCAAAATTCATCGAATAACTACTGGACTCTGCAAAAATCGATCAATCAAAATCCTGTGAACGATCCTTTTTATGCTCAATTGATCGCCAATCCCAACCAAGCAGATAGTCAATCTCCAGCTAGCGGCTCTCTGCAGCTAAAGCTCTATGACCATGTACTGCCCGGCCAAAAAATCAAAGTACGTCTCAGTTGGCAGCTGATCAACCTCGTTTCGGCCAATACAAAAATAGATGAACTGAATTGGTTGCCAATTTCCAGCTGGAATTGTGATATTAATCATTTTTCGCTGAAAATAAACTTGCCAACAGCTGCCAAAACGTTAAAGGGCTGGGTCCACACGCAGGCCGGCGTCAATGGTAATATTACCCTCTCTGCCAAAACTGGTATGGTCGCGATCACTGCAGCGAAAATTCCCGCTAACAATAAATTAGAAGTTCATAGCTATTGGAATAAAGCGGTCACTAACTTCCCAGCGCTGCACAAAAATAACGATCGTGCAGCACAAATCGACAAGCAAGAAGCCGCGATCACCTTTCGTTCACATGTTAAAACGGGCGTCCTTCTGGTTATTTGCCTGATACTCGCACCACTGATGTTTCTTGTTGCAGCTATCAAGTTAATCAAAACAAATCACAAATTAAGAAAAGACTATAAACAAGCTAAACAACTTGCTGGCGTCGACAAAACAATTGTTCATGATTTTGAAATTCCAAACGACTTAGGACCCGCCGTTATCACCGCTCGTTTGGATCCAGAAAACTTTGACAAGACCGATCCGCAAAAAGGCAGGCTAGTCTCTGCAACCTTTATGGATCTAATCGCAAGAAAACAAATTACGATCGCTGACAACGCCGCAGTTAATAGTAAAAAAATTATGTTCAACTATGCCGCTAAGAATGACAAACAGCCGTCCTATGAGAGCACAATTTTAAAAACATTTTTCCCGAAGCAAACAGATAGTAGCTTTAATTCAGCTGATTTGAAAAATTCTGATTCAAAAATTAACCAGAGAATTCGTGCCAATTTGCCTACTTTCACAAGTCAGGTCAAACAAGCATCAGATCAGCAGTCGATCATTGATAAAAATAAAACACAAATTGCTGAAGGCAAGCTTAATTCAGCTCAGGCGATTTTTCTGTTACTAAGTATTGCGGGATTAGCCGCTATCATCATTGCCACTTTTGTTTCTCAAATCATGATCGGCTTTATTGCTGCCCTGATTTACCTGCTGCTGTCAATTGTGATTTATGTTATGTATTGTAAAGCTCCCACATTGTATTATACAAATGATGGTTTTCAAGAAAAATACCGCTGGGATGGTTTTAAAAAAATGCTCCATGACATCGGTCATTTTGACAGTAAACAAGTTTTGGATGTTAAAATTTGGGATCGAATTCTGGCTTATGCAGTGGTCTTTAACGAAGCGGAGCATGTAGCCAAATATTTGCGAGCAACGATCAGTGAAGACCAGATCAAGGCAAGCAGCATGCCGCTGTTGTTCAGTTATTATTACTATCCAATGTGGCAGATCAACGATAGTATTTCAGCAACTTCAATACCCACTCCTTCAAAATCGGGCAATTGGTCTGGTGGCGGTGGTGGTTTCTCCTCTGGTGGTGGCTTTTCCGGCGGGGGAGGTGGTGGTGGTGGCGGTGCTTTTTAACAAGTATCGCTAATGAAAGCAAATATTTTCATTGTTGGCCAACTGCTCAATTTTTTTGAGATATAATGAAAAGTGTAGTTGTGAAAAAGCTATCAAAACTCAGTTCACAATTCTTAAACTGAAAGGAAATTTATGACTCAAGCAGATTTTGGTGTTGTTGGAATGGCCGTTATGGGCCGCAACCTGGCGTTAAATGTTGAAAGCCGCGGATATACCGTAGCTATTTTTAATCGTTCACGTTCAAAAACGGACGATGTTATGGCAAAACATTCTGAAAAGAAGCTGATCCCTTCTTTTAAGATCGAAGACTTTGTTAAATCAATCGCAACACCACGTCGAATCATGTTAATGGTTCAGGCTGGTGCTGGTACCGATGCTGTTATTAACCAATTGATTCCACTATTGGATAAAGGCGATATTTTGATTGATGGTGGTAACACTTTCTTCAAAGACACGATCGCAAGAAATGCTCGTCTCGCAGATTCTGGTATCAACTTTATTGGTACTGGTGTTTCTGGTGGCGAACTTGGCGCTCTACAAGGCCCATCTTTGATGCCCGGCGGCCAAAAAGAAGCTTATGAACTTGTTCGTCCTATTTTCGAACAAATCGCTGCAAAAGCAGAGCAAGATGGCAAACCATGTGTGACATTCTGTGGCGAAAACGGTGCTGGCCACTATGTCAAGATGGTTCACAATGGTATCGAATATGGTGATGAAGAACTCATCGATGAAACTTATAACATTATGAGAAATGTGCTTGGAATTTCCGTTGATGAAATGGCCGACATTTTCAAAGAATGGAATAAAGGCGAACTTGATTCTTACTTGATTGAAATTACAGCCGATATCTTGACTCGTAAAGATGATTTGGGATCCGGCAAACCAATTGTTGACATGATCCTTGACCGTGGCAACAACAAAGGCACTGGCCGCTGGTCTTCTGGTGATGCACTCGAAGTACAAGTGCCTCAATCAGTTATTACCGAAGCCGTTTATGCACGTTATATTTCAATGATGAAAGAAGAACGTGTTGCTGCCTCCAAAGTTTTGAACGGCCCTTCTGAAAAAGTCGAACTTCCTGAAGACAAAAAAGCCTTGATCGAAAAAATTCGTCAAGCTCTTTACTTCTCTAAAATCATGTCTTATGCCCAAGGATTCGAACAATTGCGTTTCGCTGCTAAGCAATACGATTGGGATTTCGATTATGGCAAGTTAGCTCAGATCTGGCGCGCTGGATGTATCATTCGTGCTGGTTTCTTGCAAAACATCACCGATGCTTATGACAAGAAAGCTGATTTGACTAATTTATTAATGGACGACTACTTCAAAGATATTGCTAACAAATATCAAGATTCAGTTCGTGAAGTCGTTGCTTTAGCTGTTAAAGCCGGCGTACCGGTTCCTGCTCTGTCAGCTGCTGTTACCTACTTTGACTCTTATCGTGCCGAAGTGCTGCCTGCTAATTTGTTGCAAGCTCAGCGTGATTACTTCGGTGCTCATACTTACCAGCGTGTGGACAAACCTTTTGATCAGGCTTTCCATTATACTTGGTACGATGAAGCTTAAAAAACTATCTTATTTCGCTAAAAGAGCTGCCCATTGGCAGCTCTTTTTTTATCTAAATAGCTCCAAATATATGAATAATAGTTGAATATACAAATAAGTGAGTATATACTCACTCACTAGGGGAATTGATTTAATGGCAAATAAAACAGAAGCGATCGATATCAAACAACTAACCAAGACATTTGGAAAACAAATTGTTTTAAAAAATATTGATCTAAAACTGCACGCTGGTGAGATTCTCGGCCTACTAGGTCCGTCAGGATCTGGCAAAACAACTCTGATCAAAAGCATCATGGGTATGACGCAAATAGATTCAGGCACATTGACCGTTTTAGAAAAGCACATGCCCAATCGTGCTATTTTAGAAAAAATTGGTTACATGGCTCAATCTGATGCTTTATATAATAATTTAACTGGAAAAGAAAATCTTGAGTTCTTTGGACAGCTATTATCCATTTCACACGAACAATTGGCGAAAGCGATCGAACATGCAGCAGCAGTTGTTAATTTAACCGCTTCCTTAAACAAACGTGTTATCAATTATTCTGGCGGTATGAAACGTCGATTATCCTTGGCCATTGCCCTGCTTCAAGATCCTAGCTTATTGATTTTAGATGAACCAACTGTTGGCATCGATCCAGAATTAAGTCAACAAATTTGGCAAGAATTGAGAAAATTACGTAATGAGGACAAATCAATTATCATTACCACCCACGTGATGACTGATGCTGAAAAATGTGACTACTTAATGCTGATTCGCGATGGTCGCGTTATTAGCAAAGGAACTCCCGACGAATTAAAGCATGAGTTTAAAGTTAACAGCCTAGAGGAAGTCTTTCTAGCTGCTGGCAAAATACAAAAGAAAGGTCAATTATCATGAGAACGATCGCCATTATTAAACGTGTTTTGTTGGAAATGCTTCGGGACAAACGCACATTAGCACTCATGTTTTTCGCACCGCTTTTGATCTTAACTTTGATGTATTTTTTATTTGCAACGAATTCCACTAGTAAAGTACAGGTCGGTTTTAATCAACTTGATAGCCAAATGCTTGTTTTGCTAGATAATAAACACCTCGATCTGCATGAATATCCAGCAAATGTCCAAGCAAAAAAAGTGATTCACCAACATAAACTAGCAGCTTTTATCAGTGAGCATGACCATCAATTGACTATCAGTTATCAAAATAGCGATCCTTCACAAACTACTTTAGTCAAGCAGCTGATACAGGGAGCAGTCGCGAAACAAAGCTTGAAAGGATTAACAAAATTGACCAAAATCCAAGGACAAATCATCTCATCTGATCCTGCGATGGCCGCTATATTATCAAAAAAAAAGCCATCAACAATTCCAAAATATCAAATTGTAAACAAATATCTATACGGGAGCAGCGGTTCAACTTTTTTTGAAACATTTCTGCCGATCTTAATGGGTTTCTTCGTCTTTTTCTTCGTCTTTCTAATTTCCGGCATCTCCTTATTGACTGAGCGCACAACTGGTACCTTAAACCGCCTGTTGGCAACGCCTGTTAAACGTGGTGAGATCATCAGCGGTTATCTGATTGGTTATGGTATATTTGCAATCATTCAAACACTAATTATTGTGTTTTACGCAATTTATGTATTGAACGTGACGGTTTTGGGATCTATTTGGCTAGTTGTATTAGTCAACATCGTTGTCGCTTTGGTCGCACTATCAATGGGTATTTTCGTATCAACTTTTGCCAGCAGTGAATTTCAAATGATTCAGTTCATCCCAATCGTCGTGATCCCACAAGTCTTTTTCTCAGGTCTGATCCCAATCGATAATATGGCCGTCTGGCTGCAATGGGTCGCACACGTGATGCCGTTATATTACGCCGGGAATGCTTTGACTGGTGTGATCGAAAAAGACTACCAGTTTTCAGATATCAGCTTTGATCTAACCATTTTAGGACTGTTTGCACTAGTCTTTATTATTTTAAATATCCGCGGTATGCGCCGTTATCGGAGGGTTTAATATGATAAAAGAAGCTGATCTAAACGATTTATTTGGCCAAATGATTCATAAAATGGCTGATTTACCACCCAAACAGCAGCGAATCCTTGCAGCAAGTCTCAATTTGTTTGCCGAAAAAGGTTTCGATAAAACAACAACAGAAGATATTGCTAATGCAGCCCAGGTGGCTCAAGGAACTGTTTATCGACGTTTTAAAACAAAAGATGACCTGCTGGCAGCTGTTCTCACACCGATTTTAAAAGATGTCTTCCCACAAGCAATTTCACAATTCACTGGTCAGGCATTTGAAACGAAGTACACTAACTTGCATGATTTCTTGACAGCTATTGTGACTGATCGCATTCATTTTATTTATGAAAACCGACAAGTTCTGAAAATTGTCTGGTCACAAGCTTTGACTAATTCAGAAATGCTGGTTATTTTACGTGACCGTATTGGTCAAGCTATCTCAGAAATCGTTTTCCCGCAAATTAAAAAAATGCAAAAACAAAATCTGATAATTGGTTGGCCGGCGGATAAAATACTGACTTTTCTGGCCGGCACAATGTTCACTTTTCTAACTAAGCTGATCATCATGCCAGGACATCAAATTGATCTTGACTCTGAATCGGATTTTATGATTCGTTTTCTCGAAGAAGGGCTGGCGGCTAATGGCGATAACCATCTCGTTTGATCAAACGAGCAACATTTTCTGCTGTCTGTGTTAAATTATCAGCTCCTCGCTCAATTGCCTTTGGCAAAGTAACGACAGCCGGTAAAATGCCAAAAATCGCGTCAATCCCTAAATCATAAAGCTGATCAATACCAGCGCCGACATTACCAGCAAGTGCGATCACGGTAACATTGGGATCGACAGTTTTAGCAGCCTGAGCCGTTCCAATTGGTGTTTTGCCATATTGTGTCTGAAAATCAATTGCGCCTTCACCGGTAATTAAATACTCAGCATCTTGCGTGCGGGCTTTTAAATCAGTCATCTCAACCACAATTTCGATCCCTTTGGCCATACTAGCATTCGTAAAAGCTAATAAACCAGCTCCTAAGCCCCCTGCAGCGCCGGCACCAGGGTAATCTGCTAGAGATTTGCCTAAATCATGTTTGATCACATCTGCAAAATGCCTTAAATTAGCATCAAGTGTTTTGATCATAGCCGGCGTGGCGCCTTTTTGCGGTCCGAAAACAACAGCCGATCCTTTGGGACCGACTAGTGGATTAACAACGTCAGAAGCAATACGAATATGGCTTTTCAATAGTAAGGGATCAACTTGAGACATATCAATGTGAGCAAGCGACGCCAAACCGCCGCCACCGGACTTTATCGGCTGGCCATCAGCGTTTAAAAGACGGACACCAAGAGCTTCAGCCATCCCCTCGCCGCCATCAGTTGTAGCGCTACCGCCGATACCCAGAATGATTTCGTCAACGCCGCGATGAATGGCATCAAAAATCAGTTGACCTGTTCCATAAGTCGTCGCGGTCATAGGATCTGTTTGTTCACTCATGAATTGGATACCGCTAGCAGCGGCCATTTCGATCACAGCAGTATTGCGATTGCCAAGTAAGCCATAACGTGCATCAGTCGGACGTTTAAAAGGATCTAAAACGTCCATCGTCAAAAATTGCCCATGCGTGGCGTCAACTAACGATTGGACAGTCCCCTCGCCACCATCAGCCATCGGAATTAAGACATAATCAGCATCTGGGAAAACGCGCAGCAAGCCTTCGTGAATAGCATTTGCAGCCTGGCGAGCAGTTAAGCTGCCTTTAAATGAATCCGGTGCAATAACAAATTTCATATTTACCTCAAATTATCTGGGCCATTTCCGGATCTGTAAATTCCTTAAGCAATGCGTTAGTTTTCAAATGGATAACGATAATCCCACTGCTGACGCGCTTGCGTCATAATTGCCATTACATCGCTGGTCTTAATTAAACTATTATTTGTTTTGCCTTCGATCATCTGCGTCATGTCAGTTATCTCATATTTCATCGCATCGTCGGACTCTCCAGCACTGATCAGCTGGCCGCTGCCATCAAAAGCCGTAAATGTTGCCTGACTGGCACGTGGATATTCTAAAACGGTAAAATAGCCTTTTTCATACGCAACGATACCCATTTTTGGCATTTTGGCCCGAAAAGTAAGTGAAATTGTGGCAAATTCATCTTTGTCCGTGCGTAGACTAAGTGTTGAACTTTCATCAACGCCGCTGCTAAAACGGTGCATACTCGTGCCGGTCAATTGCGGACGGCCCTGCAAAAATTCGCGGACAAAAGCCAAAGCATAAACACCAATATCAAGCAGAGCGCCGCCAGCTAGATTCGGATCAAAGAAACGATTTGTCGGATCAGCTTCTTTATAGCTGCCAAAGCTGGCCTGGACCATTTTTAGTCTGCCTAGCTGATGTTCGTCAGCAAACTCATGCAGTTTCGTATATAGCGGCATATGATAAATCGTCATCGCCTCAGCTAAAACCAGTTGCTGCTGCTGAGCTAATTTTTTTGCTTCCATTAACTGAGCACTGGTCATTGTGATCGCTTTTTCACTTAAAACATGTTTACCTGCTAAAAGTGCTGGTAAAATCGTGTCAATATGAAAATTATGCGGTGTTGCGACATAGACAATATCGACTTTCGGATCAACGAGCAGATCTGTTAAGTTATCGTATGCTTTTTCAGCAGAAAATTGTTTGGCAAACTGTTTTGCTTTGTCCAAAGAACGCGAGCAAACGGCATATAATTCCTGATCGTTATTGGCAAAATTTGCCGCAAATCTGTGTGCGATCCCACCTAGACCAACGATGGCCCAACGATAACTTTTAGTCATAATACAGCCTCCTAAAACCCTATAATGCTGTTAGTTTAACAAAATAGTATGACGTTAAAATTACCGAATAAACAGATCTTTTCAAGCGCAAAATTATTTGATAAAGAATTCAACGTTGTATAATTAGTGCTGCTACTTTGAAATGAAAGGCTGATTTATCATATGAACAAAGTTTATTTTGCCTGTTCTTGGTTTAGCGATAGTCAAACTGCTTACATGAAACAAGGCATCAGTTTGATCGAACAAAACAAGACAGTTGACTGGCAGCACTCTTTTTATCCGCTCGATCATCAATATAAAGGACTTGCTATCCCTGATCATCCCGAACTGCTGGAGGATACAGAATGGCAATTAGCCACCTTTAACGGCGATGTAAACGGCATTAACACAAGTGATCTGATCGCCGCCATGTATTTGCCTGATCAGCCTGATGAAGGGATCGCTTGGGAACTTGGTTATGCTTACGCGATTCACAAACCAACCCTGTTAATCGTACCGAGCGGTGTTAAACAAGCCGTGAATTTAATGCCGGCCATGGGTGCAACAAAAGTTATCACGATCGATGACTTGAAAAATTTTGATTTCGATCAAATTGTTTATGCACCTTACAAGGGTCAAGTTTATTAAAAAAGATCATGCTTAATTGCATGTTTTTTTTGAAAAGAATTCAATTGACAGCCCAATAATTGAGATACTATACTTGTTGCGTAAGAAGCCGTTTTATAGATCGACATTTCTTGTGAATTGATCGGCTTATCAAAATTCCGTATTGAAAGAAGCTTAAAAATGAATCTATCCATGATCACCGATCTTTACGAATTGTCCATGGCAAACGGCTATCAGCAAGTCCTGCCAAAAGAAGTTGGCGTTTTCGACATTTTTTTTCGTCGCGTTCCTGATAATGGCAGCTTTGTTGTCACGGCCGGTCTAGCCCAGGCGATTGAAGTCATTTCTGATTTTCACTTCAGCCAAGAAGATCTCGCATATCTGCAAAGTCTAAAGCTCTTTACGGATGATTTTTTGACTTTCCTAGAAAACTTTCATTTTTCTGGTGATCTTTCAGCTATTCCTGAAGGAACACCAGTCTTTCCACGTGAACCGCTGTTAACGATCAGCGGTCCTTTAATTCAAACCCAGTTGTTTGAAACGATTTTACTGAATATTATTAATCATCAATCGCTGATCGCCACCAAAGCGCGGCGTATCTGCTATGCCGCTCAAGGCCGACCGATCATGGAATTTGGTGCTCGGCGCGCCCAAGGACCATCGGCAGCCACCCTTGGTGCACGAGCTGCAGTCATCGGTGGTTGTGCCAGTACCTCTAATTTACTGACAGCTGAAAAGTTTGGTATTGCTTCAGCTGGTACAATGGCGCACAGCTGGATCGAAGCCTTTCCTGATGAATTAACGGCCTTTGAAAAATGGGCCGAATTATATCCTGACAATTCAGCTTTACTTGTTGATACCTATGACGTGATCAATTCCGGTGTACCCAACGCAATCAAAGTCTTTAAAGAATTGGTAGCAAAAGGCCACCAGCCAGTCGGTATTAGAATTGATTCCGGTGATATTTCACACTTGGCCAAATTAGCTAGAAAGCAATTGGATGATGCTGGTTTCCCCAATGCCAAGATCACAGCTTCTAATGCGCTGAATGAAGCTACGATTCAATCTTTGCTATTAAACCAAAAAGCACCAATTGATAATTTTGGTGTTGGCGAGGACCTTATTACAAGCGCTAGCGACCCTGTTTTAAGCGGCGTTTATAAGCTTGTAGCTGTGAAACATCTCGGTCAAACAGTTGCCAAAATTAAAATTAGCGACAGCCGTGAAAAAGTCACCTTGCCAGGAATCAAAAGTTTATATCGCTTGTACAATAAAAACAGCCATCAAGCATTTGCCGATGTAATCGCCCTAAAAAATGAACAATTAACAACTGAAATGCTGGTTCGATCCGCCGATCCACTTGATACGAAACAAAAAATCACCTTATCCAATTTCGATTCAATGCCCTTGCAAACAGATATTTTCATCAATGGCAAAGTCGTTTATACCTCGCCATCAGTCATGGCGATCCAAAAACAGTCTCAAGCAGCGGTACAGGAATTGCCGGAAGAAACACTAAGATTAACTAATCCGAATAAATATCCTGTTTACATTACTGAGAAATTAGCACGATTACAAGAAAAATTATTAAACAAGCAAGCTCATTGAGGGATCGCAAGTGCCTTTTTTAGAGCTTGACCTGTCACAGAATCTGCACAATCAATGATTCCTGCTGGCAGACCACTGTAGAGAATCCGGCCACCAAACATACCCGCACCAGGACCAACGTCGATCAAATAATCAGCTTGACTAATGACTGCCTGGTTATGTTCAATGACGATAACACCATTACCCGCATCAACTAGCTGATTGATCAACTTGATCTGTTTGAAAATATCCTGCATGTGCAAACCACTAGTCGGCTCATCAAGCAGGAAAATAGTTCCCTTCTGATTCAGCTGGGAAGCGAGTTTGATGCGCTGCAATTCACCACCCGAAAGTGTTGTGAGTGTTTGATTCAATTTCAAATAACTTAAGCCAACCCGTTGCAGGCTAGTTAGCTGCTCGACCAGCTTGCTATCAACAATAGGACCAGCTGAAAAGAATTTTGCAGCCTGATCAACGGAAAAAGAAAGCACATCGGCAATATTTCGGCCTTCGTAATTGTATGCTAAGGCTTTTTTGCTATAGCGTTCTCCCTGACAAGACTCGCAAAACTGCACGACAGGATCCATAAAAGCCATGTTCGTGATCGTGACACCCTTGCCTTTGCATACAGGGCAGGCACCTAGACCGTTATAACTAAAAAGACTTGAACTGACTTGATTCGTTTTAGCAAAAAGACTGCGGATACGATCTAAAATACCTAAATACGTGGCCGGCGTTGAGCGCAAATTTGTGCCGATGTCTTTTTGAGCTAAATCTATATAAGGTTCCGTCAAAACCTTTTTCAATTCCTGGAGGATCGAGCTCTTCCCTGATCCGGCAACACCAGTCAAAACGGTCAAGAGATCCAAAGGAATTTTCACATGAATTTTTTTTAAATTATGCATATGAAGATTTGTGAGTTCAATCATTTTGCTGCTTTTTCGAATTTTATCTTTAAAAGTGAGCCTCCGTCTGAGCCAGCGGCCTGTTAAACTTTTAGAATGACTCAATTCTTTAAAGCTGCCTTGAAAAGTGATCTGGCCGCCATTAGCACCTGCGACCGGCCCCAATTCGATCGCATAATCGGCAAAAGCCATCATCAAAGGATTATGTTCAACGATCAAAATCGTATTTCCTTTATCTCGTAATCTCGATAAACCCTTTTTAAGAAGAGCAATATCATGGGGATGCAGACCAACACTGGGCTCATCGAGAATATAAACCATATCTGATAAAGAACTATTCAAAAATTTCGCAATTTTAATGCGCTGAGCTTCACCGCCAGATAAGCTGTTCGTGCCACGCGATAACGATAGATAGCCCAGACCAATATCAACCATTGAATGAATTTTAGTGCGTAATTCACGAATCAAATCAGTTGTTAAAGGATCGAAAATCTTAGCTAAAAAAACATCTAGATCATTTAGGTTCAGTGCACAAAGATCTGCGATATTTTTTCCGGCAATGTGGTTGCTCAAAACGATCGCATTGAGTCTTGAACCATGGCAAAAAGGACATTCACGATGACTGACAAATTTTGCTATTTCCGCCTGATGGTGTTCCGCTTCCTTTTTGTGTAAGATCGAGCGCTTGATTCTCGGTATCAAACCCTCATAGAGAGCTGTTTTCGGAAACTTTGGACCAGGATTCTTCAACTGCTGCTGAGGTGCATACATCAAAAGCTGCCAGGCTTTATCGGTATAATCCTTAATTGCTTTATCATTATCAAATAAGCCAGAATTCACATATCGACGCCAGCGCCATGTATTTAATCCAAAGCTGACAAACTTGATCGCGCCTTGATTTAACGATTGCTTTTTATCTATCAACAAGTTTTCATTAATATCATCAACATAGCCGAGTCCTTGACAGTGTGGGCACATACCTTTGGGCATATTAAAAGAAAAACTATCGGAATAGCCGATAAATGGCTGACCGATTCTGGAAAACAGCAAGCGCAATAACGAGTAGGCCCCCGTATAAGTACCAACTGTTGAGCGAGCGTTTTCACCAATTTTTCTTTGCTCGATCACAATGGCAACCGGTAAATGGTTGATTTGGTCTACATGCGGCTGACCATATTTAGGCAAATACTGTTGTGTAAAACTGGCAAAAGTCTCATTTAATTCTCGTCGCGACATGGCTGCGATCGTGTCGAAAACTAAAGACGATTTACCGGCACCTGATAATCCAACAAAAACAGTTGTTTGATATTTAGGAATTTTCACTGTTAAATTTTTTAAATTATTTTCTCGTGCACCTTTTACCTCGATAAAGCCATCAGCAAAAACATTTTTTTCAGTCATTAAACGACTAACTCCTTTAACTCATTTAAAAAAATCACAAACTTAATTTCCTCGCTCCTCACTATAGCTCATTGCAAAACTAAAGATTGTGAAATTAAACTATCCAAAGGCGTAAAATGGTCCATAAGGAATGACGCAAGCCAAGAGAGATCAGCACGCGTTTTTCTGATGCTTGTTTGAGATAATTAATTTCATTTTTTAATTGGATGGAGGCAAAACGATGTCAATTTATGATTACGAAGTTACGTTAGAAAATGGTGAAAGCTACAAGTTGGACAAATACAAGGGTCAAGTCGCTGTGATCGTCAATACAGCCACAAAGTGCGGTTTTGCACCTCAATTTGAAGAATTAGAAGCTATTTATAAACAGTTTAAAGATTCTGGTTTGATCGTACTTGGTTTTCCTTCAAACCAGTTCAAACAGGAAGTTGATTCCAGTCATGCCGCTGCCGAAGCTTGCCGAATGACTTATGGCGTGACCTTCCCCATGCATGAAATCAAAGATGTTAACGGCAAAGATCAGCTGCCATTGTTTGGCTATTTAAAAGATAATGCTCCCGGAGTCGTTGGCAATTCGATCAAATGGAACTTCACAAAGTTTCTTGTTAACCAAAACGGTGAAGTGATCAAACGCTACGCGCCTAAAACAGATCCCAAAACCATGATTCCAGATATTGAAGAATTATTGGCCTTGCAAAAATAAAAAGGGCTTCCGATTGGAAAATCGGGCTTTTTTTATTTCCCCCTCAGAGGTCTTAAAACATTGCCGCTGTTATGATAATGGCAACGTTATCAAACAAATAAACTAAGATAAGCGACCAATGGAATTGTCAGCATACTAAACACGGTTGAGCTGACAACATACTCAGAAGCTCGTTCCCCTTGACCAGCATATAATTCTGCCATCGCTGTATTGATCGCACCGGCAGGCATGGCTGCAGCAATCACCATCACACCTAAAATGACTTTATTTTGAATACCTAATTTAAGAAGAGGCACCAAAATAGTCGGCAACAGCACGAGCCTCGTGAAACAAAATTGATAAATATCAAGTCGCCGAAAAACTTTTTTTATATCAGTACCAGCAAATAAAGCGCCTGTGATCAGCATTGACAAAGGCGCTGTCATATTGCCTAAAGATGTCAGCGCTTGTCCAACTGGTCCAGCCAAACTTATCTTTGCAAAAAATAGCATAAAGCCTAAAAAAGAAGCGAAAATTGCCGGTGTCAATAATAATTTGCGCCACTCAAACTGGGTTTGACCAGAGTATAATTTCAGACCAAACGTAAAGAGAAAAAGATTTGAAAAGGCATTATATGTGACAAGCGTGATCAGACCCGTTTTCCCATAGATCGCCCCAATAATCGGAATACCAATAAATAGAATATTGGAAAAGGTACAGCAGCCGATCCAAATTGATTTGAGTGATCCTTGGACGTGAAAAATATGCGGCACTAGCAGAGAAACGACTAAAGTCAAAATCATAAAAAGGAGACTAACAATTGCTGACTGACCAATGATGCTAACGATGCGCCAGTTGAAAGGTATTTGGCAGCTCATTAAAATTGTTGCCGGCAAGGCTGCTTTAGTCAAGACGTTTGACAGCCCTCCGGTCTGGTCTTCTCTGAGAGAATGGCATTTAACAAGCAAAAAACCAGTCAACATAAAAATAATTAATTCAATACTTTCCTTAAATAAAACAATAATCAACCAAATCACACTTTCAAAGAGCTTTCAAATTCAATTTTATATTAAATCAAACGGCTCTAGGAAATGACAAAATAAAAACAGTCTCAGATGATTCAAAAAGAGACTGTTTTTAAAAGATTTCTTATTTTTTACATAAATAAATTGGCAAAAGTTGGCACGACCAGATCAGCTACAACACCAATGATAACCACTGCAATCGCAGCCATTGATCCTTGAGCTGAGCCCAGTTGCAACGCATAAGCGGAACCGACCGTATGACCGGCCGTACCCAACCCAAGTCCTGTACCAATTGGATCGGAATTCAAATGGAAGAATCTCACGAGCCAGCCGCCTAAAGCGAAAATGATAACAGCGTTCAAGATACATGCCATTGCTGTAATCGCCGAATTGCCGCCGATCGCTGTCGATAAAGGCAATGCGATCGCAGTAGTTGCTTCTTGCGGCAGCATTGAAGCGACACCTACTTTGTTCAGACCAAATAATTTCGACACACCTAAGATGACAAACAAGGAAACAAATAAACCGATCACGAGCGAAAGCAAAATTTCTAACCAGAATTTCTTGACGATATCATTGCGTTTGTACAAAGGTACGGCAAAAGCGATCGTCGCTGGATTTAAGAACCAGAAAATAATATTGCCGCCCGGCTGATAAGCTGTCGTGTAAAAATTGGCTGTTGTTGTGCCAACCATCTTGGCCAGCAGCATGAGAATCAGCACTCCTAGTACCATACCAACAAATAAAGGCTGAAAGAGAAAAAACCCTTTTGTCTTCTTGAAAAGCCATTGGCCTAACAAATAAACTGCAACTGATAAAAAGATACCAAAGAATGGTGTGACAAAATAGGCCATTGGTGCTTTAAAAACAGTTGTCGTTGCAGCTAAAATTGGAATTAACATCTGCATCCCCCCTATTGATTTTCCTTGCTGACTTCTGTATCACCATGAAACCAGTGAACACGAATCCACATGAACAAACGTGTGGTGTAAGCAACAACAACCAGCAAAATAACAGTTGACAAAACAATGACAACGATCAGCGGCCAGCCTTCTGTTTTTAAAAGATCCAGTGTGCCCGCCAGTTGGATGCCGGAAGGAACAAACATAAAACCGATCAAGCTGATCATTAAGCTGCCGAAACTATCGACCCATTCAATCTTGACCACGTGAAAAGTCAGCAATGCATACAAAATGACTAAGCCAATAACCGGCGTTGGCATTGGAAATTTCGGAAATGTTAAAGCCATCCATTCAGAAATTAGCCAAGAAACAAATAAAACAGCTGAATAGATCCCCATTTGAACCAAAATCGGTGCTGATTTTGTTTTCGCTTCAACCACTTTAAGCTTAGATGCCGTCTGTTTATTTTCAATCATAAGAATTAGCCTCCCACTTTTTAACCAATCGATTAAAGTTTGTGACAAATTTATTATATTAGAGCAAACAGCAAAAAAGCCGTTATCAGCGCCAAAAGCACAGATATCGACTTGAAATACCTTGAGAGATCGCTAAAATACCCACATTTTTATTGCCATCAGCAAGAAACAGTTACATCATCAAAACTTGTTTAACATGCTTAATAAAAGATCGGCTGACTGGTACCTCTTGACCAGTAATGAGTTTCAATTGATAGGTATGATTAAACCATGGCTCGATTTGGCTGATCGCATTAATGCTGACGAGGATACTACGATGAATTTGAAGGAAATTATTTGAGTTTAAACGATTGATCAGCCAGCCCAGCGTTTGATGAGTTTCATAGCGGCCAGTCATCGTAACTAGTGTCAATGTATTATTGTCGACGCTAGCCATCACTAAATCAGACTGTTTGATGACAGTTGTCTTGTCTTCGTTGGTAATTGAAAGCAGCGATGATACCGTTTTAGCATTATCTGGTATTTTTTTTGTCTGCAAAGCGATCATAGCTATTTGAGCTTTTTCTAAGGCCTGATCGATACGCATTTGTTCAAATGGCTTTAAAATGTAATCAATCGCATCAATGTCAAAAGCCTTCACAGCAAAGCTGTCAAAAGCAGTTGCAAAAATAATTAAAGGCGGCTGGGCCAATTTTTTTAATTCGTCAGCCAGTTCAAAACCATTTTCGTCATTTAAAGAAATATCAATAAATATCACATCAATTTTTCCCTTTAACAGCTTACTAATGGCTGTCGCAATCGAATCAGCTTGATCGACCGCATCAACCAGCAAATTTTGCTTCAATAGATAACTTAATTCATCACGTGCCAAAGGCTCATCATCTACGACTAAAATATTCATGCCTTGTCCAGCTTTCTCGGAATTAGTATACCAACGCTAGTACCGCCGCTGCTGCTATTGATCTGTAGTGCGGCAGAAGCACCATAAAGCCCAATTAAGCGACGATTTAAATTTTCTAAAGCCGTGCCGCTGCCGTGTTCGGAATTCACGACTTCATGACCTAATTTTGGCAATAATTCAGTCGGGATTCCTAAACCGTTGTCGCTCACAATAATATGCAATAAATGATCGCTTTCACTAACACTGACCGTCACACGATTGCCCAATTTGCGACCAGCGAAAGCATGACGAATTGCATTTTCTACTAAAACTTGAATTGTAAAAGGCGGTAATAACACAGAATCACGGCTGTGGATCAAGAACTGAACATCATACTTATTTGGAAAACGAGTCTGTTCCAATGAAAGATAGGCTTGAACGTGCATTTCTTCTTGCTTTAATGTGATTTCTGTTTCACGTACACCTTGCAAATTAGTGCGAAAATAGGTGCTTAACTGCAGCAAAAGATCATGGGCCTTGCGAGTATCCGTTCGCATCAAAGCTGAGATCGTGTTGATCGCATTGAAAAAGAAATGGGGATTCACTTGTGCTTGCAAGGACTTTATTTCGGCATCACGAACTAATTTAGACTGTTCTTCGGCCATTCCTAATGCTAACTGGCTGGAAAAGATCGAAGCCAAACCAGTTGCCAACTGTTCCTCAACAAAAGTTAATTTCGAAGAATCAGTAAAATACATTTTCAAAGTGCCAGCAACCTTTTTGTCAACAACTAATGGAATCACAATGGCGGCCGCTAAAGGACATCCAGGCACCGGACAGCCAATCATCTCCTTGGAATGAGCAACTTCCATGTGACCAGAAGCAAGGACTCTTTTTGATAGGTCAGTGACCACATGGCGTTGCGGCACGTGATGATCAGACCCAGGACCAACATGAGCTAAAACATTCCGTGAATCAGTAATACCGATCGCATCAAAATTCGTATAATGTTGAATCACCGTTGCTGCTTTTTGGGCTGAAGTCTCAGTCAGCCCAGAACTAAAATAGGGCAATGTTTTATTGGCTAATTCTAAAATATCGTGTGTTTGGACAGCTTTTAGCTGGTCCTCCTGATGAATGTAGGCTGTGATGATAGACATAAAGACCCAAGTACCAAAACTGTTTAAAATCATCATTGGAAAGAAAATCAAACGTACCAGCTGAAATCCCGTGTAGCTAAAAAGCAAAATAAACATCATCTGAATAAATTCCATGCCCAAACCAGTCAAAGCCGTTACAGATGCCGAAGGATAGGAACGACGCTTGGCATAATAACGGCCAATCATACCAGAGATCCAACCGATTATGATCGAACTTGCAATATAAAAAATATCCGACCCATTGCCTTGAATCACTCGATGAACACCAGCGATCAGTCCGACAACGCTGCCAACGATCGGGCCGCCAACCAAGCCAGAGACTGTGATCACCAAAGTCCGTGTATTGGCGATTGAATCACTTGGCAGCAGACCAGTCAAAAAGGTCGTTGAAACAAGATTATTATTTTTCGTAATTTCAACACCTGTAAAATTCGACAATAGCGCAAAAAACGCAAAAATAACAATTAAAATCAATTTGGCACTGATTTGCTCGCGTTTGGGTAACAATTTTCGAAAAAAAGGAACATTAACCAGCAGAAAAGCCAAAATCAGAATCGTTCCGACCCGCTGCATTAACAAAAGAAATAAAGTGATCACACACGCCAACTTTCTGCCAGTAACAATGATTATCTATTAATTTACATGATCTATTATAATAAATCAGGCTTTTATTGTGACAAGCACAGATTTCAAAGAAGCAGTTGAAAGGCAATTATGATTTGCTATTCTCCTGAGCCAAATGCTTCAATAATTGCTGGTTTTCTAGCAGCTTTTCAGAAAATTCAGCCAGCATCTTTTCTGTTAGCGAGCTATAGACTGTTAAAATTTCATCGTTAAGCTTTTTTTCGTAAAGTTTGTGATTCCGTTGGGCAACTTGCCCCATTTCAGTCAGGTTAACAGCAACTTCATTTTCCGAATTAGCAGCAAATTGTTTAGTAACCAAACCTTTTTGAACAAGCTTTTTGACCATTTTGGATACAGCTCCTTTAGTGATACCAAGGGACTCGGACAGTTTGTTTAAATTACTGTCTGGATATTCAGCAACAGCCGCAATCATATTAAGTTCTGAAGAATGAAGCTTTGCTTTAGTTCCATAATTATCAGTTTGTTTTATCAAGCCATCATACAGCGCAGCCGTCTTTTGCAAATTATCAAATAAATCCAGAATGAGTTCATTTTTAGTCATTTTATTCCTCGTAAACAGTTTAGTTCGTCAACAAATAATAGCTTATTTTTCGAAAAATCACAAACGATCATCGGCAAGGAACGCCTTATAATAATTTCAGATAGTTTGTTGAGAGCGGGATAATTAAATGAAGATCGAGATAAAAAAAATCGTAACGACTTTTGCTGTTTTTTCTTTGGCACTTGCTTTGCAAGCGACCGCTGTATATGCCAGCAGCAGTCAGCAGGCTGGACTAACAGGCATCTCACAAGACCCATTACGATACAGCAGCAAGGAACAATTACTTTTTTCAAGCCGCGATAAACAAGGACGTGCTGTTAATGCTCATATTCAGTTGAAAAATAGCGATGAACCCAAGATAAAACGCGCAGCTAGCTTAACTTTTAATCCAGTTGGATGGCATAATTACAATTTTTATTTCAAAGAAAACAATGGCAGTATTGGCAGAAATTGGCTTATGAATCGTGGACATTTGGTTGGTTATCAATTCTGCGGTAAAAACGACGAAGCACGTAACCTAGTGCCAGAAACAGCCTATTTGAATAGTGGTTCATTGAGCGGCATGGATGCTGACAATCAATCGAGTATGCTTTATTATGAAGAACATTTAGATAGCTGGTTAGCACAGCATCAAAGCGATCGGCTGGATTATCAAGTCACACCGCTTTATAAAGGCGGTGAGTTGATACCCCGCCAAATTCGCCTCGCTTATCTCGGCTACAATCATCGTGGACAAAAAATCAAAATTCGTTTTAACTCAAGTCTCGAAGATAACAGCAGATCGGGCGCAACAGTTGTTTATCTGTCCAATAACAGTGCGAATGCTACGATCAACTATGCAAACGGCAACGCTGCTAATACTGTCAAAAAAGTCTCAGCCAAGCCGCAGATCAAAACTTTCTTATATGGCGGAGCGACTTTAACAAGCAACAAAATATCTTCATATACCATCAAAGTAGTCAAAAGTAATAACGCTTTTGTCGGCTATGCCAAAGCCAACCAAATTGTCTATGTAACCGGCAATGGTGTCTCCAAAGTATATTGGTTCAGTAAGGATCATTTGCCGAAAAATACAAATATGCGTGCTATTAAAAACTTTACGATTCAAAATGCAGTCCTAGCACATAAAAAACTATCGCAAACACAAGTAAAATAATTCTAAATAAAAAACTCGATTCATAATAAATCGAGTTTTATTTTGATTACGATTAAATTCATAATCAAATTATTTGTTTTCCATGACTAAATGAACGAAATAACGATGAAAGCGTGTATCACCAGTCAGTTCCGGATGGAAAGCGCAGGTCAAAAAATGTTCTTGGCGACATGCAACAATATGACCGTCGTAAGTTGATAAAATTTCCACATCCGGCCCAACACTTTTAATATATGGCGCACGAATAAAGACACCATCAAAATCATCTGCGACATGTTCGATTTTTAATTGTGCTTCAAAACTATCTACTTGGCGGCCAAAAGCATTACGTTTCACATCAATATCCAGCAAACCCAAATGCGGACCTTGACGACCCTCGATTTTTTGTGCCATTAAAATTAAACCGGCACAAGTTCCAAAAATAGCTTTACTAGCAGCAAAAGATTTAATCGCTTCAAATAAACCAGTTCTGTCCATTAACCGGCGCATCGTTGTACTTTCACCTCCAGGTAAAACCAATCCGTCTAAATCATTTAATTCGTCAATGTGCTTAACAGCAACCGCCTGCGCACCAGAGTCAGTTAAGGCATCCATATGCTCGCTAACAGCGCCTTGTAAAGCAAGTACACCAATTTTAACTGTCATATTCTTAGATACCGCGTTCCTGCATGTGTTGAGAAGCTTCAAGCACACTCATATCGATCCCCTTCATCGGTTCGCCGATCCCTTTAGACAGCTCGGCAATTCTGCCATAATCTTGATAATAAGTTGTTGCTTCAACAATTGCCTTGGCAAACTTAGCTGGATTTTCAGATTTAAAGACACCTGAACCAACAAAGACACCATCAGCACCAAGCTCCATCATCAAAGCCGCATCAGCAGGTGTTGCAACGCCGCCAGCCGCAAAATTAACCACTGGTAAACGACCAATTTTCTTGATCTGCAGCAAGATCTCATAAGGTGCACCTAACTCTTTAGCAAATACCATGATTTCTTCTGGTGACATTAAAAGCAGCTTATGAACCTGACTGTTAACTAAGCGCATATGACGAACCGCTTCGACGATATTACCAGTTCCGGGCTCGCCTTTAGTTCGCAGCATGGCAGCGCCCTCACCGATTCTACGAGTCGCTTCGCCTAAATCGCGGCATCCACAGACAAAAGGAATCGTAAATGCTTTTTTATCAATATGGTAAACATCATCAGCTGGTGTCAAAACTTCACTTTCATCGATATAATCAACTTTCATTGATTCTAAGACTCGAGCCTCTACGATATGGCCGATTCGTGCTTTAGCCATCACTGGAATAGAGACGGCATTTTGAACTTGTTCAACAATCGCTGGATCAGCCATTCTTGCAACACCGCCAGCTTTGCGAATATCCGATGGAACTCGTTCCAAAGCCATCACAGCCGTCGCACCAGCTTCTTCAGCTATTTTAGCTTGTTCTGCGTTGACGACATCCATAATGACGCCGCCTTTTTGCATCTCGGCCATTCCTCTCTTAACGATATCTGTGCCTTTTTCAGTCAAAATTATTTCCTCCAAATTTCTGCCATACGCTTGTAATAAACCTAGTTTACTATTGGAAACCCCGAATGGCGCACATTTTTTGTTTTTTATTAAAATAATTTGATGAGAACAACACCGAAAAGCATCACCAGAATACCTAGCAATTTAATCAGCACAATCGGATTTCGCTGAGCACCAAACCAGCCAAATTGGTCAACAAGCATACTGCCCACGATTTGGCCCAGCAGAACAATGACGACCGTCAGACCAGTTCCGATCAAAGGAACTAAGTAAGCATTTCCTAATACAAATACAGCACCGATCAAACCACCTATCCACATCCATGAAGGTGATTTTCTATGCAGTACCGGGGCAAAATGATAGCCATGTTCAACTAACAGCACGATCACCCACAACGCAGCTGCACCAACCAAAAATGAGATAAAAGAAGCTTTAACAGCCGAATGCAGAACAATTCCCAAATGACCATTGATCGCAGTCTGTGAGGCACTTAGCATCCCGGTTAAAATTCCAACTGTCCGCCAAAGCCAAAGAAAAGGTATGTGCGGCTGATCAAAGCGAACATCATTTCCCATTTTGTCATGATGCAAGGCCAGGATCCGAGCACCAGAAATAGACAAAAAAACACCGATCAAGACCAGAACAGCACCAATAATACGAACTAATCCAAGAGAATGAGTCGGCGAATCAAACCAGCCAAAGTTGTCAATCAGCATGCTCATAATAATTTGACCAATAATTGGCATGATGACCGTTTGGACGCCGCCCAAATAGGGAAAAATAATAATATTGCCGGTCAAAAAAATCACACCGAACAAACCGCCGATCCAGATCCACCAAGGCTGGCTAGTAATTAAAGCGCCGCTAACGCCTAAAGAGGACTTTGTCAAAAGTGTTGCGATCGCCAGAAAGATCGTGCCAATTGTAAAAGATGTCATTGAAGACAGTAACGGCGAAGAAAAAGCTTTGCGCAGACGCGAATTAACTGCCGTTTGCAAAGGCAAACCAACACCGATAGTAAAACCAATAATAATAGCAAACAAGTGATTAGCTCCTAATTTCTAGTACTTACTTTTCAACAGTAAAAACTTATGTTATTTTAGCACTTTCGAAAATTTCTGATAAAAATATTCTTTGCGCGGAATTATGATGATCAACGGTAATTTTTCTCATTCATTTTTTACAAAAACGACCCCTTTCAGGGTCGTTTTTAAAATAATGATCAATTCAAAATATGATTTGCAGCAGTTGGGCTTGTTTTTAACAAATCCGATAAACCAATTCTCGTCAAGAACTGCTTGCGAGTTTGATCAGCGAGTTTTGAAACGGCAGCTGATCCGTCATCGGCTGGATCAATATGGCTTCGATAAGGACGCTGCCCTGCTGGTAAAGCGACAACTCGCACAATTTCATCGGCAACCATTTTCGGATCAATATCATCCGGCGCAAGTGCAGCTAACTTTTCTGACACTTGATCCATCAAACCAGCATATTTTGCATCATAAGCTTTTTGAACAGCCTCATCAGACGGAAAACCAGCATGTTGGAAATGATTCGTTCCTTTTGTAAAGGATCCAGGCACAATAATGCTTGTTTCAACGCCAAAACGTGCTAATTCAGCTGCGTATGATACTGCTAAAGCGTCCATACCAGCTTTAGCTGCAAAATAAGGTGCTAAGTAGGGCGGCGTGCCTCCCTTGACGCTTGAGCTAGACACCCAAACGACTAATCCAGTTCCCCGCTCACGCATTTGAGGCAAAACCGCTCGATTCACACGCTGAGTTGAGAGGACATTAACATTGTAAAGATCAGCCAGCTGTTCAGGTGTAAAAGCTTCAGCTGCACCCACGACCATATGTCCAGCATTATGAATCAGAACATCTATTTGGCCATAATCAGATAAAATTTCTGAAACAGCTGCATCAACAGACCGTTGATCATTAACATCCATTTCAATTGCAAACAACTTAGCACGATGCTGTTCAGCATAATCCTTGAGAGCTTGGACCTTATCAGCGTTACGATCCGCTGTTTCCCGCATACCAGCATAAACGATATTACCAGCATCAGCTAATGCACGCGCTGCCAGTGCACCAAAACCGCTGGAAGCGCCTGTAATTAAAATAATTTTTGCTTCTGTCGTCATCAAACGACCTCCTTTTAGAAACCTTGTTTAAATTCGAGAAATAGTGACTGTTAAGTCGTTTGCGGTTGGTGATTCGTGAATCGCTTGAATACCATGTGCTTTGCCAACGGTTGTTTGATGTTCAGTAACGGCTGAACGATAAGCGTTATAAAAATTCATCGAAGACCAGCCCATGCCCTGTTCAAAACCCTCAAAAACTTCATCCCAGGCGTGGTCGCCATCTTTCGAGGAATGAATTTGGATCGACTGTACTTGGCCATTCTGAAGATCCATCGTAATTTTAATTGGATCTGAATCCAGCACAAGAATTTGACCATCATTTTTTAAAATGTCCGGAAGCTGATATTTCTCAGAAACAAGTTGATTGTAGTTTTTCTTTATTTCTTCATACGATGCAATAGTTGTCATGATCACGCCACTCCTTAGATAAATCCGCCATTGACACGAATTGTTTGGCCGTTGATCCATTTTGCTTGCGGTGAAAGAAGCAGCTGAACAGCCTGTGCGATATCTTCCGGTGTGCCAAGTCGATTAAAAGCGTTCATGCTAGCCAACCCATCGATTTGTGCCTGGCTCTTACCTTTTAAGAATAGTTCTGTACCGGTCGGTCCAGGTGCTATCGCATTTAAGTTGATTTTTTTCGCACCGAATTCTTTAGCTAATTGGCGTGTAAATTGTTCAACAGCACCTTTAGTACCCGCGTAAACGCTATAAGTAGGAAACATTTGGCCATTAACAGACGTTGAAATATTGATAATACTGCCATTATCTGCTAGTTTTTCAAAGGCATTTTTCAGCATAAAATAAGTCCCTTTAACATTAACAAGAAACTGTTTATCAAAACTATCCTCGGTCACTTTGCTGATCGGCTCTGTAATCATTAGACCGGCATTATTAACTAAAACATCTACATGACCAAAATGCGCAATTGCTGTATCGAATAATTTAGCCGTGTCAGCAACTTGGCTAACGTTTGCCTGAACAGCAAAAGCATCCACTGAACCATCGAGCTGCTCGATTTCCTTGACAACGTCATCAGCCGCTTTTGCGTTGCCATTGTAATTCACGACAATATTAAAGCCATCCCGAGCTAACGTAAGGGCGATCTGCCGGCCAATACCACGCGAGGCGCCTGTCACAATTGCAGTTTTACTATATTCATTCATCAGTTCTTACTCCTTATGTTACATTTATTTATTTTTTGTAACTTGTTACAATGATTATTATACTAACTTAAGTTACAAAGTCAATTTTTTTGTAACTATTTTCAAACAAAAAAACGTACTAACAATTGTGAGCACGTTTTTGATAACTGAAAAATTGATCCGCATGGTTGACAAAATCTTCATGGCCATCATTATTTATCAGTTGACCAAAGATAGCATGATGAATAAATATTAGCGACTAATCGTTTGTTTCGCCTGAATTCTCAGCAGCAAGTGTTTTGTAAAAATTGGCAAAGCTTAAATGATAATAGGCTATAAACCAGACTGTTGCGACAACTGCGATCAACCCACAAATGATTTTCAAAAGTAACGGGGCATTTTGAACGTTTGCGATCCCCAAAGGAATTGAGAATAAAAATATCCAGCCGATAAAGCTTAAAGACATGACAAAATACTCGGCTTTATGGCCATCCATGAGTTTGCGGCTCGCAGTGATAGCTTGTAAATAGCTAATCCGTTCCCCTTTATCCAACTGGTCACGATAAATGAAAAAGGCCTGTGAATAAGAAAGTGACTTGATCAAACCAGGAACAATTAGCAAAAGCATCCAGCAAAAAATAAAGAAGCCTGAAAGGAGGCTGATCAAGAAATCTGCAATCACATATTCCGCCTTAGAAAAGATCGTAAAAGCCTTAGCGAAAGGACTATCAAAGGCTGCTTTAGCTCTGAAAAGATCAATCGCAAAAAGCATCACGCCGTCTAACAGAAAACCTGAAATAATATCTGCAGCCAATCCGATCCAAAACCAATTGCTCATGTTTGGCAATGATTCCTGAGGATCACTTAAATATGAAACAATTTCTAATAATAAGATTGGTAAAAATACGAGAAAAAAGAAAAAGAAATGTTCAGTTAATAACTTTTTTGCCTCTCCTTTTAAAATAGATCTCTGCAAAATATTGCCTCCTTTAAAAGCCATTTATTTTATTTAAACATAACAAAAATCCATGCAAGAGTGAATAAGCAATTTTTTCGCAACAATTTTAAGCTAGAGCATCTTTTAAAACTTAATTCGTCAAATTCAAAAATTTTCTTGCGCCAATTGAGATGGATTCCGTATAATTAAATAGGCAATTGTATTAGTAAAACAAAAAGCATCATGGCGCTGATGCTTTTTTGTTTGTCAAAATTTTTAATTATCATTCTAAAAATAGTCAATCTATGCGAAACGACCAAAAATGAAAAATTGAATAGTTGCAAAAATGAATAAAGCCAGCAAAATACTCGTTAAGGACACTGGATACTTCTTATAATGTGTTCGGACAGTTTTTTCACTGAAACCATGCGATTCCATTGCTTGAGCAAGATTATCTGACCAGCGTAAAGAAATGAGCACGGCCTTGAAAAAAATTTGTGGCGACCAAGCGTGTAAAGTTTCGCCACGCATCAAAGCAGCAATTTTGACTTGCTTGATCGTTTCCAAAATTCTTGGGACAAAATTAAAAGCACCCAAAATACCATAGACAAATTTTGTCGGCATATGAAAATTTTGTTCAAATGAAGCCAATAATTGCGAAGCATCAGTCGTCAAAGTCAAAGCAGCACCAAACCAAACGTAAGCATAAACACGTGTAAAAAGCACCCACGCAGTATGAATGTAATTCCCTGTGCCGTTAAAATAAAAAGACATCCAAGAACCAAAGGCTGGTATTAAAGGCATTAATAACAGCCAAAGCAGTTTTTTATAGCTAACTCGATTCATCAGTAAGTAAATGCCGCCAAGTATGATCAGATAAATATTGACCGTAATAATATTTGTGAAAGAAATTTCTAAGCTGATCAGCATGACAAACACAAATTTAAGTGACGGGTTGATCGCCTTCATGAGATCGTCTCCTGATAAATCATTTTCCGATTAGTTAAGTGCAGGTGAAAATCAAAATAGTTAACCGCAGCAGTCAACTGGTGACTAATCATGATAATTGTTTGCCGCTGCTGTTTTCTTACTTCACTAATTATTTTCATCACAGTCAGAACCGAATCAAGATCAAGCCCAGCTAATGGTTCATCCATCAGCAAAACATCGGTTCCTAAAATGAGCATTTCCAAAATTTGGAGTTTCTTTTTCTGACCGCCCGAAAGTTGATACACAATTTGTTCGTCTAAGCCTTGAAGATTTAATGCCGTTAAATAGCTGCTAATTAATTCAGGAGTCCAAAATTTCCGATACTGCGCATATTTTAAACTTAAATCGATCTCTTCTCGAACCGACAAACGCAGATACTGCGTCTGGGCATCTTGAAAAACTAAAGCAACTTTGCGTGCATAATCTTTAGCTTTTATTTTCAAAATATTATGCTCTTCGTAGGTCACGATACCTTGAAAATCATATAAACCAGTTAAAATTTTAAAAAAAGTTGATTTACCGCTGCCATTTGCACCAGTCAATAGTGTCAGATGCTCTTTGATAATCGACAAGTCTACTCTATCCAGCAAAATATCTTGACCATTCTGATAACTCACTCCTTGAAGCTGCAGCTTGCTTGTCTCTGTCGAACTTGGCAAATTGAATTTTCTGTCAACTGTATTTTCCGCATAGTGCTGAAAAACATCACGCCGATTTTCAACCGCTGTCAAAGTCTTATTAGCGAAAGTGTATAGATGATCGATCAGATTCTCGTAACCTGCTAAGTCATGGTCAGTTACTAAAATCGTTTTGCCATCAACTTCTTGAAGATGTTTCAATAATTTTAATATTTCGTGGCGCGATTGCCGATCAACACTAGCAAAAGGCTCGTCTAATAAGATAATGTCGCTATTCATAGCTAGGACGATCGCCAGTGCAACTTTTTGCAGTTCACCACCGGACAAATTTTGAAACTGTCGATAACGTAGAGACAGAATACCAACTTGATTCAATGCATCGATGATCATACTATCCATTGAGCTAGGTGCAATCGCCAGATTCTCTAAAGTGAATTTAAATTCCTGATCAACTGTTTCCATAGCGAATTGATCAGTTGGATTTTGAAACAAAACCGCCAATCGAGATGCC
Organism: Oenococcus sicerae; assembly: GCF_004102045.2. Classification (GTDB taxonomy): domain Bacteria; phylum Bacillota; class Bacilli; order Lactobacillales; family Lactobacillaceae; genus Oenococcus; species Oenococcus sicerae. The sequence continues at coordinate 1,344,838 of NZ_CP029684.2, read as the reverse complement.
CGTTTATCTTTGCTTAAAAGCTGCAGATCCTGGCCATCAAGTGTGACTTTACCGGCAGTTACATGACCTGAGTAGGCTGGATATAAACCTGCTAAAAGTTTTAACAAAGTAGACTTTCCACAGCCTGATGGCCCGAACAGCAGATTAAAAGTATGATTCTGTAAAACAAAATTAGCATTTTGTAAAATCAAAGGCCCAGCTGTTTTATATCTGAATGATAAATTATTCATTTCTAGTTTATCCATGCAAACTGCTCCCTGATCAAATTCAAAATTGATTTAGTCGCGATGAGTAATGCCTGAGCGTTCAATTAATTTGTTGACCCAATAAACAACAACACCGGCGAAAAATCCGATCGAAAGAAAACGAACAAATACTAAAAGCAATAGAAAACCAATCTTGTACGATCCATAGCCTTCATTGAACAAGCTCCAGGCAAAAGTCACAATCGTACTGGTAATGGTAGAAAACAACAGTCCTAATTTATCGAAACGCTTGTAGCCTGTAAATGCAAAACCCAATTCGTTTCCAAAACCTTGAATAAAGCCTGATAAAATCGCTGAAGCACCGAATTGGCCGCCTAACAAGGCTTCAACTGCGCCGCCGATCGTTTCAGCCAAAATAGAAGCGCCGATTTTTTGCGTCACCATCGCTGCCAATGGACCAGCGATCATCCATAGTCCCAAGAGCAAATCATTAGCGACCGGGCCAAGACCGAGCGCAGACAAACCAAGTTTTAAAAAATTATAAATAATGTCGGTGCCGAAAAAAATAGCTCCGCAAAAAATACCGATTAAAGCAATGAAAATAATATCCCTCAAAGTGTAGCTTCTTTTAACTGTCATCCTGTATCATCCTCTGAATTAAAAATTTATAATCGCTTAATATCGAATGGGTCTCATCAAAACAAAAAACTGCCTTTTTCCAACTACTAAAAGACAGCTCTATCAAAATAGAAAATATATCTTCCTTCGCAGGTATTAACCAGATCAGGTTCAATGGGTCAAATCTCAGCCAAAAAGGCACCCCAGATATTTATTAAATTATATGCTTGTGAACAAAATTAAAGCTATCACAGTATTTTGAAATTGTAAAGATTAGCAGTTAGTTTGACCATGGCAAATAGGTCTAATAATTGAAGCCCCCTTGTTTTTCACTGATTGACTATGCTAACCTCAATTAAGAATTATATAGCTGTCCACTAGGGGTGCCTTTTTGGCTGAGATGACGACTCGTCAATCCCTTCGAACCTGATCTAGTTAAAGCTAGCGTAGGAAAGTGGCACCACTGAGAAATCAAGCGATGTCCTTTTCTAATTTGTAGAAAAGGATTTTTTTGTCCCTAAGTATGACAGCTAAAGGAGAATGATGTTTTCAGATGATTTAAAAAAAATGGCCCGACCGATCCTAGAGGAAATTTATCATCACCCTTTTGTGACCGGTATTGCCAAAGGACAAGTGGCTAAAAAAGCCTTGATTTTTTATGTTGAACAAGATTATCGCTACTTAACTGAATTTATTAAAATTTACGCTAATGCCATCATTAAATTAGATAGCCGCCAAGACATGGCATTTTTTTCTGACGCGATCAACTTTATTCTAAATAATGAAAGTTTTCCTCATCAGGTTTTTTGCCAAATTGCCGATGTCGACTATAAAAAATTACAGCATGCCGATCCCGCGCCTAAAGCCTATCTGTACAAATCGCATATGCATCAAGCAGTTGATACAGGAAGCTTATTAACCGTTTTGGCAGCCTTTCAGCCTTGCCCATGGACCTACACGGAAATTGCTAAAAAACAGATCAGTGAAGGCGCTAATAATCAGCGCAATCCCTTCACGCCTTGGATCAACTTTTATGGCGAAAGCAGTGACGATGGTAATGAACCGCTAGCGAATCAGATATTCCTTTGGATGGACCGTTTGGCAGCTCGATCTTCAGATAAAGAAAAGAATCAAGCAAGAGATTTTTTCTTAAAAAGTTGTGAACTTGAATGGCAATTCTGGGAGGAAGCTTACTATCAGCAGGATTGGCGTTTCAAAAAAAGTCATTCGACAGCTTCAGGAGATTTCATAAAATGGTCGAACAGCAATATCCAGAAGTTTTAACCATTGCCGGCAGTGATTCTGGCGGCGGTGCCGGTATTCAGGCAGATATCAAGACGATGCAAGCTTGCCATGTATACAGCAGCAGCATCCTTGTCGCGATCACGGCACAGAACACATTGGATGTCCAAGCAGTTTTACCAATGCCAATTAAAATGATCAATGCTCAATTCGCTTCTATTTATGCTGACTTTGATATCAAGGCAGCCAAGACTGGCATGTTAGCGGATAGCCAGCATGTTCGCTGCGTCGTTAAGAATATTAAACAATACCACATCACACCATTGATCGTTGATCCTGTAATGGTAGCTAAAGGCGGTACTCGTCTGCTCACACAAGAAGCGATCGAAACAATCATCCAGGACTTGATCCCCTTAGCGGATATCGTGACTCCCAATTTACCAGAAGCTGAAGCAATAACAAATATGCGAATTATCAGCAAAGCTGATTTCGAGACTGCTGCCAAAAAAATTGCAGCTATGGGTGCTAAAAACGTCATTATCAAAGGCGGCCACGGACAAGGAAAAACAGTTTCCGATTATGTGCTTTTAGCTGATGGTCATGATTTTTGGCTCTCAGGTGATCGATATGATACTAAGCGGAAACACGGTACCGGCGACACACTGTCTTCCGCTATCACCAGTGCCTTAGCAAAGGGATACAGCATCGAAAAAGCCATTCGCTTCGGCAAGAAATTTGTTGATATGGCTATTAAAAAAGGAATCGTTGTCGGTCATGGCCATGGCCCTTTAAATCATTGGGCAATGCAGGGAGATCATGATGAAATTTAATGAAAAAATGCTGGATCTTTATTTAGTTGCTGGTACACAAAATGTTCACGGCGATTGTGATCTGTTCTTAAAACAAATTGAAATTGCCTGTCAAACCGGCATCAGTGCTTTTCAATATCGCGAAAAAGGCAACGGATCTCTGGCAGGTGCAGCCAGAGTTAGTATGGGACGAAAGGTTCGTGATCTAGTCAAAAAATATCAAATTCCCTTCATTGTTGATGACGATTTTCAATTAGCAAAAGCACTGGAAGCAGATGGCATTCACGTGGGCCAAAGCGATATAACAGTTGAAAAAATCTCGGCTAATGCAGACAACATGTTTATCGGATTATCAATCAGCAATGAAAAGGAACTGGCCGAGAGTCAAAGATTGAGTCGTGTTTCTTATCTTGGCGTCGGACCTATATTTCCAACCCGCAGCAAAAATGATGCCAATCCACCAATTGGCATAGATCGTCTTGCCAAAATAGGCCAGTCAAGTGCGCTACCGATCGTCGCGATCGGTGGTATTTCCACGCAAAATGCTAAGCAAGTTCGTCAAACAGGTTTGGCTGGCGTGGCCATCATCTCCGCAATTATGCAAAGCAGCAATATGGCACAAACGATTAAATCACTAAAAGGAGAGCTTCTATGACAAATTCAATCGCCAAAATTCGTAAGACTAATCCAATCGTATTAAATGTTTCAAATTCCGTGACTCAGCAGCACGTTGCTGACGCGATCAATTTCATTGGTGCTTCGCCAATTATGTTCGACGATGAGCGAGAAGCTTCAGAACTAATTAACATTTCCAGCGCTTTGGTCATTAATCTGGGAACAACAAACCGCTCATCTATTCAAAAATCAATTTTAAGCGGACAAGCTGCAAACCAAAAACACATACCAGTTATTGTTGATCCAGTGGCAATTGCTGCTTCGACGATTCGCACAGAACACTTTGATCAATTAATTAAAAAAGTTAAAATAAATGTTTTGCGCGGCAATATCGCCGAAGTTGCTGCCATTGCGGGCGTTGATTGGCAAAATAAAGGCATTGATGCTGGTGATGGTCAAGGAGACAGGCTTGCAATCGCTAAAAAAGCAGCGAATCAATTAAAAGCCCTTGTCGTTGTATCCGGCCAAGAAGATATTGTCACAGACGGAGCTGACAGTTATTTGATAAGTAACGGCAATCAACAGTTAGCCACAAATGTCGGTTCAGGCGACATGCTCGATGGCATTATCGCGGCCGCCTTAGGAACGGAACAAAGCCTTGAGTCATGTGTTTTAGGAACTGCTATTCTAGCAATCGCAGGAGAAATTGCCGCAGAACGTTTCCCCCATCAGCCTTATTCTTTTTTTAATCAAGTATTCGATGTTTTAGGACTCATGGATGATAGTCAGTATATGAGATATCTTAAAATTAAAAAAATACCAGCTCAAGATCTTTGATATAAAACAAGTTAATTATCATTTTGAGAAACACTGTAAAATTAAAAATTTTTATTAATGATCCTTGACAGCTAGTTGGATGCTTTGTTCATTTTCAAACAACTGATCAATTTGTCCTCTAATTAACAAATTGATACACTTTTCTAATTAATTCAATTTCGCTAAGGAGAACAGTTATATTATGTTGAGAAATTTTAGCATTGTGTTTGTATGCGGTTTTGTGGGAGGCGGATTAAGAGAAATAATCGAACTTATCTTCAAAAATTCCGCCCCGCTGGCAACTTTAGCAATAAATTTAGTTGGCGCATTATTCATGGGTATGGCCTACGAATACATCGTTCAGACAAAACATGACACAAGCAGTTTCGCTTTAATCATCGGGACTGGTTTAATTGGCAGTTTTACAACTTTTGCGACTTTTATCGCAGACATGCACGAGTTGATGATCACTCGGGAAATTCTGAACGCAGTTTGTTATTTAACTGCCTCGGTCGTTTTCGGCATCCTGTTGCTGCTAATGGGCCGACTTATCGTCAGGAGCTGTTATCATGTTGTTTAAGCTGACGATCATATCAGCCTTTGGCAGTGCTTTAGGTGCTGAAGTTAGATACTTTATTTCTAGATATCCACGTTTTGAAAAATTATTTGCATTTTCCTTAGCAACGATCATGATCAATATTTCAGGATCATTTATTTTGGGTATCATTCTCGATATCCCATTATCAATTGAATGGAAAAGTTTTCTCGGGAGCGGCATCATCGGCGGTTTAACAACTTTTTCAACTTTTATTTTAGAAACAGTCAGCCTTTCTGCTAAAACAAATAAACGACGCTCAATCGCATATCTATTTATCTCAATCGTTCTTTCGTTAATTGCTTTTGAATTTGGCTGGCAATTAGGATGAGTCACTCACGGCCAAAACAAAAAATGTTTTTAGCCTAATATTATTTTGTCATATCTAAATTGTGTGACTGTCATATCCACTTGCTAAAATAGAGAGCGTTAGATTGACTTTACCTGACTTAAAGGAGCAGCAATGACCAAAGACACAGTCAAAACAGCATCAGCACAAATCATCGAAAAAATTAAACAGCGTCTGACAAAAAAATCAAAAAAAAGCAAAAAAAATCAGAATAAATGAGTTTGATTTGAGTTTTATATATCAATTAATGTTTTTCGGTATAATAAAGTCATCAGTAAGTATAAGCTTGCTGAAATACCCAAAGGAGATTCTTATGTCACTCAAAGATAAAGCAGATTCACTAAAAGACAAAGTTACTGGCGCTGCTAAAGAAGCTGAAGGAAAAGCAACTGGCGACAAGGCTCGTGAAGGTCAAGGCAAGATAGAAAAAGCAGTAGGCAAAGCGAAAGATGTGCTGGCAGATACCAAAGATGCAATCAAAGATAAAGTGGATGATATAAAAAAATAAAGTAATGAAAAGGGTTCTCTTGGAATTCTTTTTTTAATATTCAACAAAATTAAATACTGATTAGATCGCAGAATTTATCTTTTTATTAGAATTGTCTATTATTTTGTTAAAATAGAAGTGTGAAAAAAGAACTAATTTCTTCTGCATTAAAAACTTTTACTTTTATCTATCAGCATGTGGATAAAGACGACGCCTCATGGAAAAGCAATATTGTGATTACACCCGAATTTGTTAATGACTGCAATATCCTAGAGGATCTTGATTTGATTGAAATCCAATTAAACAACGATCCTGATTATCACATTCGAATTACAAATAAAGGCATGCATTTCTTTGACAGCCATTTAGATCCAACTCTTTAATTCCAAAAAATGCCAAGCGGTGATCCAATCGCTTTTTTAATACCTGAAAACATTTTTAACTCAAACCCCCACTAACCTACGATTGTCGTTAAGGTATTTTAGTTTTAACCACTATTGGCGGGATCTTGTCAGCACAGATACTAACAACAGCACGGTGATTATGATCAAGAAGACGATTAAATCAAGAACACGCGACACACTCGTTTTACATAAAAAAGTTATTTACAATACGGCGCCGATATTTTGGCTTAGTTTTATCATTCGATTTTCGATATCATCACGGACCTGTCTAAAAACAGCTAATTTCTCCGCTTTTGATCCCAAAGTCTGAGCTGGATCAATAATATCCCAATGTATTTTCTCAATTGAAGCCGGTGTCATCGGGCAGCGATCTCTAGCATCACCGCACAAAGTGACAATGAGACGGCAGCTCTGTAAAAAGCTATTATCAATTAATTTTGAATATTGCTTAGAAATGTCCATACCTGCTTCATTCATGACCTGAACTGCCAAAGGATTAAGACCGTGGCTTTCAACGCCAGCAGACTGTACTTGCCAATTCTGATTCAGATATTTTTTTCCAAAAGCTTCAGCCATTTGGCTTCTAGCTGAATTCCCAGTACAGAGAAAATATATATTGGCCATCTTTTTCCTTTTCTTAACAACTGATTTTATCATTTCAAGAATTTGAGTTATTTTGATGAGAAACATTTTCCAGAGGAAGCTATCGATCCTTTTATGTTTCGGCTTCATTATCGAGGCTGCATGCCGCGATTCGGCAGATATTTTTATCGACGTTGAGCAAACACATAAAGCCAGGCTAAATAACGATGCCATTTCTAATCAGCAAAAATCTTTTTTTGCCAATTGGACGATAGCAGCCAAAACAGCAAAATGCCAATAACGGCAAAAGAAGCGATAGTTGGGTAGAAAAAGGTCATAAAAACACAGCACAAGCCAAATAAAACAATCCACAATCTGATCTGGTTCATCTTGCGACAAAATTTCCTATCGACCGATTGAATGCGATTTAAAGCCACCCTGCCCAGCATATATAATGCAAAAACAGATAAAACATAGATTGATATATAACAGACGCTTGGCGCGACCATTTTTGGATATTCGCCATGCCAATCTGTTACTAACGGTAGAAGACTCATTGGCAATAATAAAATAGTATTCATCCAAAGCAGTTTTTTATCAACTATTTTAACGGGCAGAATGATAGTATGATGGCTGATCCAAAAACTCGCAACAAACAAAAAACTTAAAACGTAAGAGACGATGTGATGGATAAATTGATCATTGAGAAGTTCAGACCACTTTCCTGTATTTGGTGCCTTGAGGTCTAGGACCATAATTGTCATAACGATGGCGAAAACACCATCACTGAATGATTCTAATCGGCTTTTAGAAATATCAATTTTCTCCATTTCTGATGTATTATCGCCATTATAGATTATTTCGTTTAATCAAGTCGAAACACTTTTTTAAATCAAAGATAACCAAAAATGTGAATATCCCTGCCGGTAATGCCGCGTGTTTGAATGAACAGATAATTTTTAATGTACCAATTTTGTACCACCTGCACCATTTTTTAGTAGGTTTAATCAAGTTTGATCATCTTGATAAATAGCTATAAATGTTGATATATCAACATTTAAGCAAATAAAAAGCGTTATATCACTGTTTCTGATATAACGCTTAGTTTGCCCCGAACAGGAGTAGTACTGACCTGATATCAAGGATTCCAGCGTGTTTTGTAGCCATTTTGTAGCCAGAAAGACAAAAAACTCCCAGAGATCAACTAGTATTTTTTATCGTGGATATTTTTTGTGACCGCTGACCAGCCACAGGTTAAAGGTTGTATCCTCACTAAGAATTAAAAAGTGCCCACCACAATTAAGTCATGGACACTGGGAAAGGGTAAATTTTTTATGGGTGTAAAGGTTTGCACTCCCTTACGGAATTCATTATAAAACAAAGCCCACCAGAATGGTGGGCTTTGTTGGTACAGTGAGGTATTCTTCTGAGGACCGTACCAATCCCCAAGATTTATTATATTAAAAAATACGCCGAAATAGACATTTCAAGCCGCTTGTGTGGTAAATATGTCGCAAATTCAATTTACTAATTATTTGAATTTGATCGTTGTATCTGGCGCTATTTGATTACCATTATCGTCATATGATGCACCAAAATTTAAATAAAAATCTCCAACCTTACCAATATCCTGTTGGCTGGCTTTACCGTATAGGACAAGTTGTTGTGTGGTTTGAGGATTAACGTCTTGGAAAAATCCATCGCTATATTGAGTTTCTGTTTCATTTTGTCCGATATTATATTGCATACCCTCTGGCGTTATCAAATAAGCGTCAGCTGATAAAAACTGTTCTTTCTGCTGCCCATTATTGGTAACTTTCGCATCTAGTTGAAAGTAATATGGTGAAGATCCATCTAAAACTTTTTGACTGGTACTTGCTTTTAATTGTTGAAAAATTTTTGCATAACCAAAATGAATAGTAAAGGGACCGTATTTTTGATCTACATCCAACTTTTTAATATCCATCAATTTAATAGTGCCGATATCTGGTGCGGTTGTGGTCATTCCAACTTTTGTTAATGGACCATTTGACGATGATCTATTGGATGCAGAACTACTCGATTTTTTAGCAACTATTTTTGCTGGTTTATCACTTTTAGCATCATGGGCAGCGTTCTTTTGTCCAGCCTGGTAGACAAAAAAGAATGCTAATACCAGTGCAATGGTAGCCAATGTCCCGAATACATAAGCTATCGATTTTCTATTTTTCATTTCTCTCCCCAAAAAAATTAGTCCGCTATCCCTTCGTGAATGTGAACCAATTTAATTGTAAGCGTTCAACATAATTTGAGACACAAAAAACGCCTAGATATCTCCGAATGCTAGTGATTGATTAAAGAGTTTTCAAGATTTGTCGTGAATACTTAGGTACCCAAACAGCTTATAGCTCATTTAATTTATTTATACAAATACCCAATACTGGTCGTCTCAGTTTTCCAGTCTCTTCATCAATATAGCCATTAAATAATAAGCCACAATCATAAAGATTGTTTAAACCAGTCACTAGATCAGCTTCATTTAAATCTGTTAATGCCTGCAGATCGTCGAAGGGCATCATTTTCAATCTGTAATCAGTAGCTGGTAGATCACGGACAGCCTGGATAATGATTTGCTCGGTAGTTTTAGGTGTAAACACTCTTGATAAGAGTGTTACTCAATTGGAATACAAAAACCGTCTCAATTGAGACGGTTTTGCATAACCAGTATATGTAGTACAAGTACTCAACAATAAAATTGCCATCGGAACCAAAAACACAAAAAAACCTGTTATATTTTCATTCTTCATAATACCTACCCCCATTGAGCATATAAGCTCCTCAAAAACGCTTGATACAATATTAGAAATAACATCGATAATGAAGTTAAGCACGAGTACTTTAGGGAAAATCCCAACTTATGCATTATACCATAATAAAAAAATAAAACAATAGTCTAAATTGGCAATTAAGTGACTTTAAACCGTGGCAATATAGTTACTAGGCTTTAATTTAAGTACTTGGCTGACATCGCCCTTCAAACAAAAATACCGGATCTTGCCTCGTTTCAATGCGTTTTTACTAAAACCAATTAAACGGATTAATCTATACCCTTCGGAATGATTTTTGGAGTAATTTAATTCATTTTCACTAATATAAAAGGCAGCGTTGTCGTGATCTGATTTGGTCGTCTTGACTTCAATGTATAGTTCGTTTCCATCAAGATCAAAGGACAAAATATCATATCCTTTGCCATCTCCTTCAGTGACCGATACTTGTGTCACTTTCTTAGCAAGGTTCGTTAGCTTGGGGTCCGAACTATCTCTCAGTTTCTTTCTTTCCATTTCCAGGACAAATAGCTCACCCAAATAACCATTCCGTTTGTTTTGAATATTTTGCTTCTCAACCGTCTTTGTTATTTTAGAAGAATTTGAATCATTCGATTTTGTATCGTCATCAATATCTGCAACACTAGATGGAATATCAATTTGTTCATCCTTTAAATTGGTCAAATCCGCTTTGGTCAAATTGGAAGATTTGAAATCAGTCATGAAATCTTGTATTGGCACAGAACGATCCACTTGAGAAAGAAAAAAGTTGATGCTTGATTCAATATCAATCTTGCCTTGGCTTCTGGTCATTAATGACTCAAGTTCTAACAAGAGAGATTTCATGGCATTAAGGTCATCAATCAAGGCATCGTCAGGCGGCAAAGAATCAAGTTCGTACTTAATGCTAACGATGTTCCCAGCCTCATATCCCTTTGGACGAGACGGATTCTTGCTATAGTCATTTAACAAGTGAATATCATCTGCAGACATTCTATCTGAAACTAAATGGAGGTTATTTCTTAAAAAGTTTGAGACATATAAAATATTTCTTTTAGCTTGATTACCCTTAAATTTTTCAGAATAAAAAGCCCAACCCTGGTTAAGAGACAAATAGATCTCTTTCTTTTCCACTGAGAATAGATAAACAATGTCAAACCCTTCGCTAGCCTTGACACTTATTCGCTTATCGAAAAGTCCAATCCACGGAATTATGGCCCAACGTCCAGTGCCTACGGATCCTTTGCTCATAAAAATAGAACCAAAAAAACTTTGCTCAAAAATTTCGTTCAAACCCGAATGAAATTTTATTTCTAAACCTTTATCTTCAATTCCTTCACCAATTTTCTGTAAAGGATATTCGTTAAAAACACCCCTAATTAGTTGATTTAGTTCCATCGCTAGCAACTTCCATATCCTTGACTTTGGCCTCAAAATCAGATTGATCCATAATTTCACATTCTAAGGAATGCGTAAAGTAATCAGTATTCTCATCGTGAGTTTTTGGAACTTTACCAAAGGTGGAACAAACATCGTTAATTGCTTGAAGAAAAACACTAAAAGCGACTTCCGAACAGAAAATTTCGTTATTTTCGTGGTTGAATCTAATTTCAGAGTATGGTTTTCGTATATCGAGTGGTTCCTGAGGCGCATCCTTCCCAGCCTTAATAATAAAATGTTTTGTTTGAGTCACCCATCCAGCTCCGGTCTCTACGGATACACCTCTCGAACATTTTGTATTATCGCTATCCATATAAAATACATATAAATCATGCTGCAATGCACTTTGAGCGAAAAATTCTCTAATATAGTCATAAATATGTATACCATACGGGACACGAGAGGCCGCATTTACACATGTTGAATAAAGTATCTCATCTGGCTCAAAATTATTAAATAGGAGCATCTCATAAATCACCGAATTGAGTCTGTCATCTGCCTTAGTTTGGCTAATGAGGACTTTTCGTCCAGAAGCTGAAGACTGATCAATTTTGATTTTTTTTGTGCCTATGTTCGTGAAAGCCGAACTCAACCTATTAAGTTGCTGCTCATCTAATTGACGTAAAAACGGTTTTTGGTCTTTCGACGATTCTTGAGATGCTTGCTGAATTATATTAAGAGATTCACTCACATTTTCCTTAATTTGCCGTTGTTCCTCCAAAAGGTCAGCTCTTTTTTTCTTTTCCTTCTTTGCTTTTTTAAGATCAGTTACCTTCTTCTTTAAATTAGAAACAAAACGGACTTGATTCTGCGCCCAAGCTATCATTTCTTTATATCGAGGATCGTCTATTTTGTAGCCTTGCCTATTGCTCATCGCCATATCCGGAAGCAATGTATTCTCGAAAGAATTAACAAAAAACTGTCCAACTAAATAAACATCTGAAATTCTATTAATCCCGGCATCTTGAAGAATATTGAACTTTCCCAATTTGTCGTTAGAATATATGGCAATAAAATTATCAGGAAAATCACTTTGATTCGCTTTCCTATTCCGGGTGGTTCTGTACGTACCAATCCAGCCGTTAATTTCTTGATTTACGCTAACTCTTTTCTTTGCTTTATTCTGCATTTTGATGGCTTGCTTTTCAGCTGGGAATGTTTTACAAAAGTCCGTTGAATTATTGAGCTCAAATTCTTTAGCCATTTGTCGATAAGAAGCCCTATTTGAGGAATCGAAGATCGTTAAAGTATCCAGTTCCTGAACAACACTTTCTAAAAATGGCTTTAATTGAGATTCTTTCCCATTTAAGTTGATATGAACTTTGAAATTATCTTCTATCTGTGGAAAAAACTTGGCTAAATTTTTTTCTATGGTTCCATTTCGTTTGGGTATATCATAATCAGAATTTGGCATCTCAATTCGCGTTCCGTGAGGATTCTGACCGCTAACATGATTAAAAGTGATAGCTTGTGTAGGAATTGGTGTCAAAGTTCCATCTTCAGGAACCAATCGAGAAAGAAAGAAACCTGATTTATCATTGTTTTGGACTGTCATGATTTTAACTTTGGCAGAAACGGATAAAGCAGCTAACTTGCCTATGCCTTTTCTACCCATTTTTAGCCTGTGAAATATAGGCGTATATGAGTCAGATAATGTCTTACGAGATTCGGATGCAACCGTTAAATATTTATGGGTTACTTCTTCATATGACATGCCCGATCCATCATCCTCAACATCAATGGATTGGTCTACAAAATCCAGCCAAACATTTTCTGCATCTGCATCATAAGCATTTGCAATAAGCTCTGCTAATACGTTATATACATTTGAATACAAACTCGGTCCTAAAAGTTCCAAAATTTGTGGGGATATAAATAGTGGATATTTTTTTTCAATCATTTGCTAAATCTCTTCTAAATGTTTTTGAATACTTTCTCCGATAACCTGTCCCAACTTAACCGGAACAGCATTACCGATTTGTAAAGCCACTTTAGACATAGAATAGTTGTCACCCTGATTAGGATCAACGAACTGATAATCCCTTGGAAAAGTTTGGATAATTGCACCTTCTCGAAGACTTAAAGCCCGATTCTGATCAGGATGCCCAAATCGTCCATTACCATAGCCTACAAATTCCGTCGTAATCGTGCTGGAAGGCTTATCCCATTCAAGCCTTCCGTAAACAGATCCGAAAGTACGACCACTCTCTTTTTTATAGGCTTCTGGCAATAGATCCTTTGGCCAGTCCTGCCAGCTGCCACCTGGCTTAGAGTGCTTAATACGATTAAGATTGATTGGTCTTAAAGCTCTTGATCGATGTAAGGGATCGTTCGGGTCTGTTTGGCCAGCCTCTAG